>JAYUSQ010000114.1:0-21285 GCA_043755595.1 Acidobacteriota bacterium | reverse complement strand
ATGGGGCGGGCGAGCGCCTCGTCGAGCGCCCCGTTGGAATCGGCCAGCGCCTTGGCGCCTTTCGCTTCCAGGATGCGATAGTCAAACCCATCGGGGAGCTCCAAATTCAGACCGCTTTTTCCGAACGCCATTTGTACACGCATGCTTGTCAACTTATCACGCCGGGCCGGGGAAGGTGGGTTTCATAGATGGATGAGCAATCCCCAGCTTGGCCCATCCGCCCTCCCTTTAAGCTCATCATCTATTGCAATCGCCCAACCAAAACGGAGTGCTAGCGCTAGGATGGAAAGCGGGACTGTAACATTGGGATTGGTTTCTCTGGCGGCAATCTTGCTTCTGCCAGCGCTGCCGCCGGCGGCGTTGCGCCTTGAATACCGGTTGGACGATGCCGGACTGCTGGCGATTGCGTGGTCGGGGGCTGCCGCGTCTGGCGGACTGAAACGGCAACTCACAGCCGAAGACTTGGCCATGCTGGAGAGTTTGGCGCGCGCCGCCTCCCAGCGTGGCAGCGAGTGGCGAGCCCCATCAAGCCGGGCCGCGGACCTGCTGCTCGGCGGCATCGAACCGCTCGGAGCGGTGAAGCGCCTGATCGTAGCGATTCCACGAGGCGCTCTCTTACGCCGGATTCCGTTTGAGGCGCTCGGCAGTCCGCCCCTGATTGAGCGCTTCACGGTCTGGTATGAGCCCGTCACGGGCCAATCCTCCGGTGCGGCTCCCCTGGCTCGGCTCTGGGCCCTGCCCGGCGACGTTTCTGTGCCGTTCCTCCGGCGCTATGAAGAGCAGTTGAGTTCCGGACTGGAACCGGTGGAAGCGTTGCGCCGGGTGAAAACGGAATGGCTGGGCTCCGGGGCCGAGCGAGCCCATCCTTTCTACTGGGCCGGCTTCACAATCCAAAGAGGTTCGACTTCACCCTTGCCCGGACACACGATCTCCTCCTGGTTCTGGGCGGCGGGGTTTACGCTGGCGCTGGGCGGCGCGGCCTTGTTGCTGTGGTGGAGGAGAGGGCGGTTCGAGCTGTTATGACGAGCCGGGTACCAACGGTCTATTTCGAAGAACCCGCAGTCGCTGCGGCGGCCAGCTCGGACCTGGCAGACATGGCGGCGGCGTGAGCGCCTCGTTGTCTCCTGACCGGTTTGGACCAGCGGGCGAGCGCTGCCGACAAGGCGGCGATGTCGATAGGCTTCGTCAAATAATCGTCCATACCCGCATCCAGGCACATCTCGCGATCGCCTTTCATGGCATTGGCGGTCATGGCGATGATCGGCAATTTCGCGCCCGCGAGGCGGATGCGCTTGGTCGTCTCAAAGCCATCCATTTCGGGCATGTGGCAATCCATCAGAATCAGCGAGTAGGAGACGTTTTCGAGCGCGGCCAGCGCTTCAACCCCATTTCCCGCCACATCGGCTGCAAACCCCAATTTCTGCACCAGACGAACGGCCACCTTCTGATTAACAAGGTTGTCTTCGGCAATCAACACGCGCGCTCTGTCGGCGATGGGCCGTGCCTTGGGGACCGGCGTGACTTTGCGAACCGGTCCGGGCATCAGCACCTGCTCGAGAGCCGCGTGAAAGGCGTCCCGCCTCACCGGTTTGTTCAGGACAGACTGGACGGCGCCGCCACGATCGACTGCCGCTCCGCGAACGGCCAGCACGAGGAGCGGTAAATCTGCTGGAACCTCAAGGACGCGGCGGTGATCGGCGACCGCTATCGTGCAACTCGCCGCCCCGTCCAGTTCAAAGACCGGCTTCAGGTTCCAAGCCGCCAACATTTCGCAAACGATATCTCTCGCCGGCGGATACGCTTCCAAGACCAATACTGATTGCCCCTTGAACGCCGGACGGGCGGGTAATTCCGGCTGTGTCAGGCACGCCAGCGGAACCGCAAACCAGAAGTGCGAACCGGCGCCTAGTTGGCTGTCCAAACCGACCCTTCCGCCCATCTTATCGATCAACTGCCGCGAGATCGCCAACCCCAAACCGCTGCCGCCGTATCGCCGGGTAGTGGCCATATCCGCCTGGGTGAACGGCTGGAAAAGCTTACCCCGAATGTCATCGGCGATTCCCACGCCAGTGTCACGAACGCCGAATTTCAGGAGGATACCCGAATCCGGATGTTCCTCAAAAGTGAGGCGCGCGACGACTTCGCCTGCTTCCGTGAACTTGACGGCGTTGCCAATCAGGTTAAAAAGCACCTGGCGCAGGCGTCCTTGATCGCCACGCACGCGCGCAGGCATCATCGGATCGATCCAACAATTGAATTCGATGCCTTTGCGCGCAGCGTTTTCGGCTAGCAGATCGCAAACTTCTTCGAGTTGATGGCGTGGCGAAAAATCCGATAGTTCGAGCTCAAACCGGCCCGCCTCGATCCGTGAGAAATCGAGGATGTCATTGATAATCCCAAGCAACGCCTCCCCGGAGTTCACGACCGTGCGCGCCATGTCTTTCTGTTCACGGTCTAACGGAGTATCCAACAACAGATGAGTCATGCCGAGAATGCCATTCATCGGCGTGCGGATTTCGTGGCTCATCGTGGCTAGGAAATAGCTCTTGGCCTTGGCTGCTTCCAGCGCCTGGTCTCGAGCCAGCAGCAGTTCTTCGTTGAGCCGCGCCAGTTCAGTCGCCTGCTGTTCGGCCTTGGCCCGTTCGTCCTCAGCCACGGTCCGGGCGTGCAGTAGTTGCAGGAAATTCCGGTCCAGCTCATGCAGCATGCGCTGCCGTTCAGTAATGTCGCGTTCGACGCCCTGAACGCCGATCTGGTGCCCTCGCTCGTCGCGCAAGGGTCCCCATGTGGCCGAGAACCAGCGTTCATCGCCGCCTTTGGTGACCACGCGAAACTCGACGTCGGCGAAGGATCCTCCCTGGTAGACTTTTTCGCTAAGTTCGTCCATGCGTTGCCGGTCTTCCGCATGGAGCCAGTTGATCCGTTGCTGCGTCCGCATCTCATCGACCGTATAACCGAGCAAACGCTCGATGGCCGGATTGACGTAGAGCAGACGCCGATCCAAACTATAGGCGAGGATCAGGTCCGTCGTGTTTTCGGCAATCAGGTGGTGATTGCGCTCGTTGCGCCGGGCCGATTCCAGCATCCGCCGGAGCCGCTCCATCATCGTGATAATCCCTAAGTTGGCGGCCACGAACAGACTGATCTGGGCGATTGCCTCAATCCGCAGCAAGTCTTCGCGGGTTTCAAACAACGTGGCCGCCACGGTGTAGATACCAAGCAGCATAAGGGCAGGCCCGCGGCGGAACAGGAAAGCGAAAACCGCAGCGCCCAATCCCACCAGTGGAGCTACGCGGGACATCCAGCCAAATTCCACCCCGACGACTGCAAGGACGACAAACAACGCCGCAAGCAGATACCCGACGCGATTGGGCAGACGGCCGAGACTGAACTCGTGCATCATTGGAGAGCTCTCAGTAAGGTGAATCGGCCTTAGGCCCGAGAAACTTCACGGATGGCGGGTAACTGCACGGTTTTCGGCGAGATAGAAGCGCAGGGGCCAATCTATACCTTGGCGGATCCCGACGCGCGCCGTGGCGCCGGTCGCCTCCAACACAGGTGGGCCGGGGCGGATCGTGAGCTGGCCGGCAGAGGCGGCCAGGTCTGCCCCATAGTTACGTCTCGAAATGCCCATCGCTCGCGTGAGGTTGCCGGGTCCGGCGCATAGCAAAGCAGGCTTAACTGCCGGCCGCCGGCGTTGCATCGCGTCCATACCGGTGATAGGTTCCAAGGCGCGAATCAGCACGCACCCTGGCACGCCCGAAGGTTCGGTGACGACATTCAGGCATTCGTGCATGCCATAGATCAAATAGACGTACGCATGGCCCCCCGGACCGAAGAGCACACGCGTTCGCGGCGTCAGACCGCGATCGGCGTGGGCGGCGCGGTCCCGTTCGCCAAGATATTCACGGACATAGGCTTCCACTTCCACGATTCGCCCGGCGCAATCCGGTCCCTTGGCGGGTTGGTGGACCAGGATTTGGCCCAGCAACTCACGCGCCACCGTGATTGTGTCGCGCTCATAAAAAGCCCTGGGCAGCGGCGGGCCTTCGACTTGCACCAGCCGGTGCCTTGCTGGATTGGCTTTGATCATTCGACAATAAGATTCTCCCATGCGGCTCTTTACAGGGATCGAATTGCCCGGGCCAGAGACGGCTGCGCTTGAGGCTCTGTTGGGTGAATTGCGCCCGTTGGCCCCGTTGCGCTGGTCGACGGCTGCCAATCTTCACATCACCACCAAATTCATCGGGGAATGGCCGGAGTCGCGAATGGAAGAATTGCAATCGGCATTGGCGGCCACGCCTGTGCCGTCCCCGATCGCGATCCGACTCGATGGGTTCGGCTGGTTTCCCAATCCTCATCAACCACGGATCTTTTGGGTGTCTCTGAAGGCGCCGGCGGAGTTGGGCGCGCTCGCGGCCGCTACCGAGAACCACCTTGCGCCGCTGGGGATTGCCAAAGAAGACCGGCCCTTTCGGCCGCATCTCACGCTTGCCAGGATCGACCATCCGGCGGACCTCGCGCCCATTCGGCGGGCCGTTGCGGGTCTGCGGTCGACCGGATTCGGTAGCTTTCAAGCCAACGCCTTTCATCTGTATCTTAGTGAATCGAGGCGCTATACGAAACTTGCCAGCTTCCCGTTACAGGTGTAGACTCTGGTGGATAGGAAAAGTACTCAAAACAATTGATGAAAATTCATCAATTGACCAAAAATCCCTTCTTTAGAGGACGGAGCGATAGGTGCCAAAACAAAGGCGCAACATTTCGGGCGACAGTGGGTTCCCTCATGCATGGGAGCATCGGTCGCCCTGCCGACACCGACAATATCCTCATCGATGAGTACTTCCCTACCCATTCGGGCCGAAGGTTTGGACCGCGATGCCGAACTGATGCTTCGCGTCCGCGATGGCGACACAGGCGCGTTCACCCAGATCCTGGAGCGCCACCGCAATCAGATGGTGGGCTTCATGTACCGGATGGTGCAGGATCGCGGTGTGGCCGAAGAACTGTCCCAGGAACTGTTTCTCCGCGTGTATCGCGCCAGGGCCAGCTATGAACCGACGGCCAAGTTCACGACCTGGATGTTCCGCATTGCGACTCATTTGGCGCTCAACTGGCTGCGCGACCATCGGAAAGAGCGGAACCGGGAGAGTCTGGATGAAGAGATTGTCGAAGGCGCCGGCCGCCAGGTTTGGGACCACGCGCCCAACGTCGAACAGCGGATGCTGGCCGAATCGCGTCTCGGCGAGGTCCGGCGGGCCGTGGAACAGTTGCCGGACAAGCAACGCGCGGCGGTTCTGATGCACAAGTATAAGGACCTGGAATATGCCCAAATCGCCCGGACTTTGGAATGCTCCGAATCGGCGGTAAAATCACTTCTGTTTCGCGCTTATGAGAGATTGCGCAGTCGCCTGGCGCATCTTGATGCCAATCGTCAGGGTTTGTAGTAGGTAGTTAAGAGAAGAAGAGAAACACGATGAACACGGTACGTTGTCCGCTCCAGTCCGGCGATGAGGGCGCCGCTCTGTTGAGCTATGTCGACGGGCGGCTGGATGCCGGTTCCACCGAGGTGTTGGAACGTCACCTGGCCATCTGCCCGGATTGCGCCGGTGTGGTGGAGGCGCAGCGTACAGTGTGGCGCGCGCTCGATCAGTGGGAGCCAGTGGCTGTTTCGGCGGATTTTGACGACCGGGTGATGGCGCGGATTGCTGCCGATCGGCCCGCCGATTCCTGGTGGCGCCGCCTGTTTACGGCTGGCGAGGGCGGATCCTCTTTTGCCTGGTGGAAACCGGCGATGCCGGTGGCGGCCGCTTGCGCGGTATTGTTGACGGTCGCGGTTTGGCGCGGAGGAACGCCGGTTACGCCGTCAGTTGAAACGCCTCGGGCTGCGGTGACGATGGACTCGGCCGAAGCCGAGCAAGTGGAAGACGCGCTGACCGATCTGGAAATGCTGCGGCAACTCGGCGTCACTGAGTGGCCGGAAGCCAGCCGCCGTCAATCGTTGTAAATTAGCAGGGAGTGTTAAACGTGATTAGCGTCCGCCGCGCCGGTTGTCTCGGGTTGCTGCTCTGCGTGTCATCGCTCACCGCAGTGCCGGTCATGGCGCAGGTGAGAATGCGCGCGGGCAAGGGAATCGCAGCCAAAAAAGCCCCGGGACGAGTCGGGCCGCCCGGCAGCCGCCTGGATATGCTTGAGCGCATGACGCCTGAGCAACAGGAGCGCTTCCTGAATTCACTACCGGCGCAGCGTCGCGCTCAGGCTCGCGAGATGCTCAGTAATTGGCGTGACATGTCGCCTGAGGAAAAGGCGCGCGCGCGGCAGTCGCTGGGTGAATTTAGCGGCTTGGCGCCCGAGCGTCAGCGGCGGATCCGGATTTTGTATGGCGAGTTTAACGGTCTCCCGGCTGAACGTCAACCTGTGTTGCGCGATGAGCTCAAGGAGTTGCGGGCCATGGAACGGCCGGCGCGCGTGACGCGATTCACCTCGAAAGAATTTCGCCGTAAGTATTCACTGGATGAACGGCGGGTGCTGCAGGAGTTGTCGAACCTTCTGCCTCCGCTTGATGCCTTTGAGACGGAGAGCGCAGAGCAACAGGATCAGGATCAGGACGAGTAGCGACCAGGATCAAAGTCTAGGTCAGGCGCTTCAGCTTGATCACCGGCTTGGTGTCGTTTCGCACCGTCACCGGCTCACCACTTCCCACCTTCGCAACGCTCTGCCGCTCGCGCGTCAGCTCCATCTCGCCGCTGTCTTCCTTCACCGTGCCAGAGAATTTGAAGCGCGTGTCGTTGATCTCGTTGCCGCGTTGTTCACGCGTGACAACGACAAACTCGATGTGATCCGCTTCGATCTTGCCTTCGACGATCTGGTAGCTGCTGTAATCGCCGTAGAGCTTGCCGGTGATCGCCGTGCCGGTCTGAATCAGCTTGAAAGAAATGTCGGTGAACGTGCTGTTGCGGCCGGGCAACTGGCCCGTCCACACGCCGGTCAGGTCTGCCGCGGAAAGCGCGGACGCCGCCGCGATCAAGATGGCCGCGAGGCGTTTCATGCGTGCAGCAATCCTGCCAGCGGCCCGGTGCTATCGGCGAAGCGCTCCACTGGCGCGCCGAAGGCATCAAGCATCGACACGTATAGATTCGCCATCGGACTGTCCTCGCCGTAGACCAGATGCTGACCGGTGTCGATCCGCCCGCCGCCTTTTCCCGCCAAGACCAGTGGCAGGTTGTGCGGGTTGTGGCTGTTGCCGTCCCGTAGCGCGGAGGCAAAGAGAATCATCGAGTTGTCCAGCACGTTGGATTCGCCTTCGCGCATGCCTTTCAGCTTGCGGCAGAGATAGGCGTACTGCTCGATATGCCACTTGTTGATGAGCGCGTATTGGCGCAGTTTCTCCGGGTCTTTCGCATGATGCGAAGTCTCGTGATGACTGCTCGACACGCCTTCAAGGAAACGGAAGCTGATGTCGCTGACCGAGTTGCCGAACATGAACGTGGCGACGCGAGTTGTGTCCGACTGAAACGCGGTCGCGATCATATCCATCATCAGGCGGACGTGCTCGGCGTGCCCGCGCGGCTGATCTACCGGCGCGCCATCCTTACTCACTGGCACGCGGGGTTTCCAGGCGCCTTGCTTTGAATCGGCGGCGCGGTCGACGCGCTCTTCGAGCGACCGCATCACCGAAAGATATTCGTCGATCCGCACCCGATCCTGCGTGCCCACTTCGGAGCGCAATTTGTTGGCGTCATCCAGCACGCGATCCAGCAGCAAGCCGTCGAGCTTAGCCGAGCCAGTATCCTGCCCGCTGGCCGCCCGATAGAGCCGCTCATAGGCCGAGCGTGGATTGATCTCACGCGCCAGCGGAGTCGTCGGGCTGGACCACGCAATATGCGAGCCATAGATGCGCGTATAACCCACTACGGCGTCGACGCCAATCGCGACCGGCGCCACGCCGAGTTCAAGCGACGGCAGAGGCGTAACCAGTCCCGATTTCCTCGCGCAAAGCTGATCCATCGAAATGCCGTTGGCGATGTCGGCGCCCGGCGTTTTCTTGATGGTGGCGCAGGTGAGGATCGCGGACTCCTTCACATAGTGGCCGTCGCCGCCCTTGGTCGCCTCATTCCAAAGATTGCTCATCACGACGATGCGATCTTTGAGATCGGCGAGCGGCGCGAGCGTGGGCGAAAGAGCAAAGTCGCGCCCGCTGCCCAGCGGAGACCAGGCGTTGACGTTGACTCCGTTCGGCATGTAGAGCGCGGCGACTCGCACCGGAGGCTTCGCGGTGGTGAGGCGCGACGGCGCCGCCATCGCTTCGAGCCAAGGCAGACCAAGCGCCACGCCCACGCCTTGCAGCATCGTTCTACGCGAAATCGGTTGCCTGGTTCTCATCATCATCATGGCTTTCCTTGCTGTTCTCTGAACGGCGCGCTCAGCACGATCTCTTCGATCAGGATCCGCGCCTTATATTCATTTTCTCTCAATCGGGCGACGATCGCATCTACTGTACAGGAATCCTGCAGCGTTAGTCCGCGGCCGAGAGCGTACCCGAGCAGCTTCGACGTCAGGTTCCGCGCAAATACGTCCTTGCGCGCCATCAGTGCGGCCTTAAGCTGATCAGGCCCGTCGATCTTGGTGCCGTCGCTCATTTCGCCCGAAGCGTCCACGGGCTTGCCGGCCTCTTCGTCGCGCCACTTGCCCATCACGTCGTAGTTTTCGAGCGCAAAGCCCAGGGGATCGATCCGGCTATGGCATCCGGCGCAGGTGGGATTGGCTCTATGCTGCGCCAGTCGTTCGCGCACCGTCTTGGCCGGAGCACCCGGTTTGTCTTCCTCAAGCGGCGGCACGTTGGCTGGCGGAGGCGGCGGCGGAGTGCCGAGGATCGATTCGAGAATAAATGCGCCGCGCAGCACCGGGCTGGTGCGATAGGTGTGCGAAGAAACGGCCAGCACGCCCGGCATGCCGAGCAACCCGCCCCGGCGGCTGCCGGCAGGCAGTTCCACCCATTGCGGTTGCGACGTGCCGTTCTGATTCAACGGCAACTTCAAGCCGAAATGTTTGGCGAGATGGCTGTTGCCGATCGTGTATTTGGAGTCGATCAATTCAAGAATCGGCATGTCGCGCATCAGCAATTCGCGGAAGAAATAGACGGGTTGCAGAATGATGTCGCCGCGCAGATCGGCGTCTTTGGTCCAGGCCGGGTAGGCCACGGCGTCCGGCGCTTTGTTGCCCGAGAGGTCGCGCGTGTGGAGCCACTGTTCGATGAAACGCTGCGCGAAGACGAAAGACCGTTCGCTTCGAACCATTCGCCCCACCATTTCGCGCAGCACTTTGGGTTCGTTCAGTTTTCCATCAGCGGCGAGGTCAACCAGCAACTCATCGGGCATGCTTCCCCACAGGAAATAGGAAAGGCGCGAAGCCAGCGCATATTGATCGAGCGGGCGCTGCACGGCCGTTGGATTCGGCGGCTCCGAGCGGAATAGGAATTTCGGCGACACCAGCACGCCGCGGAGCGCAAAGAAAATCGCCCCTTCGAAGGTCTGCCCTTGTTTGCTGGCGGCAGAGAAGAGATCAAGGTAAGGTTTGACCTCGGCTTCCGTCGCCGGGCGCCGAAACGCGCGCGGGAGAAAAGCGGCGAGGATTTCGCGTGCTGCCGCTTCCGGAGTTTTGCCGGGTCCAGGTTGTGCGATCAGAATGCGCGCGCGAGGCTTGAAATCCTTGGCCGCGAAATCCATGACCATCTTGGCCAGCTCCATGAATTTTTCGGAGTGAAGCGGGGACAGGAACAGTGTTTCAGCGGCGTTATCGAAGCCTTCGCCGCCGGCGCCTTCGGACGGTAAGAGCGCGCTGATGTCGATTTGCAAGTCGAGGAGATCCCGAATGGTGGTGGCGTATTCGTCGCGATTCAAACGACGGATCAACGACGGTCCGGCGACGGGGCCGGCCGAGCAAGCTTCGCGCCGCAGCGACGTCTCGACCCACTTCAGGAAGCCTTCGCGTTCTTCCAAAGAGGGGGCTGGCGCGCCCTTGGGCGGCATCTCGAATTCGCGCACGCGACTGGCGAGCGCCAGCCAACGGCGCGGCTCGTTCTGGAGGCTCGCCGCGTCTGCCGCCACCGTTTCCAGGCGGAATCCGCCAGCGGGAGACTTAGGCTGGTGGCAGGCGAGGCAATACTTGTTCATGAGAGCCTGCGTGCCGGCGAACGAGTCGTCCGGCAGAGGGGCAGCTAAAGCCGGAACCGCCACCAATATGTAACTCAGCCGAAATCTCATGCGCCTCTATTCTCTCAAATCGGCCGATAGGGGTGTTGAAGAGATAGCGCCAGCGGGCGGCCTCAGTTTTGCGGTACCCTTTTTAGTAGAGGTTAATCTGCCATGTCGATTGAAGTTCAGCAGATTCTCACGGTTTTTCGGACGCTCAGCCCGGAAGACAGACAATCCTTGTCCAAGGCTCTTGCGAGTGAGCAAGCAGTATCCACCAAAAGCCCGAAACCAGCCGGTATAGCTGCATCGATTTGCGGCAAATACGCATTCGTCACCACCAGTTCCGAAGCCTTCCTGGCGCGAAAACGCGAAGACGCGGCGTCCGAAAACTAGGAGTTCGTGGTCTACGTTCTCGACGCTTGCGCCATGATTGCGTATCTTCGTGGCGAGCCCGGCGCTGCCCGGGTGGCGGAAATTCTCGACGATCAGGAAGACTGGTGCGTCGCGCACGTGGTCAATTTGTGTGAAGTCTTCTACGATTTTCATCGTAGTTGCGGGGAAGTTGTGGCGCTTGCCGCATTGAATGATCTCGCCACGGCGGGTGTCAACGAGCGGGACCAGATGAGTACGGCGCCTTGGCAGGATGCTGGAGCGCTCAAAGCCAATCACCGGCGTGTCTCATTGGCGGATTGCTTCGCGATCGCCTTGGCTCGGAAGCTGGAAGCCACCATCCTCACCGCCGATCAACCATGAGTTCGATCCGCTGGCGCTGCAAGGCGTCTGTGCGATCGAGTTTATTCGTTAGCCCTTCCTCCTTGCTAAATCCAACTCGAGCCTGGCCTTCGGCCAGCCCAAAGCAGAAACTCATTCCGCACTATGTCCGCAGTCCCGGCAAAATCGGGTGCGCGACCACCAAGTTGCCGCCAAACCACTGCACAGTCGTCGAGGGAAAAGAACCAGGTCAACGCCCTCCCCTAGACACGCCTGGGTGGCCATTCAACACGAACGCCGCCCAGTCTTATGGGTGGAAAAACTTCACGCGCAGCTTGGCCTGAGCCAGGTGCAGCGCTTCCACACGGGTTTGCCCTCCAACAGGTTCCGTATGAAAGAATCCATCAGTTCGATTGTCGATTCCTCGTTCACTTTCGACAGGCTGGCAACCACGGAAGCCGCCCCGGCCTCGAGGAATGAACGATTCATCGCGATGACGTCGTCTCCGTTGCCGCGCGGACCGATCTGGGTCTGACAGCCGGCCAGGATTACCAGATTCGTCTTGGCGAGCAGGAACTCCCTGATTTCACGAAGTTCAAGCGCGTCCCCCGGGGTATCGCCTCCAATGTAGAGTCTAGAAAAACATGGGCGACTCGCGGGCCGTCTCAGCATGGCCAGCCAGGTAGATGAGATCGGCTGCCGGGCCAACTGAGGCGAGCGTAGTTTTTGGCCTCACTTCCCTCCGGGATGGCTCTGGCGCCGAGCAACTTCGCGAGAGCGGCCGCAGAGGCCCTCGTCTTCCTCAGTGCCGCCAACCCTTGACGCTCGCCTCCAGAAATCACCAACGAGTTCGCCGGCAAGTATGTGGGCGCCGGACGCATCAGCGCGATCGCGCTCGCCGCCGGCAGGTAGGAAAAGACATGGTCCGTGCCGAGGTAATCTTTGCCGTTATGGATGGCTGGGTGATGCACTCCGGAGAGTTACCGATTCCGGTGCGCGAGGCCATGCGGCAGGAGTTACTGGCCCGGTCGTACTTACAAGTCGATGAAACGACAGTGATAGTGCAAACTCGCGAGAAAACGGGGAGTCATCACGAAGCATATCTATGGCAGTTTGGCCAGCCGGGCGGCGGAGTCGTGTTCGAATTTGCGATGGGGCGCGGCCGCGAAGTGGCCTCCCGGTTCCTGGGGAACTGGGAGGGGAAGCTGCAGACCGACGCTTATGTGGGCTACGAGAAAATCGGAGACCCGGGACTGCGCCACTATTGGTGTTGGAGCCACGCTCGCCGTTACTATGGATGCGCTGTTCGCGGTGGATCGGGAGGCGAAACGGCTGGGACTGACTGGCTCCGAGCGCCTCGCGCTCCGGCAAGAACACGCCCGATCTTAGGTCGACGAGATCCGGGCCAAGTCGCTCAAGCTGAAGCCGCGGGTGCTGGACGGCGCGGATGGACACGGTAGTCGACTTTCCCCATTGGCGGCAACAGTTGAAAAGGCCCCGGCGAATGAAGGGATCGAGAGCGCGGATCTGCTCCGGTCCGGCGTGAAAGCCGAGACGCTCGCGCGCGAAGGCTACTATGTCGAGGCCAAGCCGCGACGGCTCGTAGTTACTCATAGTAAGTCGGCCTGGTCAAGCAGCTCGAGGAAGGGGACACGGACTTCCGGATTGGTCATCAGAAGCGTGCGTCCGCATAACTGAACAAATAACATCCACTTGGGGTGTTGCCTGAGAGGGAGCGATAGTAAGTCCGGTAGTTGCTCGCGGAGGCGGCTCTGGGGTTGCGGCGGGTTGGGAATGTTGAAGTTGAGTGTCATTGGTCAGGTGTTCATTTATGGGATTGGGTTCTGCTGGCGGAGTATGTTTTTGGCGCGCGACGCGGAGGTCTGTCAGGCTTTTCAGGCAACTCTTAAATTGACGGGATAGACGGATCTCGTAGCGCAAGAGAGTGGGTAGCGATGGAGAAGCCTCGGTCAGATTGCGGAAGGCGAGACTGGCGCGGGTTGACTCACCGAATGACTCGTACGTTTTCGCGAGGCCGCCCCGGTCGTGATCCATCTGGTTGTTGAGGAGGGCGGATTCCATAGCCCAGGCGCGGTGGAGGCGCCAGCGGCAGACCGCCATTTCATGGACGGTTAGATGTTCGGTGGTGGTGACGGGTGCGTGCTCTTGGGCGAGGGCATCGTAGAGAAGCATGAACTCAGCGGGGTTTTCGTTGCTCAGACAGATTCCGTGAACGGCGCGTTCGCGCGAGGCGAGGCCGTGGCGGATGGGGGCATTGGCGGCGGAGCGAGCTTTTCCTTCGGGAGTAACAGGCCCGTGAGACTTTTTCCCGTTGGCACGGGAGGCGGCGCGGCTGCGTTTGGATGACATACCGGTCCGAGTTTAGCGGTTGAGGTTTGAGCTTTTTGAAGGGTTGGTGGCTGTGCGATTGAAAGGAAACGAAATATTTCGTTAGTTTCCGTGTGAAGGGCACCCGATACCCGGCTCAAAATGGCGCAGGTCTCTAATTTGTGGAAGTGAAGTTCGAGTTTAAGAAAAATTGCGTGATTTCGAATTTAGTACTTGACACCCCCCCTTATTGATCCAATACTATTTGACAACCGGGCTAGACTTTTCGGCGGGAGAAATAGGGCAAATGCCACTCAGTTACATGGTCGGGAGAACTGCGTCTACTGCATCTGGATTGACAGCCGCCTTGCTATTAACGGCAGCGATGGCGGCGGCGCAAAGCACTGGCAGCATCCAGGGCACGGCGCTCGATCCGTCTGGGAAACCCGCCAGCCAAGTGGGGGTCCGGGCGATCCGAGTTAGTCCCACGCGTTGGACCAGCCCAGGTGTCGCCGTGGCGGAAGCCGGGATCTTTACGTTGACAGGGCTAGCACCCGGCGACTATATGCTGTGCGCGGTAGCCGACCCGGTGCGTCTCCTGGTTGACCCTTGCTTCTGGTTAATACCTCCAGCCAAACCGATAACGGTGGCGGCGGGAAAAGCAGTCACGGGCCAACAGGTGAGGTTATTGGCTGGGCGCAGAGTAACTGTGCGAGTCAAAGATCCAGAGCAATTGCTGAAGACAAAACAGGACCTGCCAAGCAAGCTGGGAGGACGGCCACGAGCGCTGCGAGTCGAGATGGCTGGCCCGCCTGGCGCAATGCTGCGTGAGCTCAGGGTAGTGGGCGGTGCTGGAGCTGGAACGAGTCATTGACCCGTGCCGAATGCACCGCTAGTGTTGATTATGAACGCAGACTTAGGGCAGGTACAAAATTCCTATTACGTGTCGATTAACGTGGTCATGGCCACCTCGTTGTAACAGGTCTTCGTCGGCCATCTGCAGCTTCGCTCGGCGGCGGATGGCCGCATCGCTAGATTGTTCACTCATAGGGGAATGCCTTTGGGTGCCTTGACAGGCGCGTGAATCAGCCGGCCTTTCTCTAAGAGCGTCTCGGCTGCCGACCGTCGGAAATTGCCCTTCTAATTCCCAAAGTAGCCATTGCCCCGATCAAGCTAGCTACCTCGCTACTGATCAAGGCATCTCCGAAGAAGAGCGCCCACACGGCATAACATGCCCCGTAAGCCCATAGAAAGACTGTGACGTTTTGAGGCGGGTTATTCGGTCTGCTATTATTAGAAAAATAGATTAACGATAACATCGCGCCTCAATCCGCCTGTAGTTGTCAATTGCGTGCATGAGTAGCTCTTCTGATGAAGTCATTATGTCGCTTGCGTATTGTCCGCATACTCTCAGGGGCGAGTACTATGTCATGCACAAGCAGCCCGTCTTTCGTTGCGCCCGCCTTCGAAACAACTCCGAAGCTCAAACTGTACCGCCATAATGTGACGTCAGTCCGGGGGGCGTCATTAACGACCGTCACTTCCCAAAACGGTAGCTCAACCTCTTTTCTCTCGCCTCGTGAGAGAGTTATAGCCGCGGTATGTTGTTCCACAACTCCAATTCGTTCCCCGCGCACCCAAGCGTAAAGGGTGCCCTCGAACGTTGTCCCAGCCCGGGGAGATACTGTTACCTGTAGTTTCATTCCAGCCTTAATAAACTCGTTCAGAATATCTGGAGAGACACGAAGACGGTACTGGTCCCCTGATATTTGACCCAATGGAAGTTGATCTACGTGAGGAACAGGTGTCGCCGCGTTGGCATATTCCTGGAGCCGGAACGGCGCACGCGGACTGTCGTGGGTACAAGATAAAAGCGCGGAGGCCAGAGCCACAATCACTAGCCAGTGCAAATTCACCTTGTTCCTCCAGTGGAGCGGATCGAGACCGCCGTTGAGATGACCCATAGGAGAGGATATCACGGGTGATCCTCTGGGTGCTACAGTCCCTCCAACACGAGATCAACCTGGAGGGTGCCGGATGGGATCAAGCTGGTGCATTTTTCACACGGTGCCAATGTGAGCCGCCCCTCCGTGCCAAAATAGCAGACGCCCCCCCGGCCTTGATTGCTGTGCAGGGCCAGAATGGAAACAGCGTGAGTACCCATCCGAAGAACAATGTCGTTCCGCTCCCCGCCAAAATCTTCGCCGCCCTGGCCCCCGGACCGCATCGTCCCAATTCTGAGGTTGTAAAGATGACAATCGGCGAACCTTCACAGCCGATACAGACCGCGGATCATGAAGGCAGCCGCCGCCAAGCGGTTCGGGGCCGCATGAGTCGGCCCGCTCTTGCAGCCCGAGTGCCTCTCTTCTTACGTATTTCACCGAGGCGCAAGGAACGGCAGGCCAGCCTTCTCGAAGCACTTGCCAAAACTCGCAGCCCGAAGTCCGAACGCGATCCCCAGGCCGAAGAGTTGCAAAAGTCGCGCCGGGAGAAATCAGGGCCTCACCAAGTCGCTCTGCGGGCCGAGACCGTGATCGATGTTCGAACAAAGGCGCGCTGTTGGGTGGCGCTGTCGACGATGCACCCCGAGGAAACTCACTGCTGGACGCCGTCCTGGGCTCGGCTCCGAAAGTCGAATCCAGTCCGCTTGTGCCAGCCTCGGCGTAGTTTGCACCAGTTTCTGTCGGTAGCGTCCGGCCTTGGCCCTTTGCTGGGGCCGTTGGACTGGCACGCCAACATGCTATATTGTTGGACACTAAGTGACTTGACGGGATGTTTCGGGCTAGCAGGGCTCTCGTCTGTAGCCATTTACTGCCAGTGGGGGGCCACGGCTTGGGCCGGAGATGTGTGAATCCCTGTGCAACGTCTTGGAGGGAGTGGTTTTGGAGCAGCCAAGTAAGCTACATAACGATATCTTTGTCAGTTATGCATATGCTGATGACGACGAAACAAAGCCGGGTGATCCGAATTCTCGCTGGGTGAGCACCTTCACTGTCGTGCTATTTCGGCTGCTCCGTCAGACACTCAACCGGGATCCTATCCTATTTTTCGACCGCGCTCACATAACTGGCAACTTCCAAATCGCTCGTCAACTGCAAGAAGAGGCGACATCTAGTGAGTTGTTCTTGGCAATACTATCACCACGGTATGTAGAGTCAAATTGGTGCCGAGACGAACTCGCGGCATTCGGTCATCAAGAAGGGAGAATCTTCTTAGTATGCCGCTCACCCGTCCCAGCCGAACTCTCCTTGCCGCTGGTCAAGGGTTTGATTCCCTATAAATTTCACGTAGAAGATCTCCTAACTGGGCAGAGCCGAACCTTTGGAGTTCCAACACTAGAGCATCATCAGACGGAGTACTACGATACTCTTCACTCCCTAGTCAGGGACCTGAGCAGTCATCTGCGTAAGACGGCCCGACTCGTAGGCAATGATAGGGGTTCACGGATAAACGTACCCCCTGGGGCGTCACTCGCTGCCGTTGTGGCTCCGACAGTGCAGAAGCCTGTGATCGCGATGTCTGCTCCGTTCGGAGATCCGCTCTACCAAGAGTGGTTATTTCGCATTTACCACACTGAAGTGTTGCAAATGTTGACAGATACTAGCATCCTCGTACAAGGGAAGTCCCGTTCAGCAGCGGAGCGCCACCCCTCTTTTGTCGCCCTCGCAGGTGAACAGCGACTAGTAAGCGAAGCAGACGAGAGACTATCCGCCACGCACCGGTTGGGATTATCTTCGGGAACAGCCGCGGTGTCCGAGCAGATGAAGGCGAGGCCACTATCATTCGCCATATCGCCTGCTCATCTAGGGGCCATCGTGCTACTCACCTACTTGCGGGATGTACTAGAGCAGCCGATCAAGATCGTCTTTCGGTTCCCCCATTCGGTAGAGATTGGGAGACTGGCTGAACGAAACTCCTTCCCTGAGCCAGTACATGCTATATCTGTGACGCTGTCCACGGCGGCCTCTCTGCTGCAACGGGCGCCACATGGAGTCTTCCGGCCCCACATGATGCTGCCAGGAATGAGTCATGGAGTTGTTGCAAAGCGGAACGCAGTTCAGCCTGCGTCTCTTAGCAAAGGATGTTACGTGTTCATGAAAGACCCACCGTCTTCTGAGGCATTTCTTTACGAGGACCTGCTTCAGAAGCATTACATTCGCAGGTCTCGTGTCGGCACCGAGAGCTTAGAACCGGACCACGTTACGATGGAGCTCGCAGCTGGTCGATCAGAGTTGAGGGCACTTCTTGGCTTTCCGCATTATCACTTCCAGGAGAGGTTCAATCAGTGCGAGATACTCAATAACCCGTATGACCCACTGTTCAGGAAGGAAGTCATTTTATTTGTCCACCAGGACATTCTCGGTAATTGGGACTATGCACAAGCACTGAGTGGGACCCTTCGCGACGCTTGGTTAACATTGTTAGAGGACGCAGCACAGTGCCGTAGGCTCGTGGGAGTGATACTTCGCGATGTCGAATATGCGCGAGTGATGAGCCGAAGTATGGGACTTCACCATCTTCGCTCGCTTCATGATCTCGGGATAAGTTGAGCCTGGGCGAGTATCGCACAAGCGGTGTGCATGGGGCAATGTAGAGTAGTTGGGAGCGATTTCGATGAATAAACCGATGTATGTACGGCAGGCCGCTGATGGTGACGTTTCGGCTTGCCTGACTCTTGAAGACAGCCTACGCGAGGACCGGCCAGCTTCGCCTAAGAATGGGTTTCTGTTATCCGGTGGGGGAGAGTCGGAATCGTCCTATAGGGAGTACGTGTCATACGGCTCATTCTTTGTGGCCACTAGCGGGGAGGACCTCGTGGGCTTCGCCTTCGCACTCCCACCTGGCTCACCACGTATGAACAGAATCAAAGCGAGTAAGGATAGATTTGTTTTGCGACAGAAGCAGGATGTGTTCGAGATTGGTGATCTCGCGTGGATGGCAAAAGTTGGTGTCAGAGAAGAGGTCATGCGAAGCGGCATCGGGACGGCATTGTATGGGGCGATCTTTCAGTCACACCCGAACTGGCATTTCTTGACGACTACCGTTCGGGCACCAGTGCGGAATGTGCCCTCAGAGCGCTTCCACGAGGGATGTGGGTTCATATGCATTGGGGAGCTACCGCTCGGAAACAGGGGGGCATTCCGTGATGTTGTCTGCAATATTTACTACAGACGAGGAACGATCCTGGAGAGAGGCGGTTCGGGGGAATTGCGGGACCAGAAACGACAGAGAGACTAGGTGTGATCCAACCGGAGGGCGGTAACGGACGGGAGTTGGTCCGCGCTGTAAGCAGGGCTAGTCTGACGGCTATCGCGCTTAACGGCATGATTGGCGCGGGGATCTTCGCGCTGCCTGCCTCGGTAACGCTTGTGGCGGGAGCGGGAGCGCCGCTCGCCTACGTTATAGCTGGCTTGGCAATACTCTTGATCGCATTATGCTTTGCCGAGGCCGGGAGTATGTTCGAGGTCTCGGGAGGACCATACGTATACAGTCGGGCAGCGTTCGGACGGTTTGTTGGTTTCGAGGTCGGTTGGCTGTTCGTGCTGGCTAGGCTGACCGCAGTTGCAGCCATTAGCAACACGTTCAGCGATTATCTCGGATATTTGTGGGCACCACTGGCCCATGGATTGGGGCGCGTCGGCTGTATCGTAGTTCAGCTAACGGCTCTCGCGGCGGTGAACGCCCGTGGCGTGAGGCTGAGTGCGATGGTCATTAATGCCCTTACTGTCGCAAAGATCGTTCCGTTGGTTCTGTTCTGTGCGGCGGGTATGCCGTCGATGGATCTGAGCCTATTCTCGTTCTCAACCATACCGGAGTCCACGGCTTTAAGGCAGGCAAGCCTAATGCTGATTTTTGCGTTCGGGGGATTCGAGTTTGCTTCCGTCCCCAGTGAAGAAGTAGTCGAGCCGAGACGGAGCATACCGTTCGCGCTCATAGTTGCGGTTGGCAGTGTCGTTGTCTTGTACTTGTCAATCCAAGTGGTAGCGATGGCGACACTTCCAACTCTTGCCACAAGTGTAACGCCGTTGGCAGCAGCGGCGACCGGATTTATGGGCCCTGTCGGGGGCCTAATAGTAACCATCGGAGCAGTGTTCTCGACGACGGGTACGAACAGTGCCTCTATCCTGGTCGGTCCACGAATGCTGTATGCCTTGGCTAAAGGCGGTGACATTCCGGAGTCAATGGCGCGTGTGCATCCACGGTTTCGTACTCCGGTGGTATCGATTGTGATATTCTCGGTAATCGCGCTGGCGCTAGCGGTATCTGGAACTTTCTCACAATTGGCTGCGGTGAGTGCTCTCGCTAGGCTACTTTTCTATAGCACGACATGCCTAGCGGTTCTAGTACTCCGTCGGACGATGCCAGCATCCGAGCGGAGGTTTACTCTGCCCGGTGGCCCGATGCTTCCCGTACTTGGTATGGCCGTGTGTTTCTGGCTCCTCAGTGGAAGTTCTCGACAACATTTGGGACTGACTGCGGTCGCCATATTGGCCGGCATTGTGCTATACAGTATAGGTAGAATGGGAAGTTTTGGTGCAAAATTATGATACGCTTCCCGAGAATCCCCGACGGCTTATCAAAACGTTGAACGGTCGTCCAGAATGGGATTTGGTCAAGCCCGGCCGCCACGGCTGCTGACGCCCGAAGAGTCGGCCCATTGCCATGCATCGGATGGCTGGCGATACAAGAGAGCACATCACCATTATTCGTTTCGATTTACTGCCGTGGTCATGGCAGCCACTTATCGTGCTTTCTGCCCCGAAAAAGGTTTGGGTCTCAGCCGTTCAACGACCAGAGACACATTAAATTAACGGAACACGTTAGCCATGGTCATGATCACAATGGCATTGGTGAAATCGATCAAGAATGCGCCAACAATCGGGACCACCACGTATGCACGATGTGCGGGTCCGTGCTTCTGCGTCAGAACGTCCATGCAGGCCATGGCATTTGCAGTCGTGCCGAGCATGAATCCACAGAAGCCTGCGGCCATAACTGCAGCGTCAAAGTCTCGTCCCATTAGCCGATAGACGACGTACTTGCATAGAATCCAGATGAGCAGAATCTGAGTCAAGAGCATGACGAGAGTGGGCAACGCTAGGTAAGCAAGCTCCCAAAGACGCAGTGTTAGAAGTGCCATGACAATGAAAAGATAGAGAGCGACGGAACCAATTCTGTCGACATCGTGTTGGTTAATCGAAACGAAGTGGAACCGATCATCAAGATTCCGGATGACAGCAGCCGCAATCATCGAGCCAAGGTAAGTAGGTAAGATCAGCCCCATCCGCTCAAACCCTGCGCTGATTAGCGAACCCAGCCCCATCGCAACGGCAATTGTTATGACGGTTGAGAGAAGCGCGGATCGCTCTGTATCGGACTGGTCGTCCAAGAGCGATGGTTCTGGCTCTGGCATGTCCTCTTGATAGATAATCTGTTCAACATGGGGACCGGGTGTCACTTCGGACACCAGATTGTAGCGACGAATCAGGCTACCGCCTATATAGCCTCCCAAAACACCCCCGGCAGAGATGCCGAACATTGCTGCCGCAATACCGAGGCTAGTAGCTCCCTGAACTCCCATGGTCCTCTCAAACGTATCGCCAAAGGCCAATGCTGTTGCTGGGCCACCAGTTAGTGCAACCGATCCAGAAATGATGCCAAGTAACGGACTGAGGGAAAATGCCTTTGCCATGCCTATGCCCACAATGTTTTGCAGAATCGCACCAACGGTAGCCAAACCGAAGAAGTACAGGACGTGCAGGCCCCCATCTCGGAGAAGGCGCAGGCTTGCCCCCATCCCGATAGTTGTAAAGAATGCGATCATCAGGATATTCTGTAAGGTAAGGTCCATCTCCAAATTCAAGTAGCGGTCTCTGAGAATCACCGCAGTTACCGCGTATATCAAACCACCGATAATCGCGGCCGGAATATTGAGGCGATCAAGAAGTGGTGCGGCCTTCTTGAGTCGTGTTCCAATTGTGACGCCGAATGCAGCTAGTGCTAACATTTGGACTGAAGTTAACTGGACGGTCAGAATGGGCATTTGTCTCCT
>JAYUSQ010000113.1:0-6307 GCA_043755595.1 Acidobacteriota bacterium | reverse complement strand
CCCGGCGCCGAGCTCAGGTACAGCCATTCCAGACCGATGATATCGCGGAGTTTGCCAAGTCCTTCAGCTTGAATATTTTATAACACAGTAGTACTAGGGATGGCCATCGATTCCGAGGCCTTCAAGGCTTCTACGCTGGCGCTTGCCAGCAGAAGCCCGAGCGCGGATCCGGCGCCACACAACAAACCCAGAAATTTCCTTCCGCGAAGGACGATTTCGCCCAACCGCGATCAAGCCGGGTTTCCCAGATTTCGACAATCCGATCCAAGTCGCGGAACGGCAGCGGCTTGAGCACCACTGAGTAGAAAACGCTGAACACGGTGGTGGTCGCGCCGATGCCGAGCATTAGCATTAACAAGGCGAAACCCGTGAAACTGCGATTCTGCGACAGGGCGCGAGCGGAGATGCGGATATCCTGCGCGAGATCCCACAGCCGCCGGCCAGCCTGCACTTCACGGACCTGCTCCTTCACTTGTTCGAGGCCGCCCACTTCCAGGCGAGCGTCCCGCCGCGCGGTTGGGCCGTCGAGCCCGGCGCGCATTTTTTCATCGATGAGCATGTCGACATACGCGCGAAGCTCGGAGTCGAGCTCGCCTTCCACACGCCGCTTGAAGCGAAGGTTCCGATAAAGCGAGCGCAGCATTTAAGCGGTCTCGAGGGCGGCGGCGACACCGGCGGCCACACGCCCCCACTCCTCAGTTTCGGTGTTGAGCTGGCGGCGCCCGGCGGCGGTGAGCTTGTAGAACTTGGCCTTGCGGCGGTTCTCCGATTCACCCCATTTCGACGCGAGCCAACCGGCTTCCTCCATCCGATGAAGAGCGGGGAACAACGAACCGGGCTTGACCTCAAAGGCGCCGCGCGTCACCTGGCCAATTCGGCGCGAGATGCCGAGGCCATGCATTTCTTCAAGCGAAAGCACGCGGAGGATGAGAAGGTCCAGCGTGCCCTGGAGCAGATTGGTGGGAGGCATGGTGTTCGTATAGCCAGACTATAGGACTCCCTATAGAATGTCAATAGGTCCGCTTGGCCGTGTCAACGCTTGGCCGCGCCCGCGATCGTCAGCGAATCAAAACCGTGTCCGGGTACTGCGCATACCAGCCGAACCAAAAAGCGCGATGCGCCGGAATCTGTTTTCCATCCACGAAAACGCGGTTGGCGCCGCGCTCGGTGCGAATCGTGAGCTTGGCGCCATCGTGCTCCAACTCATTCACCGGCCGCCGTTCCAGCCATTTGGCCGAAACGGCCAGGGGGCGCTTGCCTTTGAGACGAACCACCAGCACCTCGTCCTTATTCTTGAGCCGCCGGTCCCGCCTCGACACTTCAAACATCAGGTCATCGTGCGAAAAGTAGTCGCGATAGGCGGCGCCCTCCGAATAATCGCGTTGGTGTCCGGTCTCCGGCGATAACACGAGCGACCGGGGAAAGCTCTGGCGCCATTCACCCAGGCGGTGGTTACGACAGGAACAAATTCCAGCTCGAGGTCTGAACCCGCCAGCACGCCGATCATCGGCTTGCCTTGCAGCGTTGGCCACAGGGAATGCGTTTCCTCGTCGAACATCAGCTTGCTTGACTGATAGAGCAGGCCGCTGGTCCCAAACGTGATCTTGCGCCCATTGACCACCGATCGATACGGAATTACCGTGCCGCACAGCGTACAGTAGACGATCGTCAGGTCAACCCCGCCGACGCGGTCGAGCGCCATTTCGTGCCACGCCAGAATCCGCTTGGGATAGGCTTTGGCTTCGCCGTTCCGCTCGACACCGAAGACAATATGCGAATCTTTCAAATAGGCAGCCTCGCGAGCGGCGATCGTCACGGGTTGCACCAGAGGCGGGATGCCGTTGACTGGCACGCCGCCCCATTCCACCTCATCCAGCCGGACGAGTGACTTCACACCTGGTGGAAAAAAGTCTTTCAGGCGGCCGTCGATATTCGCGTAGAGCATTCCTTTGAATTCGGCATAGTGAGAATGCGGCGCGTATTCAAGCGACCAGGCCCAGCGTGTCCAAGCCTTCAAATCCGGGCCGAACTTTTGACGCGTCCGCTGGGCAAGCGTTTCGAGCAGCCGTGTCCGCGCAGGCTCGCGCACCACCAGCCGCAGCATCTCCAGCAAGAGGATGGCGTAGGAATCGCGCCAACCGGCTTCCAGGCTTTTCTGCGCGGCTTTGGCTTCGGCCGCATTCGGATTTAGGAGACCGAAGAAAACGCCGAGATCCGGCTCTCCAGGCGATTGCGATTGCAGCACCGGCGCTGCCGCCAATCCTGCTAGAAGCGCGTCGCGCCGGGTCACCATCCGGTAACTTCCCACAGGACTGCGGCCGGCTTCATCACGATAGCCCGGCCGGCGGCGGGCTGGAGGATAATGTCATGGTGCTGTACTGGCTGAGAAATATCGTCTTGGCTGCGATCCCCGTGGTCGCGGCGCGCGCCGCCGATTCGTCTGCCGAGCAAGCGCTGGAAGTCCTGCATGCCAAGTGCAGCCAATGCTGACGGCGATTCGCGCGCTATGGCCAACCTGCCCAGCGAGGATCACGAAGGACGGCTCAGCCTCGCGATCCGAAGTCCAGTTTCATCGCGTCACAGTGCGACACACCGTCCGCTGGCTTAGCGCCAGGCCCGCCGGGCTGCCACACTCGCGGCGAAAGTGAAGGACGGAAAATCGGCGCTACGAACTCGGCGATTTCCTGACCCAACGCTGCGAGTGCCGGGTCTCCGGTGCGAGTTGCAAGCGGCGAACAAACCCGGACCGCTGCTGAACCTTGCTGGCGTCTTCGAGGCATGCGGTAGTAAGTGCAAAGGGCAGATTGTAGGGCAGCGGCGTCCGACGCCGCTCGAACGTCGCCGTGATGGCCGCGGTCAGGGCGGCCAAGTCGAAGCTCTTGGAACGCGCAAGGAACCAGATATCGTAGAAGTCCTTCATGCGGCGGTTCCGAATGTCGAGTACTAGTTGGGAGACATAGCATCTGGCTTACTGCCGGAGGGGCAAGCCCACTGACGGAGCCTGGAGACTTTCCTCCCATCGAGTCAGCTCTTGGCTCGCCATCCGGTCATAGGCCGAGCGTTCGCGGCGCGCGTCTTCGGCGCGGCCCATCCGCTGGTATGTTTGCATCAAGGCGTAGCGCACGCGCTTATCGCGCGGGGACAGCTCGAGGGCGCGGGTGAGGGCGGCCAACGCGGCCTCGTGGCTGCCCAACGCGGCGCGCGCTTTGCCCAGTAGCAGCCAACTCTCGCCCGATTGCCCGTTCACACCGACGGCGGCTGCGAGCACCGGCAGCGCCTCTTCATCGCGCTGGCGGGTCTGCAGGAACCGGCCGAGATAGAGATTCGGGGACGCGCGTTGCAGGCGCAACCGTTCGTTGAGCTCAACGCCCTTGCGATACGCCGGTAGCGCTTCCTCGTCTCGCCCAAGCTGCTCCATGGCGAAACCGAACATGGTGTGGGAGTCCGGGTAATCGGGATTGCGGGTGATTGCTTCGGCGAACGTAGCCGCCGCCTGCTCCGGCTGACGCCGGTCGATTTGATGGAGGCCAAGATAGTAACGCGCCATGAAGTCATCCGGGGCCAGGCGAACGGCTTCGGCGATGTACGGCCCCGCTTCATCGGCTCGCCGCAGTGCCACCAGGCATAACGCCGCGAGCTTGTGCCCGTTAGCATGCTGAGGCAAGACGCGCAGAAGCCGCTGGAGTTGTGCCAGCGCTTCGGCAGGTTTGTTTTCCCGATAAAGGATCATCGCATCGAGCAGCAGTACCCGCGGGGATTCGGGATGAGATACGCGCAACGGCGCAAGCCGTTCCCGCGCCGCGCCGAGGCTGCCGGTGTCGATGAGCCGCTCGATCGTCACCGGCGCCGGAGTCTGCGCCGCCGCCCACAGTGCGACGAGAGCGAGCGCTTTTCTCATTGCACACCCTTGCCTTCGGCCACACGCAGGTAGCGTCCCACGGGCGGGTTCGCGATGCGGTCCACCGTGCCGCTCGGCCAACGCACTTCAACCCATTCGGCAGCCGGCGAGCCTCCGAGCCCCAGGAGTTCGCGCGGATCGTGCGAGGACAGATAGCTGCCGCCGCCGGTCCGCAGTCGCCGGAAGCTACGGCCCCCGGCGCGCCAGGACATGATGGCGCCCGTAGCCGCCGGGTTGCTGGCCGCCGGGACTAATTCGAGGCCGATCCACCCATTCCGGTGGCCGCCTTCATTGCGCAGCAGAATCGGGGCAGCGCCGTTGTTGGATACAACGACATCAAGGTCGCCGTCGTTGTCGAGGTCACCGGTGGCCATGCCTCGCCCGGCGAACTTCTTGGCAAACACCGCGCCCGATTCCGCGCTCACATCCACGTACCGGCCGGCCCCTTCGTTCCGAAACAGCAGCAGGGGCTCTTCGAAGCTGACCAGCGGCTTGACCGCCGAGACCATGTCATCCGGATGGCCGTTGACGAGGAACAGGTCGGGGTCGCCATTGTTGTCGTAGTCGAAGAAGCGCAGGCCCCAGCCGGAAAGCAGGCGGGTGGCGCGACGAATCTCGGCCGCGTTGTCGGTGAACTCGACGCCCTTGTGGTTGCGGTAAAGACTGAACATCTCCTGGTCGATGTTGGCGACAAACAAGTCTTGCCAGCCGTCGCCGTCCACATCGGCCGCATCGACGCCCATGCCGGAGCGCGGATTGCCGCCTTCGCTGTAGGCAACGCCAGCCACCAGTCCGCTTTCAATGAATCGTTTGCCGCGCTGATTGATGAAGAGAAAATTGGCCACCGTGTCGTTGGCGACAAACAAGTCGAGCCACCCGTCGTTATTGATGTCGGTGGCAACGGAGGCGAAGGCTTTGCCCGGCAAGGCCGCGATGCCGGTCTCGCGGCTGACGTCGGTGAATCGTCCGCCTCCGAGATTCCGGTATAGCCGGCTCGCCGTCGGGCCGAAGACGCGCGGGATGCAATAGTGCTGGCGCTTGGCGGCTGCGTCTCCGCAAAAGCGATTCTCACTGGCGGTGTAGCGCACGAAGCTCGACAGGAACAGATCGAGCTTGCCGTCGTTGTCGTAGTCGAACCAGGTCGAGTGGGTGAGCCAGCCCGTGGCTCCGCCGAGCCCCGCTGGCTGCGTGGCGTCTTCAAACGTTCCGTCGCCCCGGTTGCGATAGAGGGTCGCGCCATCGTAGTGAGTGACCAGGAGATCCACTCGCCCGTCGGCATCGTAGTCGGCCGCCGACGCGCCCATGCTGAAGCGGGACCCGGCGACGCGCGCCTTCTCCGCCACATCGGTGTAGCTGCCGTCGCGGTTGTTGCGGTAGAGCGCGTTGCGCAGCGCGACACGCGGCTGATGAAATTCGCTCGGGCCGCTGTTGACGAAGTAGATGTCCATCCAACCGTCGCCGTCGAAGTCGAAGATGGCCGCGCCTGCGCCAACCGTCTCCGGCAGATGCTTGGCGGGCGACGCGGCGTTGGAATGCACCCAGCGAATGCCGCTGGTTTCCGGAGCGACCTCCTCGAAGCGGACGGCGGCAAACAGAAGCCACGCGAGCCTCATGGCGGCGGCCTCTGCGTCGCAGTGCCATAGCCTTCGCCGGAGGCGGCGTTGCGCATCTGTTCGGCTTCGTTCAGCCGTGCGATCAGCGCTTGCTCGCGCGCCAAGTCGGCCGGGCGGTTCAGCCGCGCGTAGACTCGGGCCAGCAATACGTGGGCCGCGCGAAAATCTGGCTGCTTCCGCACGGCGGCTTCGAGGTTGCTGGCGGCCGCAGCCCATTCGCTTCGTGACGAACGCACTTGGCCCATCAGGTATGCCAGCCCCGCATTGTCCGGCTTCTGTCGCTGCGCCTCGACGAGGAAGCCCAAAGCCTTTTCATAGTTGCGTTCCTGGACATGGATCCAACCAAGGTTGGCGGTGGCCTGAAAATCCTTGGGGCCGATCGCCAACTCCTTTTCAAAGTCCTCGATCGCCGCCGCGTAGTCGCCGAGCAGCATTCTGGTGTACCCAAGCTGATTGTGTACGGCGGGGAGCTTGGGATCGGCCTCGCGCGCCGCCTCGAGCACGGCTTCAGCTTCCCGGTGACGGCTCCGCGAGTTCAACAGCATGCCTTGCGCGAGTTGGACCGCTGGCGAAGAGTGGCCCACGAGCAAAGCCTCCGCCTTGTCGAGCTCTCCGAGCGAAATATAGGTGGTTGCCAGCGTTACGGCGGCTTGGGCGTTTTGCGCGCCGGGCGCGGCAAGCACACGTTCGAGGAGTCGCGCGCCTTCGTTGAGCCGGTCCAGTTTCAATAGGCAGAGTGCGTCTAGATGCAGTGCCCGCACTTCCCCCGGTTGCGCCGCGAGGACCTGGCCAAGCT
>JAYUSQ010000112.1:0-6309 GCA_043755595.1 Acidobacteriota bacterium | reverse complement strand
ACCTTGATGCACTGCCAGATGTTCTTCCCTTGACCTCCGGTCTCGTTCTTCAACCGCCAGACTTCTTCCATACTTGGCGCGAAAGCGGTCTGCCGTGGACACGGACGTGTAAACAGCGAGCCGGTCGTGCCGATGCCCGGACCGGCAGCAAACCGGGCCCGCAGGTGCCGGTGTAGTCAAGCCGCTCGCCGCCTGCCTATCCTTTAGGCGGGACTCCTCGGCGGGTGTGTATCTCCCATACTTCGCTCGATAACGTTCCTCGAAAAACTGATCGCCTGCGGCCGCCATTGCCATGGACGTGAACACCGCCCCGGCGAAAACAACCATTGCGGTTTTCATAAGACATCTCCTAATGAATGCTGACTTTGGCGCGGGTACGCACAGACCACGCCGCGCGGTTGGTTCCGCGTACGTTCGGAATCCGTATCTCGTACGGCTCGAGCCGCCACAGGATTGTTCGGGCGGGGCTAGACGAGGAACTGATGGAGGAGGACGAAACGGTGAAGTGGAGGTGGCGTAACTACAGGAACCACAGAGGCCGTCCGGGTGCGGAGGAGGTATACGATTGAGCCTTCGCACGCAGGTCCTGCGTGCGATAACCCAGATTCCGATGTAAGCCCCACCGGGACAACTCGGGTGTCCATGAATACGCAACCTGGCTTGGCGCAGTCGCTTTGGACAGGAGCTGATTTGCCCGGGCAGCAAGGATGCGCAGGAGGACTCGAGGCTTTTAGCGTTTCCGAACAAGCGCCGATCGGACTGATGAGAAGAACCGCCGCAACCAGCATTGCAAACCGAATCTTGACTGGGGCGTTCATCGGATGGCTCTCAATTTTATTGCTGCACGCCGAAGGCCAGTCAGAACTCGCCGGTCTTCGAGCGGCTCGGTTCCTCGTCGTCACATACCGGAAGGCGCCGCAGCTTCGGTTGTTTCTTTGGGTCTCCGGGGGCCGGTTTGTGGACGGCCTTCAGTTGCCGTTTCATATCGTGGAATCTGGTTGATTCAAATTTCAGGCCGGCTTTCTTGGGCAGATACTTAATCCCGGAAAACATGGCGATGATGCGCTCGTAAAATGGCGGATGTGTGCGGAAGAAACTGATTGATCTGACATAGTCTTCTTCGGCGGCCATCTTGTCGAAGAACGTGATGAACTCGCGGGGTCATACCCGGCACGCCAGGCATACTGGACCCCAAGTTGATCGGCATCCTCCTCAAACTCGAGCGACACCCCAAGCAATGTCAGTTCCAGCACCATGCCCAGCCCGCAGAATCCGTACTGCAGCGCATAGTAGGTGCCAACGCCCGGCCAGTGAAGATCAAAGCAGCCACTTGCGCGGCCGGGTAGACGATGTTGGCGATGGTGGCCCATTTCGTGAACCGGTGGCAACGCCGGGCGGCCGCATGGGAAATCTCGTGTGCGATGACGCCGAATGGACCGCGGTGGCTCGTTATGACCGTGCAAGACCGGGCCGAAGAGTCTGCCCCTTCTTCGTAGATCACCACCCCGTCATTCGTTCTGCCGGATTGATGTGCGCGCGCCGTATTGGAACAAAGCGCTGTATACCGGCGTTCTCCGCGATGGGTCCGCAGGATCGGCAGCCATGCGGAGTGAGTGGGACTGAACCGGCGAGGCGCGATGATGCGGAGCCGTCCGGCGGGCACCCCTTCGCGAAACTCGCGGTCCACATCAAGCAATTCGGCGACGGATGGTGTTTCGGACGTGGCCATCTGCGCGGGCCGGACTCGAGCCAAACGCGCGGCGAGCGAGTCTCTAATTCCCGGCAGCCGCTTGGCGCCCGTGCCGGACGCATGTTCAAGCCTACCGTCGTAGACGGCGGCTTCCAGTTCTTCCAAGGTCGCGATGCCCAGGTCCTGCTGCAGATGCTTCACCCACACCGGGCCGAGTCCGGGTACTGTCTTCAGCACAAAGGAAAACGCCCGCCGAGGATGATTCCCGCGCACGGCCCCCGCCAGACGCTCGCCGACATTCAGCGCGTTCCGAACGCCGAGTTCTCCCTCTTCGCGAAAGATTTCCTGAATCGGCCGGGGCAACCGCAGTAGATGTTCGGCAGCCTGGCGATAGGCACGGATCCGGTTCGGATTGCCATCATTCCGTCTAGCCGGCTACGGGATTTCGTCCGCAGAACGGAGGCGCCGATGGAGGCGAGGATTTCGTAGGGGCCGGGTTTGTCTCCGGAAGAGATCGGCACTTGAGTAGTTTGTCCGATCGGGAGGCGGGTCAAATCTTGGGTTACGGCCGCATCTGGAAGCTGACGATCCTACCCGCGGCGTAATGTTCAGGAGCCTGCCATTGGGCTGAGAGCATTTTAATTGTAAGTTTGCTCCGCTCCGTCACCGTCGCGCCTCGGAACTGAGCCGTGAGCGTCAGCGAGCGGTAGTTTAGGGTAAGTCTGAAAACGCTCTGGTCCGCCGGCGAACGCCAATCGAACGCGACCACAAAATCAAACGACACCATACCGGCGCAGTTGCTCCGCCGCCCCCGGATCGCCTAGCGCCTCAGCCTGCGCTGCGTGATGGCGCGCCCGATCCAGTTCGCCCGACGCGGCGTACATCTCACTGAGCGCTGTGTGCGCGGGCGCAAGATCCGGCGCCAGCGAAACCGAGTGCAGGAGCAAACCCAACGCATCGTCGCGCCGGTTTTGCAAGCGGTACAGCATCGCGAGGTGATAGTAGGGTTTGGCGTTACCGGGCTCTGCCGCGATCCAGGTTTTCTGTTCGCCGATCAGGCGCACGGTGTCCTGATCCAACGCAAAGTCGATCACTTCCTTACGCCAAAAACTCATTGTTCGGCTCCAGATTGCTCTCCGCCATCGTCATCCCCGCCCGCCTTTTTCCATCGGCCGGCCCGCTCCAAGGAAGCGCGTAAGAGAAATTCGATTTGGGCGTTCAAACTGCGCAGATCGTCGTCGGCCCAACGCTTCACCCGATCGAGGATCCGATCGTCGATCCGGAGTAAAAATGCCTTGCGTTCGGCCACCAGTGCGCCCTTTAAGTGTAGAGCGTCCCGGCGTTAATCACCGGCTGAGTGCCGCGTTCGCCGCACAGCACCACCAGGAGATTCGACACCATCGCGGCCTTGCGCTCTTCGTCCAGATGAACCACATTCTTCTGGGACAGTTGCTCCAGCGCCATCTCCACCATGCCCACCGCGCCTTCCACGATAGTCGACCGCGCGGCGACAATCGCAGACGCCTGTTGCCGTTGCAGCATCGCCTGTGCGATTTCCGGCGCGTAGGCCAAATGGCTGATGCGCGCTTCGAGCACCTGCACGCCCGCCTTGGCCAGCCGTTCTTCAACCTCGCGCTTCAAATGCGCCGCCACTTCGGCCGTATTGGCGCGCAGCGAAATTTTGCCTTCCTGATGCGCATCGTAGGGGTACGACGTCGCCAGGCCGCGCATGGCCGATTCACTCTGCACGTGGACATAGTTGTCGTAGTTGTCCACTTCAAAACACGCCTCGGCTGAGTCCACCACCTGCCACACCACCACAGCGCCGATCTCGATCGGGTTGCCGTCGTGGTCGTTCACCTTCAGCTTGGCGGTCTCAAAATTCCGCACGCGCAGCGAGATGGGCTTCTTCGTGTAGAAGGGGTTGATCCAATGCAGACCCGCATCGCGCTCCGTGCCTTTGTACTTGCCGAACAGCGTCAATACGACACCCTGATTGGGCTCCACCGTGAAAAGCCCAGCCATTAGAAAGGCATCGACGAGGCACAGGAACACCAGGAACAGAATGACGGCAACTCGCGTGGGCTTCTCAAAGGCGCGCGCGCTGTAGATCATGCCATAGATCAGAACAAACAGGGCGGGGATCAGAATAGCCATTATTCCGAGGCCGTTGGGGGTGTGGATTCGATTTTCGCGTATCATAGCGGTTCAATATCTAAATGATATCATATGAATATCTATCTGTCAACAGCCGCAGCTTGGTACAATAGAAGGTCCTGATCGTTGGCCGCGAACGGGCGTTTAGCTCAGTTGGTTAGAGCACCTCCCTTACAAGGAGGGGGTCCGGGGTTCGAGCCCCTGAACGCCCACCATTCCGTTTCGGTTGAATTGATAGGCCAACAATATTCGCTGTCGCCAACGGGTTGCCCGTTCGCAGGTCACCTGGTCAATGGATTAATCGCGGACTTCAGGCTCGTCCGATTCTTTTGAGCCAAAAGCGGAGGAGGGATCAAATCCGCGGGATCCAGGCCGCAACGCAGGCGCTGGAAAAGCAGATCGCTCTGACCCCAAACCGAGATCGATCAGATGAAAGAAACCATCGCGACGAAGAAGCAACTCGTTAAAGGGTGGCGAAAGGCGATTGCTGCTGTCAGCCCAAAGGCGGGAAACCAGAAGCAGAAAGCGGCAGCCCAGTAGCTTGATTCGTTTGTGGGTACAGCGTTGCGGCACGCTTCAACCGGCGCTCCCGATCAGGCAGTGCGGTAACGCTGAGACAAGAACAGACCGCCCATCCGCATTCTGAACCTGTGGGCCGTCTCCGTCTGTAGGGGGGAGGCGGCCCCGCAGGGCGTGTGTCAGCGCACGAAGACTGCGCCGGGCGTGTCTCCCTCCGTATCTTTATAGTCGCCCGATTGACTCAGCGCTGAGACGGCAAGGACGAAGTTCCAGTACTCCCCTCGTCGGTTTCAAACGCTTCGACTATGACGGGTTACTGGCTTTCAGGTACAATAGGCGCTGGCTACTCGAGCGCCTTGGTTATGGGAGTCACGTAAAAGATTCGATTGGCGCACTAGAGAGTCTCATGAACGTCAGGATCGGAAAGTGTTTGTTTGCTCAAGACCGCCCAAAGCTATGATTAAGCCTATCGTTCTGTCTTTTTTCATGGTTGGTGCGGCCTGCGCGGCAACAATCACGTTCGACAACGTAATCGAGATTACCGGAAACTTCGTCGGTGGTGGCTGCGGCGTTGGAGGCAGTCTCACAGCTTGTGGCGTTTTCAATGGTGTTGCAGGTGCACTCGTCAACGGAGTATGGAGCCCGTTTTCCAACATGGGAAGCAATCCGTTCTTCGTTAGCGGAAGTGGGTACAACCAGACAACGGTCTGGAGCACCACTGCCGGAGCCAGCATCTGCGTTGGAATGAGCTGCCTTGACGCGAACGACTGGATTCCAGCGGCCGTGGCACCGAACGGCGAAGTAGGAGGACAGTGCGCGTCAGGTCAGGCGTGTGTCGATAAAACCATCCTCCCGAATGCCCCGCCTCAAAGTGCTATTTATGGATGGGCGGTCGGCGGATGGGTTGGCGGGAACTTCTTTGAGACTGGCGGCGGCGATGCCGTACAGTTCGGCCTAGACGGTTCCATCATCCTCGTCCTTCCCTGTACAAGTGGGTTCTGCTCAGCACAAGGTGCGGACGTCCTGACGAACAGTATCGCCTATGTGGATGGACTCGGCGATACTAGCCGCGTGTGGACTCCCGACGGAACCGTCGTATCTGTAAACGGCTTCTTCCCCCGAACTCTTGCGTCCGGGCTGGTCTCGACGGAATCGGGGCTACAACAGGTGGGGGGCGGCACCATAGCGGTTATTGCGCCCTCAGGAACTACGGTAACCGGGATTCGGCTGATCCAGAACAATTCGAGCCTGCTTGCCGTCGGTAGCGCATCCTTGTGGACCAGCGAGGTTACAGTGTCAACCACTAGCGAAGTCCCCGAACCAGGAGCGTGCGCGATGATGTTCGTAGGGCTGAGCCTCACCGCGTGGCGGCACCGGCGATCCAAGCGAAATCGGCGAAGCTGATCAAGTAAAAGGTATTGCTGGCGTGATCCGGTTGTCCCCGGTTTCGCCTTTGCTTCCATGTGCCTCTATAGGGTCTGACGGCGCAAGTACCCAAAATACCAAGCTGTCGCCGAAGTCTGGCGACGCAATTGGCAGCGGGTGTGCGACACGAAAGTGGAAGAATCGCAGGTATCTTTTTTTGTGGCGTGTTTCTTAGCGTTGATATACGCTAAGACAGGAGGCCCCAACGATGTCGGATCAAGAACTCCAGTTGGAGAAGCAGCGGGCAGCGCTATTGAAGCGAATCGGCTCAGTCAGCGACTTGCGGCGCGGTTCGATCACGGCGACTTCCGGTAAGTGCGGCAAGCCAACGTGCCACTGTGCCAAACCGGGAAGCGTGGGCCATGGGCCCAACTACCGGCTGACCCGCAAGGTGCAAGGCAAGACGGTTACGGAGACCTTTGCCTCTCCGGCGGCGCTCAAGAAGGCACGGCGTGAGGTGGCGGAGTTCCATGAGTTTCAGGATCTGTGCGAACAGGTTGTAGTGGTCAGCGAGCAAC
>JAYUSQ010000111.1:0-21433 GCA_043755595.1 Acidobacteriota bacterium | reverse complement strand
ACCCAACCGGGTCATTTCAGACTGGATGGCGACGCGACGACGCTCCAACTCGGCGAGTGTGCGAGACATAAACGACTCCTTGCGTTTTAGCGCATCACTACGCTAGGTTTCATGCCACAAAAAAGAGTCCGCCCAGATTCCCGCTTCTATGTCGTGCTTAACCGGCCAATCGACCTATCCTGCCCAAGCGCAGGAGACTATTCTTTCCCAGCCGAAGTAGTGAGGAAGTTGTCTTAGAGGAGAGCCTGACGCTGAAGGGATGGAGCAGAGCTATTGCCGTTTCTGCCAGCAGCAGTTCATGCCATCTCGATTTCATCCTGAGCAGACTGCCTGCTCGGCCACCCTTTACTTCGCCGATCACGAAGATGCGTTAGTCATCCTCGACGAAGTCCATCGCGCGCCCGAGTTGTTCCAGCGTTTACGTGGCGTCATCGACAAAGGGCGGCGGCGCGGCAAGGGCGCCGGGCGGTTCCTGCTGCTCGGATCCGCGGCGATGAACTTGCTTCAGGAGGCTGGCGAAAGCGTAGCCGGCCGTATTTCCTATCTTGAACTCGGCCCGCTTGAAGCGATAGAGGTCGAGCCCGCCGAACTCGACAAGTTGTGGGTGCGCGGCGGCTTCCCGCGCAGCTTCCTGGCCGAATCGGACGAACTAAGCCTGCAGTGGCGGCGCGATTTCATCCGCACCTATCTTGAGCGCGACGTGCCGCAGTTCGGCTTCCGGATACCCGCCGAAACGCTTCGCCGCTTCTGGCCCATGTTGGCGCACAACCAGAGCCAAATACTGAATGCGGCGAATCTGGCGGAGGGTTTGGGTATCGTTGGCAAGACGGTCGCGTCCTATCTCGATCTGATGGTCGACCTGCTGTTGGTACGGCGATTGCCGCCGTGGCTTCGCAACGAAGGCAAGCGGCTGGTGCGGTCGCCGAAGGTGTATGTGCGCGATAGCGGCATCGCACATGCGCTGCTCGGGATCCCGGATAAGAAGCGCTGCTGGGTCATCCCATCGTCGGGCCGACTTGGGAGAGTTTCATCATCGAAACTTAAATCGGCGCGATGCCCGAAGGCTCCGAAGCGCATTTCTATCGCACCTTGAACAGCGCCGAGATCGATCTGGCGATCACGCTTCCCGGAGGCAAGTTGTGGGCGATCGAGGTCAAGCGCAACTCCGCGCCCAAGGTCGAGCGCGGTTTCCACTCCGCCTGCACGGACCTCAATCCGGCCAAGCGCTTTGTCGTGTATCCGGGAACCGAGCGCTTCCGCTAGACGGCTCGACCGATGCGATTGGGCTGGCCGAACTCGCGCGGCTCTTGAAAAAGGCCCGGTAGAAGACCCGTTTTTTCGTCAATGCCTCTCGGCCCGTATGTCATAATTGACCAGCAATGATTGGCACGAAACTGGGTCATTTCGAGATCCAAGCCAAGATCGGAGAGGGCGGCATGGGCGCCGTCTATCGCGCCAAGGATCTGGCCCTCGGGCGCACGGTGGCGTTGAAGGTGCTACCGCCGGCGATGACTGCGGTCCCCGAGCGCAAGGCGCGCTTCATCCAGGAGGCGAAGGCGGCTTCGTCGTTGCAGCATCCCAACATCGTCACCATTCACGAAATCGGCACGCAGGACGGCGTCGACTTCATGGCGATGGAACTTGTCGAGGGCAAGACGCTCACTGAGTTGATCCCGCGTGGAGGGATGAGCGCGGTCGAAGCGATGCGGATTGCGCGGCAAATGGCGGATGGGCTTGCGAAAGCGCACGGCGCGAAGATCATTCATCGTGACCTGAAACCGTCGAACGTAATGGTATCGATGGACGGTCATGTGAAGATTCTCGACTTCGGACTCGCTAAGCTGATGCAGCCCGATCCGATCTCGCAAGACGAAGCCACGGTGACGAATCTGCAGACCGAAGCCGGCGCGATCATGGGCACCTTCGCCTACATGTCGCCGGAGCAGGCCGAAGGCCGCAAGCTCGACGCGCGGACGGACATCTTCAGCTTCGGGTCGATGCTCTACGAGATGCTTACGGGCCGCAGGGCGTTCCACCGCGATACGCAAACCGGCACACTGGCGGCGGTGTTGCGGGATGCCCCGGATATGGCTGGCGTGCCCGCGAATCTGGCGGGCATCGTCTTGCGCTGTTTGCTGAAGGATCTGGACCGCCGCTTCCAATCGATGGCGGACGTACGCGCGGCGCTGCTCGATGTGGGTGAGAAACATGTTGCGGCAACGGCACTGCCCCGCTGGTTGGCGCCTACGGCCGTCGCGGCGGCGCTTGTGGCGGCAGGCATATGGTGGTCGCAGCAGTCGCAAGAGGGCCGCCTTCCGCCGATGAGAGTAGTTCCCCTCACCTCCGACCCCGGCTTCGAGTTGTTCCCCACCTTCTCGCCCGACGGCACGCAGGTGGCGTACGTCTGGGATGGCGGCAAACCCGGGCCAAACTCTCACCTCTACGTGAAGATGATTGGCAGCCCCACCGCGCTGCAACTGACCACCAATCCAGGTCTCGCCGCCGTCCCGTCCTGGTCGCCTGATGGGAAGCAGATCGCTTATGTGGCCACCCGTGACGGCAAGCCCAGTTTGTACCTTATATCGACCTTGGGCGGCCAGGAACGGCGCCTGAGGGACGGAGGGTTCACTCAAATCAGTTGGGCGCCCGATGGCGGGAAGCTGGCAGTTGCCAACGATAAGGACGGCATCCTTCTGGTTCCTGTCGATAATGGCGACGCGAAGGTCTTGTTGGCCCCGAAGCCGGGCGAGGACTACCAGAATCCGGACATCGAGCCCTCGGGGCACGCGATCGCGTACTTCAAGTGCGGCGGGACTGGATGCCGGGTCGTTGTATCCAAACTGAGCGTCGATTGGTCCGTGGGCGGCGAGGAGACGGTCTCCGGTCCGCTTCTGATGAGACAAAACTTAGCAGGGCCACCAGGGCTACGATGGTTGCCGGGCGGACGGACACTGATTTGGAGAGCCCTCGCCGCATCGGGAAATTCTGGCTATTTGTGGACTGGAAGCCCGGACGGCGGAGAGCCGCAACGTGTCGAGGTAGCCGGGTTGCTGGCATCCGATCCGGCGGTGTCCCGTCGCGGCCATCGAGTGGCATTTAGCCGGTCGATCCTGAACTTCGACGTCTGGGCCATGGATGAGCGGGGGCAGAGCCAGCCGCTGATCGCTTCCAGTCTGACCGACCACTCCGCCCGCTATTCGCCTGACGGCTCGAAGATCGTCTTCGCCACCCAACGGAGTGGGGAAACCAGCGAAATCTGGCTGGCCAACGCGGACGGAACCGGGCAAACTCAGCTTACCAGCGGACAGGACTCAAACTCGCCGGCCTGGTCTCCCGACGGCAGATGGATCGCTTTCGATGCACAGGACGCCACGACGGGGGTCTGGCAAGTCTGGATGATCGAGAGCGCGGGCGGAACGCCGCGGCAGTTGACCAAGCTGGCGGCCGGCGCGATCCGGCCGGCATGGTCGCACGATGGCCGGTACGTCTACGTGGGCGCCGGGCAGCCTCGCCGGGATGTCTTTCGGGTCCCGGCACAAGGAGGTCCCCCGGAGCAGATGACCAGGGGCGGCGGTAGCAACCCGGGGGAATCACCCGATGGAAAAACACTTTACTACTACGTCACCCAATCATTGATGGCGATGCCGCTTACCGGGAGCGGCCCAGCGACGGTCGTGCTGGATACTTTGACCTCGCAGACGTATCAGGTGGTGAGCGACGGCGTCTACTACATCGAACGTTCCATCAGGATGGATAGCAAGGGTCAGCACGAAGTTCGATTCCGGGACTTCCGCACGGGGCAGGACCGTGTAGTCGGTTCCTTCAGTGGTTTTATCAATCTGCACTTGTCCGTGTCGCCGGACCGGAAGACGATTCTGTTCAGCTATTCGCCGCAGCAGGGCTCGGACCTGATGCTGATTGAGAACTTCCGGTAACGATGATCGGCACGAGGCTGGGACATTTCGAGATCCAAGCCAAGATCGGAGAGGGCGGCATGGGCGCCGTCTATCGCGCCAAAGACTTGAACCTGGGGCGAACGGTCGCCTTGAAACTCCTGCCGCCCGCGATGACGTCGGCACCGGAGCGCAAGGCGCGGTTCATCCAGGAGGCCAAGGCGGCCTCGTCGTTACAACATCCCAACATCGTCACGATTTACGAGATCGGCGCGCAACAGGGCGTCGACTACATGGCGATGGAACTGGTTGAGGGCAAGACCCTGGCCGACTTGATCCCGCGCGGCGGCATGGACTCAGCCGAGGCCCGGCGCATCGCATTGCAAATGGCCGATGGACTCATCAAGGCGCATGCGGCCAAGATCATCCATCGCGATCTGAAGCCGTCCAATGTCATGGTGACGGCGGATGGTCTAGTGAAGATCCTCGATTTCGGGCTCGCGAAACTTCTGCAGATAGATCCGATCTCGCATGACGCCGACACAATCACCAACGTAAAGACGGAAGCCAACGCGATTTTGGGCACGATCGCCTACATGTCGCCGGAACAAGCCGAGGGTAAGGCGCTCGACGCGCGCAGCGATATCTTCAGCTTCGGATCCACGCTCTATGAGATGCTGACCGGCCATCGCGCCTTTCAACGCGGGACCCCGACTGGCACCATGGCAGCCGTAATGCGCGACCCGGCCGACTTGAGTGGGCTGCCGGCGAATCTGGCGGCCGTTGTCTCGCGTTGCTTAGAGAAGGATTTGGAACTGCGCTTCCAGACCATGGCCGATGTGCGCGCCGCGCTGCTTGGCGGTTCCATGCAGACGGCCGTCACGCCGCCGGCGCCAACTCCGCGGACCAAGTGGTTGGTTCCGGCCGGAGCGGCAACCGCGGTCGTAGTCATCGGCGCAATCGTGGCCTTGTGGTTGTTGCGGCCCGCCGCCTCACTGCCTGCGATGCGCGTGATCCCTCTCACCTCCGATGCAGGATTCGAACGCAGCCCCACGTTTTCGCCCGACGGAAACCAAGTCGCTTACACCTGGGATGGCGACAAACGGGAGGGCGCCAGAGTCTACGCAAAAATGGTGGGCGGTCCCACTGGGCTGCAACTGAGTAACATTCCCGGTGCGATTTTTCCCGCCTGGTCGCCCGATGGAAAACTCATCGCTTTCCTCGCCTATCGGGACGGTAAAGGGGGCTTGTATCTCACGACGCCCTTAGGCGGGCCGGAGCGAAGGTTGGGCGACTTTCCCGGGCATGGCCAACTGAGTTGGACCCCCGATTCCAAATTCCTGGCGGCCGCCGTGGAGTTTGCGGAGTTAAACCCGGCGCCAAACGCCGGAGCCATCGTGCTCATTCCCGTAAGCGGAAGCGGAAGCGCCCGGAAGATTCTACTCCCGGCCGCTAACGGGAAGTGGTATCGCGATCCCGATTTTCACCCCGCTGACCGAACGCTCGCCTTCGTCGCCTGCGAGGGCTCAGCGATGAACCCGCGCTGCCAATTGCAGGTGGCCGCCCTGGACGGCGGATGGTCTGTAGCGGGGACGCCCAGGTCACTCACTCCAGCCGTACAACAACTCGGCAGTCCACGGTGGACCGCCCAAGGGGACGCTTTGGTGTACTCCACGTCAGACCATTTGTGGCAAGTAGCGATCAGCGGTGGAGGGGCGCCCACGCGTTTGGATGTCGCCGGAGTGGGGGCGGCAACCGCCGCGGTGTCGCGCACGGGACACCGGCTGGCGTACGTGCATAACACGGCGAACGTTGACGTCTGGTCCATGAATGAGAGCGGATCGAGCCAACCGCTGATCGCCTCCAGCCTGCGCGACAGTTCCGCACGCTTTTCGCCCGACGGAACCAGAGTCGCGTTCGTCACCCAACGCGGCGGAGAGAATCTGGAAGTCTGGCTCTCCCAAGCGGACGGGTCCGGACAAACGCCGTTGACCGCAGGGCCGGGTATTGTGCAGGGCACGCCCGCGTGGTCGCCGGATAGTAAGTGGATCGCCTTCGATTCCGAGGATGGCGAAACCGCGATACGCCAGATCTATGTGATCGAAAGCGCTGGCGGTACGGCCAGACAATTAACGAAGCTGTTGCCGAAGGGAGCGCAGGTGCCGGTTTGGTCGCAAGACGGCCAGAGCATCTACTTCAACTCGAATTCGACGGGACAATTTGAGATATACCGCGTGCCGGTCAAAGGCGGGGCCGTCCAACAAGTGACCAAGGCCGGAGGATTTCTGGCGCAGGAGTCGTTGGATGGGAAGACGCTTTATTACACGAAGTCGAGCGGAGAGTCCCCTTTGTTTGCGACGCCTGTTTTTGGCGGCGCTGAGGCGAAGATCATCGACGGCGTCGTCGGCCGCGGGTTTCAAGTGTTCAGCGATGGCATCTACTATCTAGGTTCGGCGAAGAGTCAGTTGGAAGTTCGCTTCCGGAGTTTTGCAGCCGGCAAAGACCGCGTAATCGGTTCAGTGAAAGCCAGGGTGATCAACGTGTATATCTCGGTGTCGCCGAACCGCAAGTCGATTCTGCTGTCTTATTCGCTCCAGTCGGGCTCGGACCTGATGTTGATAGAGAACTTCCGGTAGCGGAAGGCCAGGCAGGGCCATTGCGCTATACTATTCTGAGCGCACCCGCGCACCCTTCCCGGAGAGATGGCCGAGTGGTTGAAGGCGCACGCTTGGAAAGCGTGTATAGGAGAAATTCTATCGAGGGTTCGAATCCCTCTCTCTCCGCCAGTTTATTTGCAATGACTTGCGAGCCGCAAGCGGGGAAATCAGGACTGGCGGAGGTTTTGGCCTGGGTTGCCGAGCACCGCTCTGGCAAGAAAGCCTCGAAGGCGAAATAGATAGGGGTGCTTCGCAGGAGCGTGGCTTACTTCTCCGGGCGGCTGCCCGGCGGCTGGCGGACAGAGGCCATTCCCCCACTGCTCCACGGGTCCGAATCTCCTAAGGTCCACTCGGCCAGTCTTGACTAAGAACGATTGATGTGATGTAACTTGTATCAACCGCTTGACAGTATCAGTGTAGATGGTATACTTCCTGCCGGACAAAGCTTACTTAGATAGGCGGGCCCATTTTGCGGCGATGAATCGGCACCAGAGAACCTGGTGCCTTTTTTATGTTAGGGGGCCGCGCGGCCCCCTAACACCAGGTCAGGATCTCGAAAGTGTTGGAGTGAAATACTCCTTCAGCTTCGCAAGACCGGTCTCTCGATGGATACGATACTGCCGGTACTTTTCCCGGACGGACCGATTTGAACGAGTTCCCGGCCGAAGTTCGAGCACGTCGTCACCACTCATCACTCCTAACTTCAGGAGCAAATCGATAGTGTTGCGAACGAATTCGTCCCCAACCCCAAATATCACAGCCGTCATACGGACAGTGATATATTGTTGCCCAGGTCGCACTAGGTGACCGAGACTTTGCGGCGATGAAAAAGAAGCCATCGGATTACTCCAAAGGTAAATTCTTCTTCAGGGCGTTGAGTGCAAGGCCTAACTCATTGCCCTACCCGAGGTAGGGATAGAAAGGAGGTCAATGTGCTTCGTGCCCCAGCGGCTAAAAATACGGCTTCGCTATTCGGCTGACCGCCCCGGAGCAACGGGCCTTACCCTCATAGTATAGCTTCAACTGCGTCTCTCCTGTTGCTACTACATTATCTTTCGTTAATCTAGCGAATCCAAAGGATTCAATGGCATTGGTTGGTTTCTCGGCTTTTTGTTCGCCTTTTGTGCCCGTAGCGTATCGCTCTTCACTCTTTCATAATCAAAGTGCCAGGGCGATGTACCCGACACCGGGATCGATCCTGGCTGAAAAGGAAAAAACAGTGAAAGAACAATATAAAGCGTCAACACTAGCAATTGTGCTAATGTTTCTGTTCTGTCCGATTTCTGTATTCGGTCAGAGCGAGTTCTTGGGCACGCCGGAGGCAGCGTTTGTTGAGGCTGGCCAGCATCAGACTTACAGACTCTCGAGGCCCGAGAATTTCGAGAGCAAGGAAAGTTGGGTCAGGGAGAACTACACGGACTACCTGTTTCCGAACAGCCTGAAATTTGAAGCGAGGGCCAACCGTGAAGCCGTGTCGTTTTGGACCATCCAGGACGGCATCCTCGATCACAACGTCCTATCGGAAGAGGACGGAATCTTGGTTCTTGAAACGACCACGAAGCTGGACCCGGTCGGCGATGTGGCGGAACCTGGCATAACGAGCGGGAAAGTGGCGACCGCTCGCGCGGCCAGCGCAAGCTGCGACACGTCCACTAATCGCTGTAACTGTGTGCTCTATGCTCGATGTTTGGTCCCGTCGCTGCCGTTCGGTTTATTTACTTATGCCGACAAGAAAGGAATAATAATTAACGCAGTCACCGCATCGCCGGGAGCCGTGGCCGTGATGAACATCTCTCCGCCGTATGGGCATCTCGGTGTTGTTGCTACCGTGACAAAGGATCGTTACGGCAAAGTGACCAGCGTTACATTGAAGGAAGGTAACTACCGCAATTGTACCCTCACGACAAGGACCGGCACGCCGTCTAGCATGAAGATTGTCGGATACTTCCGGCCGGCCATTCAGTTTCCCTAGGCAACCGGCCAATATTGGATCGAGAATCCCGCCGACTCCTTAAATGGGAGTCGGCGGGATTCTGCTTTGAAGTCGGGGCTACAGGTAGCGCATGGTCGTCTCCAACGACCAATGCCCAAGCCAGTGCTTGACGGTCCGGAGGTCGAATCCCAAGCAGGGCATCTTGATGGCATTGATCAAACGAAAGGTCTTCAAGTTGAACTGCTGTTTGTCGAGATTGGCGCGTGCGGCTACTGCCCTACACTTGTTCGAGCATGTGGTACTGCGAAGGCACAGAGGGTCGCAACAGCCTGACGATCAATCTAGCTTCTGGTTTTGGCGGTTCTGGTCCTTCCTGATTCCGTCTTGCGCTCCATCATCCGTCTTTGAGCTACCGAAATTCTTGCCCGCCCCTCCGGCGTGATCGTGCGATGTTTCAATGATTGTTCCGGCATGGGTGCTTGACCGGCTGAGAACGGGTGCGCCAAGTCGGCCTGGGGGGTGTGAGCCAAGCCTCGGACAGGGTGCGAGAGTGGGTCTCTCAGCCAGTTTGGTGTCTATTTGGTGTCTATTTCTGGAGGGGCCCGGAAGGGTACGAGCGAGACTAGCGAGACAGAATAGACACCGTCTTAAGATCATGGATTTGAAAGACAAATGCGTTTTGGGCTGCAATTTCAGAGACTTCCGATGGGCGTTGGGTTCGAATCCCTCTCTCTCCGCCAGTTTATTTGCAATGACTTGCGAGCCGCAAGCGGGGAAATCAGGACTGGCGGGCTACACCATGCGCCTATATCTGCTGCTTGCTTCCTCCCGTCTTCGCTCAAGTTCATCCCCCGCGCAACATCGTCACCGGCGTGATTCCGGACGAGTTCTACGGGGTCTGCCGAAGCCATCGCCAGCTAATCGGCCCGGCCAATAAACGCCGCGCCGTCATTTAAGCGATTCGATACGCCTGGCCTTATGACGACAGCCCAAGTGAACTTTGTTGCCATCTGAGTGTCAGGAACGAAGCCGAAATTCCGCGAGATAGTTATGGCCCCTGCCATTCAGTTGCGGACCGACGGTGACTTAACGAAAAAAATGGGGTCAATCCTGCCAAGGAATCGGGATCTCCCGGTTCAGCGACATATTTTCAGAACGGCATGGGTACAATGTGTTCGGATGGATCCGGATCAGTCGCAAATAACCGATCTGCTTGCCGCCGCCCGCAACGGCGACAAGCAAGCGGCGGAGCGCGTCTTTCCGATGGTCTACCGGGAACTTCGCCAAATCGCAGCGCGCCGGATGCATCAAGAGGCTTCCGGCAACACGCTGCAGCCCACCGCTCTCGTCCACGAAGCTTATTTGAGACTGATGCAACAGCAGTCTCATTGGAAGGATCGCGCGCATTTTTTCGCGATGGCTTCGCGAGTTATGCGGAATGTGTTGGTGGACGGAGCCCGCGCCCGAATCGCCAAGAAAAGAGGCGGAGGCGGCGCGGCGGTTCCGCTCAGCCAAGTGATGATAGCCGGTCCGGACCGCGATCTGGACCTCTTGGCCATCGATCAGGCGCTTGACCGGCTGCAAGTGATGAACGAGAGGCATGCTCGCGTCGTCGAGATGATCTTCTTTGCAGGTTTGGGGGAAGAGGAAATCGCTGAAGTTCTCGGCATTTCCCAACGGACGGTCCATCGCGATTGGATCAAGGCCCGCGCCTGGCTACACGCGCAGTTGGAGAGCTAACGACGCATGAATGCACAGACCTGGGGAAAATTAACGGATCTGTTCGATCTGATCTATTTCGACACCCCATTGGCGGACCGGGAAGCTCGCCTGGTGGAAGTTTGCTCGGGCGATCCGGATCTCGAGCGGGAATTGCGCCGCCTTATAACAGCGGCGGACGACAAAGGGCCCCTTGATAACCCGATGGACTTGAGCACCGTCGGCTTCGCCGGACAAGCGTACGGCGCGGTGGTGGGCTTTGTCGCAAACAGCGTGGTTGGCGGCCGGTTTCGTCTCCTGCGACTCATCGGGCAAGGTGGCATGGGGCAGGTGTGGGAAGCGTTGGACCAGCACTTGGGAGTGAAACGCGCGCTCAAAACCATTCGCCCCGAGGTTGCCTCGGACCCTGCCATGATCGATCGCTTCAAGCATGAAGTGAAGAGGTCGCAGGAAGTAACACATCCCAACGTTTGCCGCGTGTACGATCTCTACCATGAGGGCAACATTCCGTTCCTCTCCATGGAGTTATTGCCCGGCGAATCGCTGGCGCAAAGGCTCAAGCGAATCGGTTCCGGCAACCCTTTTCCCAAAGCTGACGCAATGATAATCCTGCGGCAGTGCGCCTCCGCCCTCGACGCCGCCCATCTGGCAGGCTTGGCCCACCGCGATTTCAAACCGGCCAATGTCATGCTGGTCGACGAAGATCCACGCTGCGTCCGAGCCGTCGTGACGGACTTCGGGTTGGCGCAACCCATCGCTTCTTCCGGCACCGATGCGGTGTCGACGCCCGGCGCGGGCACGCCAGCCTATATGCCGCCTGAGCAAGCGGGAGGATTGGATGTTTCGCCTTCGGCGGACGTCTACTCATTCGGCGTGGTGGCGTGCGAACTATTGACTGGCAAGCGTCCGAGTGAAGGCGGGCTGGATTTGCTGCCGCGTGACCAGCAGCCCGCTTTTCGTCTCTGTATCGACCCTGACCCGGCTCGCCGTCCGGTTTCCTGCAATACGTTTCTGGACCAGTTGTCTGGCGGGATTCCGCGCATCCGCCTGGCGATCGCGGGTGTGCTGGCCGCGGCTCTTCTTTCATCGATCTTCTTCTTCGGGAGCCGGCCGAAAGTTTTGGCGCCGCGCTCGGTTGCCGTCGTGCCATTCCACGAGGCCGATGAGGCCGGTGAAAGCGGATTTGTTTCTCAAAGCTTTGCAGACGGAGTTTCCGCCCGTTTAGCCAACCAGCCGGGGTTGCGCCTGGTCCCCGCCGCTTCGGCATCACAGTTTTTGAAGTATGGCGGACGGATCGGCGAGTTTGCCAAAACAGTGGATGCCAGCTACTTGCTGACAGGCAGAGTTCGCACGGCGGGGAACCGGGTCCTGGTTAACGTCCAACTGGTCGAACCGCTCAAAAATCGAACTGTATGGGCGCAAAATTTCGACCGGCCCGCAGCCGATCTACCGCAGATCGAATCGTTGGTGGCATCCGCCGCCTTGGCGCAGATGGGGACCGGAGGGCCCACGTTTGTTGTGCCGGCGGCGGTGATGAACGCGGAAGCCGACCGTGCATTCCGGCTCGGACGCTTTCACTATGGCCGGCGCGATCCGGAGTCCGTGTTCAAGGCTCGCGATCAATTTCTAGCGGCGATCCGGATCGAGCCCCGTTGGGCTTCGCCGCAAATCGGTCTGGCCCAGACGCTTCTGACCTTGGCCGAGCGCAACGACCGGTTGCCAAGTTTGGCTTTGCCAGAAGCGCGGGCAGCGGTTGACCGCGCGCTGGCGATCGATCCGCAATCGGCGGAGGCCTTGGCCACCGATGGTTACCTGGCTGCCGTCCACGACCATGATTTCGCCCGCTCCGAGCGGAGCTTTCGTTCGGCCATCGGCCGGGACCCGGATAACGTTCTGGCTCATCAATGGTTTTCGAATGTTCTCTTGCGAGAACGCCGTTTCGACGAAGCATTGCGGGAGTCCGCGATCGCGTTGCGGTTGGACCCGCTCTCAATTGCCACTTATCAGAACCGCGCTGCGATTCTTTTGTACGCCGGTAAATGCAGAGACGTTTTGGAACTCTCCGCGCGTTTGGCGGACCTCAGTCCGGAGAGCTATCTACCATCGATTCTCAACGGTTACTGCCATGCGCAATTAGGCCATACCGCCGAAGCGCGGGCCGCGCTCGATCATAGTCTCGCCGCGGCCAAGCCGCCTGCGATGGTCCTGCGGCTGGCGGCCGAATCCTATCTTATGTTGGGCGACCAGAGCCGTGCCGCAGACCTGATCGCACGCCTGACCTCGCTTCGCCAGCCCTCGGTGCCCGCTTCATTCCTTGCGTTTCTTCAGGCGGCCAACGGCAGTCACAACGAGGCGTTCGAATGGTTGGAAAAAGCCTGGCGAGACGGCGATACGTTCCTGTCGCTCATACACGCCTACCCGGCTTGTGCGCCGCTGCGGAGCGACCCGCGCTACCAATCGTTCCTCACCCGGCTTGGGATCAGAGAAAATATGGGATCGGATTTAGGTCCTTCTCAACGGTAAGCGCGGCACGCCAGCCAAGCTTGACCGGGACATCGTAAAGCCGCCCTGGAGCGAATCGCGCCCAGAAGTGCCGCAGCCCGGGAACCAGCGCCCGGATCACAGGTACTTTCAGTTCCGGTCGCGTGTGGTCGTACAGCAGCACTCGCATTCCGGCCATTTCTACTTGCCGGACGCAGGTGAGGAACTCACTCTTCGCACCGGGGCGTGAGGCGAGAGCGATTTCAGATGTGCCGCAGACCGCTCCGTAGCCGTCGCATCTCGGTAACGAGGCCGAAGGCCGAACCTGGCCGCTCGGAATAAGATATGGATGCTCGGCCAAGCGGCTTGCATGCCACCAACTCCACCAGGCTCGAAGATTGCCGTCGGCTGGCGGAGTTCCGCGGCGTGTCGTGAAATCGCGCGTGTGCGCGGTCATTTCGGCCATCGCCTTCCAAGCCGCAATTTCCGGGTTCAGGCTGGCCCCGGAGCCTAGCGCGATGTGGGCGTCGTCTGCATCGCAAGAAATCGCGACATAGACGGGGATGTTGAGATCGGCGGTCAGATCGAGCATCCAGAATCGCCGGCCTTGTCTGCTGAGCCGCCGCGCGATTCCCGCAATACGGCCGCCGTTGTCGACAGCCCGCCAATCGACGCGCGGGCGCTCCAGCCGGTTGTACCACCAGATCGCCACGCTGTCGCGCTCAATCAGTTCAAGCAAGGCCGATCTGGCGGCATGCCATTTGGTGCTTCCTGCGGCGCAGCCGTTGGAGTGCGCGTGCGCGAAGCGCGCCCCGAAACCGAGGAGACAGTACTCGGCAGGGACGAGTACGATCTCGCCCGAAGCGGCGTCGATCGACCCGACCCAGTCGATTTCGCACAACTCATCAAAAGGCTCATCAGGCCAATGGAAACTGCCATGATGGCGGCGCCACCATGCGGCGCGCGATCGCTGCCTCGGGCTGGTCAGCGTCAGACTATCCGGATGGATCGCCCGGCCGGCAACAGCTTGATAGCTGGCGCCGCGCCGTCTTTCCGAGCCCTGACACAACAGGCTGTAGCGTTCCACCGCTTCCCCCAGGCAACTGCGCATTGCCGCTGCCGGCGTTGCCCCCTTGCCATCGACGGCCTGGCGAGGCTCGCGAAGATAGCGGCGGTCATGATCGGGAATCCAAGTCTGGCTGCAGTCGGCGCTGGCTCTGAATAATCCCGGCGTAATTTCTTCCAAACAGCAACCCGTCACGATGCCGGACGCGGCGCTCTCCAAACCCGAAGCTGTCAGGCGGACGCGCTTGGCCGCTGCTTTGCAATCGTCGCAGAATGCAATCAACGGATGCCGCTGCCTGGCTCCATCCGGCCCAATCGATAGCCACTGTTTCTCCGTTCGCGCGTGGCCGGTACGCAGCCAGGTGGAAGCTTCGGCGCTCGCCACTCGAAAGGCGGTGTTGCGTTGGACATCGGATAGCGGCGACGCTCTTTCCACGCCGTTCAACCGCAGCCGGTCCGCCAGACATCGATAGCAAGGGCTGTGTCCCGGCCCGAAAATTGGACCCACGCTCGCCAGCTCTCCTACCGCCGCGATCAGAAGCCAATTGCGCCGGCCAGCGATGGCCCGCTCCATAACGTTCACCAGACCGGGCTCCATGGCGTCGCGCGCCACCACCAGACAAAGGGCGCCGGATTCCCGGATGTTCAACCCGTCTTCGCGCAAGGCCGCGAAGAGGCCGCCTAGTTCCTTTTCTTCATAGGGCGCCCAGATTTCCACCGCTGTCTCAAAAATCTTTGTCACCTTTTAGGCTCAACTTACGCTACACTATGCAGACTCTGCTAGGGCGCCGTCCCTGAGGGAAAGCCGGATGCAATCAGTACCGTTGCCGTCAGCCCAGCCTCTTTGGGCGAAAACAATTCGTTGGAATTGTGTCGAGCGCTCTGCTAGCGCCTTGACCTTCGTGTCTCCCGTTCGTGCGGTGAGCGATCCGTTTTTCTCAGACTGGCCATACGCGAAAATCCGAGCGGCCGAAGCCTGGGCAATCGAAAGAGGCGAGAATCCCGACATCACAATCGGGATCATCGACAGCGGAATTGCGCTCGCGTCGGGCGTCGTCAATCACCCGGATCTCAATCCCGCCCGCTTTCACTTGGGTGGAAATTACGTAAATCGGGGCGCCTGGCCCGCTGACGATAATGACCACGGAACCATGGTGGCCGGAATCGCCGCCACCGGGAACAACGATGGACGGGGCATTCCCGGGATGACTGCGGCCACTCATGTCCACGTCTGCAAAACGCTGAATGCGGAAGGGCAAGGCACCGACGCGGCCTTCAAAAAAGCGGTCAAGGAAATTGTGGGCCGCGGCGTGAAGGCTGGCCGGAAAGTGGTCATCAACTACTCCGCAGGCAGCCCCGCGCCCTCGCCCGAATTGGAAAGCGCCTGCCGATTGATCGAGAAGCACGGGATGCTGCTGATCGCTTCGGCCGGGGACTGCTCTGGCACGCAAATGTTTCCCGCCAGCTACTCCGCAGCCATTCCAAATGTCGTCTCCGTTAGCGGGGTCGACGAGCATGACCAGTTGTTCGGCCCGGCGCGCGCGGATCTATTTGGCCCGGCCGTTAATGTTCGGTCGACGGTTCCCCCCGGGACGGCTGTTTACCGGTCGAGTTCCGGCACTTCACTCGCCACTCCTTTTGTATCGGGTTTGGCCGCGTTGGTGTGGAGTGCAAATCCAGAGTTTTCCGCTGCAGAAGTAAGAGCACGCATCGTCCAAAGGGCGCGAATCGCATTCGACCGCCCAATCATCGACGCAGCCGCCGCCCTGGCGTGCAGGGGCTAATCAGACGGGTGCATTGTTCAAGTTCAGAAGTTCAATTTCAGACAGGAGATCTTCATGGCAAAATCTACCGCCAAACCCAAGAAGAACAACGCAGGAGCTCAACAACGGGCCTTGCTTGATTGCACGTCCCTCTATCGCGTTTACGTTTCCAGCAAGCTGATCGTCAACGGGAAGAGCGGGGGCGTAACCTTGAAAGATATCGTCAACGGCCAGCCCGGCGCGGGCGAATTGACGATAGAAGCGTCGAATAAGGAACAGATTCTGCTGCATGTCGGACCGTCGCCGGACGGAAAAGACAAGGCGATCTATCTGATCCGCGTTCCGAAGGATTCGCAGATCGTGAATCCCGACCTTTAGTTGTGGCTGCCGGCGAAACGAATACCTCGAGCCTCGACCAAGCCCAGGAACACTGGGATCGGCGCGATTATTCTCTCGCGATTGAAGCATTCCTGCGTGGACAGAGTTCCACGCAGGATTCGCTTGGTTTGATTTCCAACGTGGCGCAGATTCTGTTGACACTGCGCCGTTCCCCCGAGGCTCTGGCCCTGCTTGAGCAGGGTGTGCGAGTCGACCCGTCGTACCAGCCTTTGCATGAGAACCTGCTGGCAGCGTGCCTGCACACCGCCAGCCAAACGCCGCGCGCCATCGCGAAGCGGCATTTCGATTGGGCAAAACTTTATCCCTCCGCCAGCGGCCCATCGAGGCTTCCCGCCGCGCCGAGGAGGATTCGACTTGGCTACGTTTCGCCGAATTTCAACTTCAACCCGGAAGTCTTCTTTACGCTTCCACTGATTCGGGGTCACGACAAACGCCGGTTCGAAGTGTTCTGCTATTCCTCTGGCCCAGTCTCCGCCTGGACGGCCAAGTTTCGGCGAGCCGCCGATCATTGGCGAAACATCGCTAACCAAGACGACGCACTCGCCGCGGAGCAAATTCGCAGGGACGGTATTCACATCCTCGTCGATCTTACCGGTCATTTTGCGGGCGGACGCTTGCCGTTATTCGCGCACCGCCCGGCGCCGGTGCAGGTGAGTTTCCCGACTTATCCCGCGACAACCGGGCTTGCGGCCATTCAATACCGAATCACCGACGGGTGGGCAGACCCGGCGGACGCCGCCACCGGCCGGTTACATTCGGAGGCGCTCATTCGCCTTCCCCATTGTTACTGCTGCTATGACCCGCCGCGCGACGCTCCCGATGTCGAGCCGCCGCCCATGCTGCGCGACGGACGCGTCACCTTCGGCGTCTTCAACCGCACTCAAAAGATCACGAACGAGATGCTCCGGTTGTGGGCAAAGATCCTGGGGAAAGTGCCGGGGTCTCGGCTGCTCTTCCATCACGTCTACAATGGCCCGCGCCAGGTGCAACCGGAGTTGACACAGCCTATTCTGACCGTGTTGGAGAACGAAGGCATCTCGGCGGATCGCGCCGGTTTTATCGGCATGCGCTCGCCCGTATCGGCCCATCTGGCCGTCTTCCATCAGGTGGACATCTCGCTTGACACCTACCCGTACCACGGGATGACAACCACTTGCGAATCACTTTGGATGGGGGTCCCAGTGGTCACGCTGGCGGGCCGCTCTCACGTCGCTCGCGTGGGCGTGAGTCTGAATTCGAGTTTGGGGCTCGACCGATTCATCGCTGAGAATCCAGCCGGATATGTCCGCGCCGCCGTCAGCGCCGGTCGCGATCCGGAAGGACTCCGGCGATTGCGCTTTGAGCTTCGCACGCGGATGACACGATCGGTTTGCGACAGTGCGGCTTACGTCAATTCGGTCGAGAATGCGTATCGGACTATGTGGGAACTGGAGCGGCGCAAGTTAAGCCGCTGACTTACTCCAGACTTAGCAACGCTTCGATCGCTCGTCTGTACTTGTCGAGGCGAACCCGATCTTTCCCGGTAACCGTCGCCAACCGGCTGAGATCGGAATTGTCCCGCAAGTCCGCCAGCTTCACCCGGCGGCCGATTGCATTGGCCGCCGACCGCTGAATGAAATCTTCATAGGATTCGCCCTCACGCTTGGTTACGGCTTCGATCGCGTCGATAACCGCGTCCCCGAAACCCTCGGCGCGGAGCCCTTCGAGCGTCCACTCGGTGTCCTCCACCACATCATGCAAAATCGCCACGATCCGGTCTTCGAGGTTGCTCAAAGTGAGCATCATCCGGAGCGGGTGTAGTATGTAGGGCGCACCGGCTTTGTCCACCTGCCCTTGGTGGGCCGTGGCAGCCAGGGAAATCGCACGCTCAAGCGTACTCATCTTCTTTGGCCAATAGTATGGCACAACGCAGCTGAGGGGGTGGCGATTCTGGCTCCTGCGCGGTAGAATCTCCGACATAGGAGAACGCCTAAACATGCCTACAGTCACCAATTGGTTCGGAGACTTGGTTTCGCACCCGAAGGCCGTGGCCGAAGCTCAATCCGCCGATGACATCGTGCGCATTCTGCGCGACCCGGTAAACTTCCCTTCGCCGGTCCGGGCGGTAGGGTCCAACCACTCAACCGCCGCTTGTGCCACCGCCGACGGCGGTACTGTAATCAAGATGCGCGGAATGAATCGCATTCTGGAGATCGCCGGCGATACGGTGAGAGTGGAAGCCGGCGCAATCTTGTTTGACGTAGCGCGGGAGCTCAAGCGGCGCGGGTGGCAGTTCTATGTAAACACCGAGATCGGAAGCCTGACGATCGGCTCGGCAGCTTGCTCGGGCACCAAAGACTCGTCGATGCCGGGCGAGTTCGGACAAGTGAATTCCTACTGTATCGGCATGAAGATGGTGCTGGCGTCCGGCGAAATGCTGGAGGCAACCGAGGCCGCCGATCCAGAGTTGATGAAATCGCTACGCTGTAGTTACGGGACATTCGGGGTTGTCACTGAGGCGACCTTCCGCATCCGGCCAATCCAGCCGATGGAGGTGTTTCACGAAACGTTCTCCGTGAAAGAGTTCACCAGCCGCCTGCCCGAGCTTTTGGGCCGCGGGTACTCGGTGATGTACTACATGTTCCTGTTCGACGAGTTAGTGACTGTCGAGTTTCGTAAGTACAATCCCAAGGCCAAGAGTAAACCGGACGAGCATGTGTGGGCGCTGCGCAATTACTTATGGGCGCAGGCCGGTCCGTTGACGTGCGCGCAGGCCGAGCGCGATATCGAGAACAAGACGGTGCGCTACAAAGTAGTCGACGCCTACGGAGCTCTGTGGCGAACGAATCTTGAGAACATCATCCGGAGCAAGAATACTTTCGCTTCCGACCAGATCATCCGATATCCGGACGTGGCGGGCGACTCTCGCTATACCTTCAGCCTGTGGGCCTTTCCCGAGAGTAACTATGCTTCGATTCTGTCTAAGTATACCAAGTGGGTCAAGAATTACTATAAGACAGTTGGGTATCGCACTAACATGCTTCATGTGGGTTACCGGATTGCACAGGACCAAAACTCCACGCTTTCTTACTCCTTCGACAGCAACGTGATGACGATTGATCCGGTCTCGACGGCCAACTCCGGCTGGAAAGATTTTCTGGCCGCCTACAACGAGTGGTGCAGCGGTCAGGGTGGACTCCCGCTGCCCAATCAAACCTTCGGATTCACCCGCGCTCAGGCTGTGGCGGCACTGGGTGCACGTCTGGATGGCATGGCGGCCAAGCGAGCCGAGTTCGATCCGGGGAATCGGCTGTTGAACGACTTTTTCCGGCAGCTCTTCGCCGTAGCCTAGCGTGGGGCGAGACAGTCTCGCGGTTTACCCCAGGGCCGGCAGATGGCCCGTCATGATCCGGTATCCGATCGTGTAGACGATGCCGCCCAACAGGCCTCCGATGTTGAAGCCCGCGTGCCTGACAAATGGCGGGACAAGACTGCCGCTCGATTCCCGCAAGAGCGCGCAGAAGTAGCCCAGAGTGGTGGTCGACAACACGATCCACAGAACTGTGGATGTGTCGACTCCGGCGACGAAGAGGCTCAGATGCATGGAGCCGAACAGTGCCGCGCTCCACCAGACTCGCGAGGGTCCGGGGGGAAGGCCCGACTGAAACCAACCCCGGCAAAAGATCTCTTCGCTGAGGCTGGACCAGAACCAGATCACCGCGACCATCTGGGGGAACGAATAGCCCTTCAGCATCGCGCGCATGCCGTCAAAGTGGAAGAGCAACGCGCCAAAAGCCGAGAGCGCCCCGATCAGCAGACCCGGGGCCAGCGCTTGCCACCAGTGGCCGGGCTTCGGCCAGACAAAGCCATGTTCTGTCCACTTACCTCGCACCAGCGCCACCGAAACGAGGATCAACAGCAACTTCAACGCGGGTTGCTGGCCCGCCGGCAACAACTTAGACGCCGCTGCGCACGCGGCAAAGATGACGACGCCACTAAGATAACGGAGCATACTTATCGACTAACTCCTCTTGTCCTGGAACTTTCGAATTGAGGAAAAACGGATGGGCTTTCAAAATCGCGGCCACGTCGCCGCCTTCCTCAAGAGCGGCAAGGGCTCGCAATAGCGTTTGCTCGCACAAGCGGCCGGCATGGTGCAGGCACGATAGATATAAGCTGTTACTCCAGTAAGCCTGGAAGATGGAGGATCCATCTATGTTCAGCAACGCCATCAGGTTCTCCCGGCCGTCGCTGACCAAATTCAATTGCTGAGCGCGCCAGAATCCGACGGGCCGATTCCCGACCGAAGCGACTACGACGTTGGCGCCGGGGATCGAGACCGGCTCATAGGCCTCAACATGGACGGCTACACCTTGTGCGGCGGCGGCTTCGAGCCAAGGCGCGATGCGCCGCAACGTCAAAGGAAAGGCGTCGACGACTAACACCTTGCGCGCGGATTCCACCATTTCCTGGCAGCGGGCGAAGACGTGATCGACGGTCTCGAGGCGATACACTCGCTCTTCGAGTGGCGGGGGTTCTGGAGTGGCCAACTGCTTTTCCGCCTGCCGGGAGAGCGCCGTGAAGTCGCGCTCGGCGCGGCGAAGGAATGTTTTGGTGGGCAGCGCGCGGCAGGTTCTCGCTTCGCCGTCTTCCAACATGACCGCGCCTTTGCGAGCTAGAAGATCTACCGCTTTGTAGACATTGGCGGCGGGTTTGCCCAAATGCTTGGCGATCTTGTAGGCCGTGAGCGCTGGTTGGGGCAGCAGGAACAGGTAGATCTCGGCCTCCAATTGGTTAAGGCCCAATTCGCGCAGGAGTTCCGTGGCGTCCATGATAGTAGTATAAACATATACTACTATACGCGCGCGTATTCACAAACCGTATGGACAGCGAGCTCCAATCTGGCCCGGCTGGAGATCAAATTTCGCGGGCGAGCGCAACTCCGGCTGGAGATCATCGGGAATCCTGGCGACAAGCTCGCGCAGCTTTCGTCGTGCGGTTCGTAGTTTCGGCCCTGATAGGCGGCCCCGCCGGGCGTCAGCAGTTCCACCGCGCTGTCGCCTCAAGCACGCTGCCCTCGCGCCACGCCAGATGGAGCTGCTTTGCCAGCCGGTATCCGCTTGGCCGGGGAGGCAAGGCGGGATCAAGCATCAGGCGGACGGTTTTGTCTCGCCAAGCGTCGACGTTGCCTGTCACTTGATAGCGCCAGCGTTTACCGTCTTCGGCGCAATATGTCGCGACGCTTTCCACGTCGGCTCCACCACTATCTGGCCGTTTCGAGAACCAATTGCCCAGGTAGTCACGACGATGAAGCTCAACCGCCAAGGCACTCTTGACGCCGGCAGGGTTGGCAAGCGAACCGGTCCAGGTTCCCACTGGCTACCGGCCGCCTAGTATCCCGTGGGCCCAGGGGTTTAGCAGATAATCCATGAAATACCCACAGACTAGACCGAAGTTCCCCCCTCTTTGAGTGCATCTGATCCCGTATCTCCCCACGGCAGAATGGATTAGGTGGGTTTTTGCATGCTCACTATGTACCCATGT
>JAYUSQ010000110.1:0-21491 GCA_043755595.1 Acidobacteriota bacterium | reverse complement strand
CTGGCTCAACCGGTGTGCTTTCGGGTTCGCAGAGCGGTTTGAGCTTGGCCAGCTTGGCTGGGTTCAACGTTGGCGTGGTTGAGACCTTGCTCGCCGGTGGCCGCTTCCCGACCAACTCGACCGTGACGGTTCAGTATGACTACACCGTGACGACCCCGAGCGCCATTCCGGAGCCGTCCACCTACGCGATGATCGGCTTGGGCCTCTCGGCTCTCGCTTTCGCTCGTCGCCGCGCGTAAGTTTCGAATTTTTTCGATTCGATGAAAAGGGCGATCCCGCAAGGGGTCGCCTTTTTTGTGCCTTCCGGCCTACTCACTCTCCCCGTATTTCCGCCTGTTGCAATTGCTTTTATCTCCCGCAAAGCCATAGTTATAGCAGCGGCCTGCCGCCGGGCCCAACCTCCCCGCGCGTCGCGATCTTATCCCAACAATCGTACCTAAGGTGAAAACCCCGGTACCCTGCGAAAGTCGGTACCACCGAGTCATGTTTCATACCGCCCCAGCACGTAATCTGTGCGTAGAGGTTCTCTTGAAAACAAACTACTTACTGGCACTCGCTGCCATCGCTTTCAGCTTCACGGCTTCGGCCGCTTCGGTCACTTGCGCGACTAACGCCAATACCATTCCTTCTGACGCCAGCCACGCCACGGCTGTGATTGCGTGTCCCGGGGTTTCCGCAGGCACACTCGCGGGGAACGCGATCACCTCGTTGACGATCTTCGTAAAGGGCAGCTACGACGATGCCGCCATCCCGCCGTACAACGGCCAGGTGAACTTCAAGTTTACCGAGCAGTCTGGCCAACTTGTGATCGCCACGATTTCCGGCGACGCTCCGGTTGGAAGCACCGGAGACATCGGCAGCACTGGCACCTTGTCGTCCACCCAGAACGGTCTCTCTCTCTTGAGCCTGACCGCCTTCAATGTTGACGTGCTGGAAACCCTGCTGTCTGGTGGCCGTCTGCCTTCGAACTCGAATGTCACGGTCGCCTATGATTACACGGCCTCGACCGTCCCCGAGCCGTCCACCTACGCGATGATCGGCCTGGGCCTCACCGCCTTGGCTCTACGCCGCCGCAAATAAGGGACTTGCTGGCAAGAAAGGCGACCTGTCACAGCAGGTCGCCCTTTGCTTTTTCACCTAGTTACAGGACTCACGCTCACTTACGTAACGGAACAATGTGTCTTAGTACGGTAGGAGAATCGGTACCAATGTTTGAGGTTTCATTCGGGCCACTCACGTAATCTGTGCGTGGAGGTTCCAATTGAGAACAATATTTGCAGCTGCCCTGGCAGCAACGGTTTTGAGCATGACGGCTTCGGCCACAACAGTGAATTGCGGAACGAACGTGAATACGATTCCCGCGAATGCGACCACAGCTACGGCGAACATCGCCTGTCCCGGCGTCTCAGCAGCCACCCTGGCTGGCAACGTGATCACATCGATCACGATGTTTGTCAAGGGTAGCTTTGACGATTCTGCGATTCCCGCCTACAACGGCCAGGTTCGGTTTACTTTCGCGGAAGACTCGGCCCAACTGTCACTGATAATTGCCGGTAACGCTCCGGTTGGCAGCACGTCCGACATTGGCAGCACGGGAATTCTATCGAGCACTCAGAATGGCCTGTCGTTGGCGAGTTTGAGCGCCTTCAACGTGTCCGTGACTGAGCTGTTGTTGTCGGGTGGCCGCCTTCCGTCGAACTCGAATGTCACGGTTGCCTACGACTATACGGCGTCGGCTGTTCCCGAACCGTCCACATACGCGATGATCGGCTTGGGTTTGGCGGCTTTGGGCTTCTATCGCCGCAAGCAGTAGTAGTTCGGCTCCCGTCGATCAACGTCCGCTTACAAAGGTGGCCCTCGGGGGCCACCTTTTGCTTTTGGGGAACTTCACGGCAGGCTGAACACGTTATACTAATCGAGCGGTTGCGGAAATTGACCTTTCGAACCCACAGGAGGTAGACATTGGCACTTGGCGATTTTCTACGTAAGCAGTTTATAGACGTCATTCACTGGACCGAACCGGAGGCGGGCATTCTAGCCTACCGGTATCCCATGCAGGACATGGAAATCCAGAACGGCGGGCAACTGACCGTCCGCGAGTCCCAAATGGCTTTGTTCGTGAACGAAGGCCGTGCCGCCGATCTGTTTGGCCCCGGCCGCTACGTGCTCAACACGCAGACGATGCCGATTCTCACGTACCTGATGAATTGGGACAAGGCGTTCAAATCGCCTTTCAAAAGCGACGTCTACTACTTCACGACGCGCCAGCAGACTAATCAGAAGTGGGGCACGCAGCAACCCATCACGATTCGCGACAAGGAATTCGGAGCCGTGCGCCTGCGGGCTTTCGGCATCTATTCCTATCACATCAGCGATCCTCGCACGTTCCACGCCAAGATCTCGGGCACGCAGGAAACTTATCGCGCCGCGGATCTCGAAGGGCAACTGCGCAATACCATCGTGGGCCGCATGTCCGATACCTTCGCCGAATCCGGCGTGGCGTTCCTGGACATGGCGTCGAATCAGGTAGAGCTCGGACAGAAGATCGCCGAACACATGAAGCCGGTCTTCGCCGACATGGGTTTGGCTCTCGACACTTTCGTGGTTGAGAACCTGTCGATGCCTGAGGAACTGCAGAAGATCCTCGACCAGCGCATCGGCATGAACATGGTCGGCGACATGGGCAGGTACACACAGTTTCAAGTCGCGCAGTCGATCCCGATCGCCGCAGCCAACGAAGGCGGCGGGGCGGCGGGTATTGGAGCGGGTTTGGGCGCGGGTATGGCGATGGCGCAGACGATGATGGGCGCGATGGGACAAATGGGGCAACCACCCGCAGCGGCTGCTCCCGCGGCTGCTGCTGCTCCCGTCGCCGCCGGCGCCTCGCCTGACACCAAGTTCTGCGTGGAGTGTGGCGGCCGGATCGCGCGCGCCGCCAAGTTCTGCTCCGATTGCGGTAAGTCCCAAGCGTAGGCGCTTGGATCATCAACCCATGTCCGGTCTCGAATGGATGGTCGAGGCCTACGATTGCGACGCCCAAGCAGTGGCCGATCCCGCCAGGCTAGGCGTATTTCTCGACAGGCTAATCGACGAACTCGGTTTGCACCCGGTCGGCTCGCCGGTGTGGCACAAGTTTGGGCCAGAGGGCGGCGGCGTCACCGGACTGTGCCTGCTGGCCGAGTCTCACTTTGCCTGCCACACGTTTCCCGAGTATCGCTCAATGACCGTGAATCTGTTCTGTTGCAAAGAGCGGCCGGAATGGGATTTCTCCGGATATCTCAAGCGTGAGTTCGGGGCTGGGCATGTCTGTGTCCGGCGCTTTGAACGCAACTACGAAAGGCGGCCGGACGCAGTATGAAAGCGTTCTGCTCTAATTGCGGCGGCGGGATTGAGTTCCGCTTCGACAAGTCCGTGCAGACGACGTGCGGCTATTGCCAATCGATCATCGTACGTACCGATGTCGACATGCGCATCGTTGGCAAGGTGGCGGAACTGCCTCCGAGCATGTCGCCGATTCAGCTTGGGACCGAAGGTAAGTATAAGGGCAAAGCTTTTTCGGTAGCCGGGCGTATCATTTACGACTGGGACCAAGGCAGTTGGAACGAGTGGCACATCGTATTCCAGGACGGCCGTAGCGCTTGGTTGTCCGATGCCCAGGCTGAGTACGCGGTCACTACGTCAGCGCCATTCCCTTCGGCGGGCGTCACGCCGGAACAGTTTACCGCCGGACGGATTGTGCCCATGGCCGGCAAGGAATTCACTGTCTCGGTGAAGACTCGCGCGCATTATCGCGGCGTCGAAGGTGAACTGCCGTTTGAGTATTGGGATAAGAACGAGATTCAACTCGTAGACTTGCGCACGACAGGCGCTGAGTTTGCGTCGATCGATTTCAGCGAAACGCCTCCGTTATTATTTTTCGGCGAGACGGTCGAGTTTCAAGACCTGGCGCTGACGAACTTGAAGCGCGAAGATCCAACAGGCGGCCCTCGTGCTTCGGCCTCGGCGGTTTCTTGCCCGCAGTGCGGCGCGGCGGTGGAGATTCGGGCGCAGGGGCAGACGATTTCGGTGGTGTGCGGATCTTGCTCTTCGGTGCTGGACGCGACTAGCCCGGCGCTGCAAATTCTGGAGCGGGTACACGCGCAGAAGCGTGTTGAGCCGGCGATCCCTCTCGGCGCTACAGGCAAGTTCGACGGCGAGATCTGGCAGAACATCGGCTTACAGTGCCGTGCCATAACCGTAGACGCCGTTTCGTACGAGTGGCGCGAGTATGTCCTCTTCAATGAGCATCGCGGGTTCCGCTATCTGACCGAATATGACGGACATTGGAATGATGTGAAGCCGGTGAAACACCTGCCGGTGTTGACTAGCTGGAAAGGCCGGTCGGCGCTCACCTGGATGGGCCGGACTTACAAACATTTTCAAAAAGCGTTTGCTGAGACAACTTATGTAGTTGGGGAGTTCCCTTGGCGAGCACACGTGGGGGAGCAAGTTACGACGGAGGATTTCGTTTCTCCGCCGTATATGCTGTCGTCCGAGCGCACGGCGGATGAAGTGACCTGGTCAAGCGGCGAGTATGTCGCTGGCGGCGACATCTGGCAGCGTTTCGGTTTGAAGACACAACCGCCCGCCGCCAAGGGCGTCTATTCGAATCAGCCTTCGCCCTATACCGGCAACAACCGCAGCGCCTGGGTCACGTTCGGGCTGCTGGCCGCTTTGCTCTTCGGCGCTTACCTGCTGGCCCGGATGTTCATGGGTAACCAGGTAGTGTTTGAGCAGCCGTACCGCTTCGACGCATCCAACAAAGGGGAAGCGTCGTTTGTGACGCCGGTGTTTGAGTTGCCCGGACGCGCTTCAAACGTCGAGACCACGATTTCCAGCGACTTGCAGAATAGCTGGGTCTATTTCAACCTGGCGCTGGTCAATGAAGAAACCGGACAGGCGCTGGAATGGGGCAGGGAACTAAGTTATTACTCGGGCCGCGATAGCGATGGCAATTGGAGCGAGGGCGGCCGGACCGATCGCGCCAAACTCGCGCATGTTCCGGCCGGACGATACTATCTGCGAGTGGAGCCGGAATGGCAGCCGGACAGTTCTTCGCCGGCCGCCGCTCCGCAAGTAAACTATACGATTAGCGTCAAGCGTGACGTGCCGGTATTCTGGCCTTATCTGGTTGCGTTGGGCCTGTTGCTAGTTCCTGCGATGGCTATTTTTATTCCCGCTTTCAACTTTGAAGCGGCCCGCTGGCAGGAAAGCGACTACGCCGCCAGCTTCGGTAGTAGCAGTAGTGGAGGGGACGACGATGACTAAGCACCCGAAGTTTCTTGGCTTCGGTCTCTTGTTAGTAACTGGCCTAACAGGCATGCAATGGTACGGATTGGGCAATGTCAATCCCAATGAGTTGAAGAACGTACCCAAAACAATTCGCGATAATCCGGGCGCATGGCGCTCGCACTATGGTTACTCGCCCCGTTATGTGGGCGGTAAGTAAAAGGATCACTCGACATGGAAACGCACCTGTACGCAATCGTCAACGCGGCGGCCTTCGCCCTGCTGGGCATTGTCCTGTTTGTTTTCGCCTTTTTCATCATCGATAGGATGACTCCCTACTCGCTTTGGAAAGAGATTGTAGAGCACAAGAATTTGGCGTTGGCGGTGCTGGTGGGCGCCATGTCGATCGGCATGTGTATTATCATCGCCGCAGCCGTACATTAGAACGGCGTGTCAACCGCCCTTTTCATCTCCGTCTTCCTGATCGCGGCGTGCGGCCTCATCTATGAGTTGATTGCCGGGACGCTTGCCTCGTACCTGCTCGGCGATAGCGTGCTGCAATTCTCTACCGTAATCGGCAGCTATCTCTTCGCCATGGGCATCGGCAGCTATCTCTCGCGCTTCATCGGCGGGGGCTTAGTGGGGCGGTTTATTCAGATTGAGCTGATGGTGGGACTGGTGGGCGGCTTTTCGTCCAGCCTGCTGTTCCTCGCCTTCGCCTACACCGAGAGTTTTCGCTTCGTTCTCTACTCGCTGGTCCTCATGATCGGTACGCTGGTGGGGCTGGAGATCCCGCTGCTGATGCGGATCCTGCAAGACAAGATCGAGTTCAAGGAACTGGTGGCGAACGTACTGACGTTCGACTATCTGGGTGCGCTGGGCGCTTCGTTGTTGTTCCCGCTGCTCTTGGTTCCGAAGCTTGGATTGATCCGCAGCGCTTTGTTGTTCGGGCTGCTCAATGCGGGCGTGGCGTTGTGGTCCACGTATCTTTTCGCCGCCGAGATTCGCAGGCCGGTGGCACAGCGATTGGCGTCGGTAGCGGTGATCCTCGCCCTATTGGCGGGCTTCGGGGGCGCGGAAACGATCAACCGTTTGGCGGAAGAAAGTCTCTATGCCGACGACATCATCATGACGCGCACGACGCGTTATCAACGGATTGTGCTCACTCGTTGGAAAGACGATCTCCGGCTCTTTCTGAATTCGCATTTGCAATTCAGTTCGCGCGACGAATACCGTTATCACGAAGCGCTGGTGCATCCGGGGCTGGCGTCGCTGCCAGGAGCGCGGCGTGTGCTGGTGTTGGGTGGTGGCGATGGACTGGCGGTTCGCGAGATTCTGCGCTATCCATCGGTTGAGCGGATTACGCTGGTCGATCTCGATGCTGAGATGACTACGCTATTTCGGGACCATGCGCTGTTGTCGCGCCTAAACGCCGGCTCGCTCAAGGACAAGCGCGTCCATGTGGTGAACGCCGACGCCTTCGTTTGGCTCGATAGCAACACCGAGCAGTTTGATTTCGTCGTGGTGGACTTTCCCGATCCCACCAACTTTTCGCTGGGCAAGCTCTACACTTCGGCCTTCTATCGAATGCTGGCGCGCCACGTTTCCTCGCACGGGCTCATCTCCGTGCAGAGCACGTCACCGTTATTCGCGCGGCAGTCATATTGGTGCATTGTCGCCACGCTGGAGCAGGCGGGCTGGACGGCGCGGCCGTATCACGTATACGTGCCGAGCTTTGGAGAATGGGGCTATGTGCTCGCCGGGCATGAGCCTACCGCCGCGCCCACCGAGTTGCCGCCGGGCCTCCGTTTTCTTACGGTGAACAACCTTGCGGCGCTATTCGACTTCCCGCGCGACATGCAGCGCGTCGAGGCCGAAGTCAATCGGCTGAACGATCAAATCCTGGTCCGGTACTATGACCGGGAATGGTCTTTGGTTGCCCGCTGACAGTACCACGGGCCAGTTTGCAGTATCCTAGGAGGAATCATGAGCGACCAACCAGAAGACCTGAAACTAGAACTAGAGCGCCTCAAGGCAGAGAATGAAGCTCTCAAGAAGACCCGCAAGACCACGGGCAACATGTCTTTCAAGGTGAGCGAGAAGGGCGCGGTGTCCGTTTACGGGCTCGGCCGCTTCCCGGTCACTCTATATAAAGAGCAGTGGGATAAACTCCTGACGGCCTCCGAACAAATCAAGGCTTTCATGGAAGAAAACCACGCCCAGTTGAAACTCAAGGAGCAGTAAGCCCTGGAGCCTTCCGCCCGTGGCGCATTCTTTGTCACGGGCGGAACTTATTTCGAGCCTAGTCCGCCAATGGGCGGAGAACGCCGGGATGACGGGCGGGGCGGCGAGATTTCTGTTTCCTTGGACTGCCGCTGGGCTGCCCGCGCGCCACCGGGACTGTTCTTCCCGATCCGGCGCGAGTGAATTCCATCTAGGCTTTCATTCACGGAAGAACCGCGCACATCTGAAACTCAAGGAATCATAGACGGGTTCCTCCGGTCGTGGCCCATCCTCCATCACGGGCGGAACGGATTTCGCGCCAAGGCCGCCAAGTGGCAAAGTTCGCCAAGATGACGGGCGGGAAGCGAGACCACACGCTATCGATCGACGCCGGTTTCCCAAGGATCGGTGGGCAGGCTTCCCACAGGCTGCCGCCCTTCAGCTTCCCTTTGGGGCTGACCCTGGACTAATGACCGCGTTGGACCCATCCATGCGCGAGAACCGGAATCCGCCGAAGTCCTCCAAGTCATATCCGGTTGCCACATCGCGAAGCAACTCCGTGGCAACCTGCTCACCAAGCTTGACGCCTTCCTCCATGTCCGAACGCCAGTGAATGCCGGCGAAGTTTCGACCCGCGCCGATGTTGTAGGCGAGCTTGTCGAGTTCGCCGCCAATCGTGAGCGGCGCGCCGGTCCACGGCTCCAGTCCAAGGCCATCGGCTGTCGCAACGACGGGGTTGGGAATCACAAACGACTCGCGGAAAAATGCCTTGAGCATCGTGGCGCAAGCGCCAGAAACCGTGGCGTGGCCTGACGGATAGGCTGAGTGCGGCGGGCAACCTTCCGGGTAAGCCTGGGCGAGCAAGCCTGTCCCCCATTTCTCGCGCGACCGCCGCAAGGCCTTCGAGCCGATCACGTCCGGGTGAATCGGATAAGCCGTGACCTGCTCAAGATTCTGATACACGCGACCGCCGAATTCCTCTGGACGGAGCCTCCGGTGGACCATCCACTTCTGCCACCACGCGGCTTGGATGGCGGGCTTGGCGGCGCGCGCCACGAAATCCAGCGCGTCCGGCGGGCCGAAGTGCAAGTACGGCTCTTGCGCGCCCGACCATAGGAAGGGATTGTTTTCCGTATACGCCGCCGCCCCATAACTCAACAGGCTCCAGAGGGCCTGGTAGAAAGGCGAGTACGTGCCGTCGAAGTGAACGTAGTGGGCCAGGTCCCTGCCGTTGCGGATGTGCCGTGGCGGACCCGGGTCCAGTTGAACGGGTAGGCCTTTGTTCTCGCCGATCTGCAGGGCAAACCAGTCACCCCATTGCGTCAGGTAGTCGACACCGGGCATGGCGGTGTTTTGGCGGGCATCGCTTACCACCGTGCCGAAACGCACGGGTTGAAGGAGAAACTGCGAGACGTAGGGGCCAGTCAACGCGCCGCCCGCCGGACCGCGGAATACATTCGACGGAGGGCGGCCCAACTCCGCACACGCCTCCGCGATGAGGGGGTTGGAGGGATAGTCCGAGAAAGGGATGTCGCGCGTGAGCGATTGCCAGTAGAGTTCCACCATTTCGGCGGCGGCTACGGCACTGTCGAACCTAGGCGCCGGCGGAATCGCAAATTGCGATTGATCGAGCCCGGCGAATTGGAAGCCATACGCGCCTGCCGGATTCTTGAGGCGGACCGATCCACCTCGGAGGATTGCTTCGAAGTCCGCATTGCGGCCAGACTCGCAAGCGCGAATCATTGAATTGTAGGAGGTGGGATCGACTTCGCCAAGATGATTTTTTCTGAGCGTTTTTGAGAAGCTGGCAATGCGGCTGGCGTACCGTTGCTCGTCGCCATTTGATTGGGTAGGAGGAACTGGCGCCGAACGCATCAACTCGGCTCGCCTTTGGCGGGCAGCGAATGCGCGCTCCACCCTAGCCTCACTTTCGACCGCTTCCGCAGTGGCGGAGAGGGCCGCAGTGCCGAGGCCGGCGGCGACCGAGAAAAATCGTCGGCGATCAGGCTGGGAGAACACCTGCGAACATTATGGCACCGCGACGGCCCGAGTCGCGTAGCCGGGTGACCCAACTGAACCTAGGCTAGGCTCGATACCTTTCACTTACGGCATTTTCTGGATTGGTGCAGACCGCATGCTTATGTATGGCGGCTCGGAACCCAGCGGCAAAGTGAATGGTATTGGACCTAGGCCGCCTGATCCGCTTTGCGCGGCATCGGAACCAGGATCGATAGTTCTTCGATTTGGCGTGAAGCAGTCGTGGGCGACACAGAAGCGGCCCCTTCATGGGGTACGGTCAACAGTTTGAGCAGGCTGAGACGGAATTCCATCTCTTCTTTCGGATTGGAAGTGGGGCAGGTGCTGTTCATAAAATTGTAGTGATCGCTTCTCAAGCTGATCGGCTATAAGTGCTGTTTACTTTAACTAAACCTTGGTGTGATCAGCCACCGAACGATCTTCCACCGACCGGTAGCCAACTTGGCCGGTGTCCACCGGACATCGACCTGGGACCCCGGCTAGCCGGGTACCGTATGGGAGGAAAAATGGGCTCGAGGAACATACTTGGTTGGGTGGGAGTGAGAGGAGAGACTATTGGAGTGGTTAGGAGAACCGAAGAGGAGAGGGAAGAAGAAACTGAAACTGCTTGTGGATCAACCTTGGTTCCTCGAGCCTTGCTAATTTGCATACACGAAGATTAAAGCAAGGCACTGGCCAATCCTAAACCACTTGGATTGGCGCATAATCAGTCGATTTTAAAGCCTTGAAGGCATTGGTGTTTCACTCTGGCCAACCAGGGTAGCGGCGCATGTTCCGCCTTGAAACATACACGTTGCAGTCCGGCACGAGGCGGCGAATTTCTGTCACCGCCACGTGTCTGCCGCAGTTGCCGCTCAGACTAATTTCCCTTGGTCATAGATGGGCAATCACGTCGATCTCAACCAGTGAATCTCCAGGGATACCGCCGGCTGCGGCGATGGTCGTTCGCACGGGAGGTTCGGCGCCGAAACGCCCGCGGAAGGCTTCGTTCATGTCGGCATAGTCCTTGAGATCGTTGAGGTACACATTGCACTTCAGCACCTTGTCCATGCCGGACCCGGCGGCAACCAATTCCTTTTCGATCTCGTCGAGCACATGCTTGGTGTGAGCTTTGACGTCGCCGGGAAAATGCGCGCCTTTGCCGGCGACGAACACCAGATTGCCGAAGGAAACACAGCCGTTGAACAGCGGCGGCGTCTTGGGAGGCGCGCCCTTCCGGTGGACCTTTTTCTGTGGGGCGCCGCCGGTTTGCGCGGCAGCTTGCAAGGGCAAGGCGGCAGCCGAAGCGGCGGCGGCGCCCCGAAGCATCGATCGTCTTGAAGTTGTAACTGTTTTCATGGATAGACTCCTTCCGTTGGATGATACACTGAAGCGCGGAACTCGTGACAGCGAGACTTTTTTTTAAACTAATCCTCGGCACGCTGGCAGTCTTGGCCGCCGCTCTGATAGCCGCCGATATTCTCGTCTCCAAAATAGCTGAAAACAATTATAGTGAGAGCCTGAACCGGGAGTTGACCGAGAAGGGCCAAATGCTGAGCCTGTTGATCGGGCAGGATCCGCCGGCGTTGCTCCAACGGCAGGCGAGCGAGATCGCGCATTCGACAGCCGCCCGCATTACGATTGTCGATTCGAATGGCGTCGTGCTCGCCGATTCCGAACGGGATCCGGCGGCCATGGACAATCACAAAACCCCGGACCGGCCTGAGATCCTGGCGGCGCTGAACGGCCAGCGCGGGTCGGCCAGGCGTAAGAGCGGTACGATCGGAGCCGAGTTCCTGTATGTGGCCGTTCCCTCCGGGGGCGGCCGCGCCGTGCGTTTGGGGATCCCTTTGGTGGACGTCACGGCGCATGTCGACGAAGTAAGAGGCCGCATGCTCGCTTCGACGGCGTTGGCGTTCCTCCCGGCGTTTGTGGTGGCGGCGTTTTTCGCGAGGTCGGTATCCACCAAACTTGGATCGATTATCGATTACGCCGGCAAACTCGCTGAAGGCGATTTCGAAGCCAAACTCACCAGCTCCGGCCGCGATGAACTTGGGCTACTCGGGCAGAAGCTTACTGAAACCGGCGAAAAGTTGAGCCGTATGCGGGAGACTTTAAAGCGCGAGCATGAAGAACTGGAGAAAGTGGAACGCGTTCGCAAAGACTTCGTGATTAACGTTTCGCATGAGTTGCGCACGCCGCTGGCCTCCATTCAGGGTTATACCGAAACGCTGCTTGACGGCGCTCTGCACGAAGAAGGCACCAACGTCCGGTTCCTCAATATCATCCGGCAGAACGCCGAGCGATTGACCAATTTGGCTTCGGACCTGTTGACACTTTCGCGCATCGAACTGAAGACGCAGAAGTTCCAATTCGCCTCCTATTATGTAAACGATTTGCTGAATGACTGCGTCGACTCGGTCCGGCCCATGGCGGGCAAGAAGCATTTGGAGCTACAAGTCGTGCCAGCCCCAGAGGGGACGGAGGTGTTTTGCGATTCCAAAGCTGTGCATCAGTTATTGGGGAACCTGCTCGACAACGCTATCAAGTACACGCCTGAACACGATAAGATCGTAGTAAGCGCCGGTGCGCCCGTGCCCAATCCGGCCGGGCTTGAATTTGTGGAGTTTGCGGTCCAGGACACCGGTATCGGGATTCCGCCCGAGGAGTTGCCTCGTTTGTTTGAACGCTTTTATCGCGTGGATAAAGCCCGGTCGCGCGAGTTGGGCGGGACCGGTTTGGGCCTGGCCATCGTCAAGCATCTGGCCAAATCGCACGGTGGCGATGTTGGCGTTACCAGCGAGGTGGGCAAAGGGGCGCGGTTCTACTTTACGCTGCCGGTCCAGGACTTGGGCCTGTCTTCGGACGTGGAGCTTCAAGGTCAATTAACCGCATTGTGACGAGTTTGTAACGTTGGCGGGCTACTCTGGTTAAGGAATCGAAACATGAAGAAGATCCTCTTGATTGAAGACGATGCCGACCTGTTTGCTTTGCTCAAGTACAACCTTGAGAAGGAAGGGTTCGGATTCGCCGGGATTCAGACGGGCAAAGGCGCCCTTGAGCTATGCCGCCGCGAACGTCCCGATCTGATCCTGCTCGACATCATGCTGCCCGATTCAGACGGGCTGGACATCTGCAAGGGCATCCGCGCGCATGCAGACCTGGCTCACATTCCTGTGATCTTCCTGACCGCGCGCGCTTCCGAGGCTGACCGGATTGTCGGACTTGAATTGGGGGCCAATGACTATGTGGTCAAGCCATTTTTTGTCCGCGAGTTGATTGCCCGGATCAAGATCCAATTCCGCGCCCAACCGAGTTCGCCCAAGAATCTCAAGTCCGCCGGACTGGAGTTGGACCGCAGTAGTTGCCGAGTCTGGTTGGCCGGGCAGGAGCTCCAGTTGACTGCGACCGAGTTCCGCTTGCTCGAGTTCCTGATGAGCCGGCCTGGGGTGGTTTTCAGCCGGGAACAGTTGCTGGACTCAGTTTGGGGCCATGACCGGGCCGTGACCGACCGGACGGTCGACGTTTATGTCCTGAGGCTTCGGCAAAAGGTCGAAGGCGATCCGACCAATCCGGCGTTTATCCGCTCTGTGCGGGGCTTTGGCTATAGCTTCAACGATACGGCCATGGCGCCCGCCGCGGTTGCGTAGGCGGCTTACATCGGACGCTGACAGGCGCTGACGATCAACGCCACCATGTTCCAGGCGACAACCAGGGCGAACATCACGTTGATTTTCGCCAACAGCCCCTCCTTGTTCAGCCTTAGGCAGTAGTAGCCCAGTCCCAACGCCAGCAACTTCACAAACACCAAGCCGGAGAGTGGCGTAGGCGCCCATTCGAGCGCCATCTTCACCAATGGGTTGCCTTCCTGGACACCGCTTAGCAGGAACGCCACAGTGGTGAGGAAGTCGAGGACTTGCAGATAGGAATATTGAAGGAGAAGGGCCGACACAACCCCACTCTATCTGGATCGGTCAGGATGGTAAATGGTACAAAGCAGTGGATTTGAGGCTTGTCCGTACCAACGAAAGGCTGGTACTGCGGAAGGATGGCCGGTTCCCGGCTCGCTATCGTTCGCCGTCGCGCTTCTTTTTCCGGTCGTCGCGCTCGGCGCGCAGCTTTGCGTAGTCAGGCCGCTGGGCAGGGGTCAGAAGCGAGCTGATTTGCTCCACCTGGGCATCGTGAATGGCGCGGTATTCCGGCCGGTGCTTCTCGTTGAGTTGGCGGAACTGGCTTTCGGTTTGATCCAATATAGCGGCGAGTCGCTGTTTCTGATCGCCATCCAACTTTAGCCGGGTTTCCATTTCCTGCAAATAGACCCGCCTATATTCACTTGAACGGCGAACCCGCGCATCGGCGCTGACGCTATGCCCGGAGTATAGCCGTTGTCCGAAAACGCCGACTGCGGCTCCAGCGCTGAAAGTTAAAGCCAAGTACAAAACCGCCCGAAGCGCCGACTGCTTCACTTAGACCCTCCGCTGGTCTCGTTCTGCTGCTCGGCTGCGGCGGGCAGACCGTAAATCAAAGCTTCCGAATCGTTGTCGTCGTCCAGAATCTCTACGAAGCGGTTGGAGGCAAGTTGCCGGGCAGGGCCATAGGACGAGAGCTCAAAGAGCCCAGCAGCCAGGCAGAGCGAAGCGGCCGTCAAGGCAAGAATGCGGGCATACGAGGCAAGTTTAAATGAGAAACCGCGCTTGGCATCAATGCGCTGCCATAGACCAGGCATGAAGTTTGCGCCAGCTTGCACTTCCGGGCAGGCTTGCGAGTAGCGCTCCAACAACCGTTCCAGATTCCGTTCGTCCGACATCTCAATCTCCTTCATCCTACCTCAACTCTTCACAATCCGAATCATCGGCATTACGAAGCGGTACCTTGCGTACTAGCTTTCGAGCGTTCATACGCCTTCAACACTCTTTGCCGAGCCCGGTACAGCCGGACTTTAAGGGCATTCTCATTCACGTTGTAGACCTGTTCCAGCTCCTTCAGCGAAAGTCCTTCGACTTCCTTCATCATGAGCAAGATCCGGTCTTCCTCGCTGACCTCGCTCAGAAGCGACTGAACGAACTCGCGAATTTCGGCGGCTTCAACCCGGTCGGCCTCCACCCGCGAACCCGCCTGCGCGTCGGCCATGATCACTTGCTGGTCGGCCAGATCGGCCATCCGGGATTCCTGACGGCGCTTGCGTTTTCGCAAGTAGTCGTAGGCTGCGTTGACTGTCAGCCGGTACATCCAAGGTTCAAATACCTCAGCCGAACGGAGTTGCTCCAGCGAAAAAAACAATCGCACAAATACTTCCTGTGCAACATCTTCCACGTCTTCGGGACGTCCGATGAGCCGGGAAATCGTCCCCATGATCCGCTTGCGATAGGCCGTGACTACCTGATTGAACGCCGCCGAGTCTCCTCCGCGAGCCTTTTCGATCAGTGAGAAATCTACCAGCATCCGGCTAACCGTAACCGGTTGGACGCCAGGTAGTGTCAAAGCAATTGCTTGTGCAGCCATCCCTTGAACCATAAGGCGCGCCGGTCAACAGTTAGGTTACTATGCGGAAGACCCCCTGGCGGGATATCCTGGTGGAAGCCGCCGATTTACACATGGATTTTCTTGAAGGGTTGAACCCGCAACAACAGCAAGCCGTCCGTCACGTCGAAGGGCCGCTCCTGATTTTGGCGGGCGCGGGCAGCGGCAAAACGCGCGTAGTGACGCATCGTATCAGCCACTTGGTGGCCGATCACGGCGTAACGCCAGAGCGGATTCTGGCCGTTACCTTCACCAACAAAGCGGCGAAGGAAATGAAGGAACGCGTCGGGAAACTGTTAGCCGGCAAACTGCCGCCCGGCCGCCTGCCGTACGTCTTCACGTTCCATTCGTTTTGCGTGCGGCTGTTGCGCCGCGACGGTTCCCCGCTGGCGCAGTGGCGTCCGGGGTTCACCCGCGAGTTTTTAATCTACGATGCCGACGACCAGTTGGCGTTGCTCAAGGGGCTCTTCCGCGAGCATAGCCTTGACGATAAAGCCTTGCCGCCCCGCAACGTGCTGGCGGCGATTTCGGGCGCCAAGAATCGCGGCGACGGTCCAGCGGACTTGATGAAGAGCGCGCGCGATCCCAAGTCCAAGCAGATTGCCGTTCTCTTTGAGCAGTACAACGAGGGGCTCATCCGCGCCAACGCGCTGGACTTCGACGACCTGTTGCTGGAAAGCGCACAACTCCTCAGACGCCATCAGCCCACGCGCGAGCTTTGGAATCAGCGCGTCGATTTCCTGATGATCGACGAGTATCAGGACACCAATCGCACGCAGTACGAGATGGCGCGCCTGCTCTCGCATGGCAAGAACAATGTGTGCGCTGTGGGTGACGAAGACCAGTCGATCTATTCCTGGCGCGGCGCCGATATTCAGAACATTTTGGACTTCGAGCGCGACTTCCCGAACGCGACCGTCATCCGCCTGGAGCAGAACTACCGCTCCACAAAAAATATTCTCGAAGCGGCTAGCCACGTGATCGCCAACAACAAGGCGCGCAAAGGCAAATGGCTTTGGACGGAGTCGGCTGCGGGCCCGAAGGTGACGATCTATCAAGCCGTCGATAGCGAGAACGAAGCGCTGTATATCGCCGATCAGATCGGCAAGCTGGAGCCAACGACACGCGCCGCCGTGTTGTATCGCACCAATTCGCAATCGCGGCAAATCGAAGAAGCCCTGCGCCGCTACCGGCTGCCCTACAACGTCGTCGGGGGACTGAGCTTTTATCAACGCGCCGAAATCAAAGACACGTTGTCGTATCTGAAGATGGTGCTGGTTCCTTCGGATTCGGTGAGCCTGATGCGCGTCATCAATACTCCGGCGCGCGGCATCGGCAAGACCACGACCGACCAAATCGAACAGTACAGCCGCGAGCGGAAAATCTCGATGTGGATTGGGCTGGGGCAGATGCTGGACCAGCGTCTATTTCCGCAGCGGGCCGAAGCGGCGGTGGCCGTCTTCCGGCGCTTGATCGACGAACTGCGTGAGCTGAGCCTGACCGCGAACCTGCATCAGGTGATGGAGGCGCTGCTGGAACGTTCGGGCTATCTGCGGATGCTGAAAGAGGATCGCACACCGGGAGCGGAGAACCGCGTCGACAACATCAACGAACTCCTGAACGCCGGCGCGGAAGCGGGCGAAAGGGGCGAGGGGTTGGCGGAGTTTCTCGATCATGCCGCCCTGGTCGCGCAGACCGATGATGTCGACGAGAAGGCGCGTATATCGTTGCTGACGGTTCATAATGCCAAAGGGCTGGAGTTTCCAGTCGTATTCCTGGCGGGCATGGAAGAGGGGCTGTTCCCGCATCAACGTTCGTTCGACAGTGAATCGATGATGGAAGAAGAACGGCGGCTTTGCTACGTCGGTATGACGCGCGCCGAGCAGCGGCTTCATATCACGCATGCGCTGGCGCGCCGAAAATACGGCGGTGGTCCGTTGGAGCCGGCAATCCGTTCGCGGTTCCTCAAAGAGATTCCACCAGAGTTGTGTTTGTTCGCCGGGAAGACACGCCTGGAGGCGCAGCACGATGACCGTGAGGATGACGCCGACGATTGGTTGAGCAAAAATGGTTTCGACCGGTCTGGGGAAGTCGATCTCTATGCCGAGCGGAGTTACGTGCGTCAGTCGGCCAGTTACAGCGCCGATCAAATCAAGCAGCGGGCGCGTGAACGGCAGGCTCCTCCGCCTCCGCCACGCACGCCCGCGCCTCCGCCGCCACCCGCTCCGGCGCCCAAATTGAACCCGCAGCGATCGCTTTTTGGCGACCCCGGCCCAGCCCCCGTTCCGCCTCCGCAGCAAAGTGACCCCGGAAAGGCCTATAATTCAGTGGAGAACATTGCGGACTTCTTCCGCGACCGGGGGGCCGTGCGGCCGCTTGTGGGAAATCCAGGCGGGAGCAGCCCGGTCAGGCCGCCAGTGCCGGTTATACCGGTGACGCCCCGGCCACAACCGCAAGCTCCGCCGCCTCCGCCGCTCGCCGCTCCGCGCAAGTGGGGTTCTGGTCCGGTCCCGATCAGCGGGGCGGGGAAGAAGAAGTGGGGCGAGGGGTCCAGCGTCAATCATCCCAAGTACGGTCGCGGAACGATCGTGCGAAAGGAAGGCGACGGCGAGGACGCCAAACTGACAGTTATGTTTCCGGGCCACGGCCTGAAGAAGATCATCGCGAAATTCGCAGGGTTCACTAATTAACGAATGAATACTACCAAAATCACCGACACAGCAGAACGCAAAGAGTTGAAGCGCAAGGCGCGCAAAAAGGCGGCGCCCAAAGCCAAGCGAGCCCCGGGTGAGGCCCGCGGATCCAACAAGAAGAAAGTGAAGCAGATCGTCAAGGGCCAGCGGAAGCGCTAACCGGCGAGCGGGTCTTCAACAGGCGTGTACGTAACGGCCGCAGAGGGCGAGGGGTTATCTCTCGCTCATGCGGCCGTACTCGTTGGGCGAACTCCCCGATGTTGTAACCTGATTCCAGATGCGAACGTTTGGCGCTCTTGCTGGCCACTCTCACTTGCGCGTTTTCGCAGCAAGGAGTTTCGCTGGCGCGATTCGTGGGCCGGGATTTTGCGGCCTTGGATGCCACCATCTCTCAGGCTGACCGAGTGGAGTTTGACCGCGCAATTGGCCTGGTTCCGAAGGGCTTCTATTTTCCGCCGGGACCTGCGCGGGTTTGGTTGGCGTCTCGGCCGGGGAGGGTTCGCTACATTGCGGCCCTATTGGAGGATCCGATGATAATTCCCGGTGGATCGTCAGCTTGTCTCCGCATCTTCGATAGCGAATCAAAGCCCATCGGCAGTTGGTCATTTCAAACCGGGTGGCGGATGCGGGTTGATCATCTAACCTTCGCGTTCTCTCCGGACCTTGATGCTGAACTGATCGTCTTTTTTCACACCAGGAATTTGGTGGTGCCGAGAGCGGAAAAGGAGTTCTTTGCTCTCAGCGGAGAGAAGCTGCGATTCGTCAGGCTCGAAGGCGAGGACGGCGAGTTGCTGCCGAACATTACGTATTTTCCGAATTATGAAATCGGCTTCATCCCGGCTGCCAAATCGGTGGACGACTGGCTTGGGCTACTCGAGTCAACCGACCGGGCCGACGTTCTCTCGGCACTTACGTTTCTCGGCGGAAAGCATATCCATCTGGAGTGGCCGATTCCGTCAGAACGCAGGGAGGGCGCACACGCCGAGCTCTACCGCCAATTGGCGAGCGACCCACGCATCGCGGCTTCGGTACAGCGCCTTCTCAACATCCGGGAACGAGTGGATTCGGCAAGCCGCCGCCATGACGTTGAAAAATTTTTCGGCGCTTGCTATTTGAAAAGCGCGCGGACAAGCGCCGCCATCAAGGCCCGTGGCGAGGTCAATAACTCCCGCTGCGCGCGGCACTCCGCTTCCAACTTCGCGCTCTCAGCCTCCAGCACCTCGATCCGCTCTCGTTGCACCAACAGCACCGCCAACCGCTCGTCGGCGGCGCGACGAACCGTGGTCCACTCGTCTTCAGGCTCTGGCGCGAGTGGAGATTGCGGTTGCGCATCCGACGCCGCGTTCGCTTTCACGGCGCGCAGGTTCAGCGAAATCGGTTGCCCTCCGATGGCGTGGCGCGTCTCATCATTCGCAAACGGTTCGAAAGTGGCCACGTCGCTGAAGCCGGCTTCCGTCAGCAGCCCAGTCAACTTCTCGCGGCAGTAGCCCGCGTAGTGGCGATCCCATTCGTGACGGTGGCCCCCGAAGACCGCAGCCAGCACCGTCGCGCGGACAGAGGGCGCGGCGCCTGGGCTTGCGTAAATGCGGGCGAGCGCCTCAAAGTCCGGCACCGCGAGGTAGATCACGCCGCCGGGCGCGAGCAGATCGCACCAGGACCGCAACAACGCGGCCACAGTGCGGCGCGGGCGCACTTCGAGGTAGTGTTCGAGCACGTGACTCGCGTAGAGCGTCTCCACCGCGCCATCCGCGAACGGCAACGCGTCGATCATGGCGGCGACATCGGCGCCCCGCACATCGACGTCGACATTGAGGAAGCCTTCGAGACGCACGCCGCCCGACCCAAGATTCAGCCGTAGAGAGTTCGGCACGTTGTTACGGTCAAGCGGGCGTTACAGTGGCCTGATACTCGCGCACCCAGCGCTTGTTCACATCTTCGCCCGAAACCAGCGGCGTCTCGGCAGCGCACTTGGTACACTTCCGCTTGAACGCCAGGGCGCTCGCCAATTCGCCTTCGCACTTTGGACATACCTGAGGCGAGGCGGCGATCAAGCCTTCGATCATTGAAATCCAACCGCTGGCGCGCATGAATTGCCGGTTGATGGCCGTCAACGGCACGTCGCCTTCGAGGGTCTTCGGGTCAAGCTCAGGCATGCGAGCCAGCAGCAAAGCCTTACCCGCATCGGTCAGCAGGCCGTCCTTCTCCAGCGCCCCAGGGCCATAGATATCACGGGCCGTTTGCAGAATGCTTTTCTCCGAGAGCCAAATGTCGAAGGCCTCTTCGGCCCCCATGGAGATCTCGATGAGATCGAGCGATTCGGCGCCCAGATCGTCGAGATAGGCGTCCTCGGTTACGCGAGCGGCTTCGACATGCAGGCTGCGGGCGACGATGGCCGCGAACTTGTCTACTATTTCCTGGCGAGTGGGAACTGTCATCTTTGAGTTGAATACCTACTTTACGACGGAGCCCGCACCACAAGCACGGCATTATGCCCGCCGAAGGCGAAAGAGTTGATCAAAGCAGCGCCGATCGTGGCGGGCCGGGCCTGGTTCGGCACGCAATCGAGATCGATTTCCGGATCCTGATTGAGCAGATGCATAGTGGGCGGCGCCATGCCGTCCTGCATGGCTTTGACCGCGAAAATCAGGTTGCTCACGGCTGCGCCCGAGATCGTATGGCCAATCTGTCCTTTGTTGGAAGACACGGGAATGCGGCCAGCGCTCGCCCCGAATAGGTGCTGGATCGCTTTCGCTTCGGTCCGGTCGTTCTTCTGCGTCGACGTTCCGTGAGCGGCGACGTAGCCGATCTCTTCGGGAGCGATCCGGGCTGCGGCGAGGGCGAGGCGCATCGCTTCGGCTTCGATCAGGCCATCGGGCGACGGGTCAGTCAAGTTGAGGGCGCAGGTATTGCTGCCGAAGCCGGCGAGTTCGGCCAGGATTTTAGCGCCGCGTGCCTGCGCATGGTCCCAATCTTCCAGCACCACCGCGCCGCCCCCTTCGCCCATCACAAAGCCATCGCGGTCGCGGTCAAACGGGCGTGAGGCGCTGGCGGGGTCCGGGTTGCGGCTAAGCGCGCCGAGCACTGCGAAGTAGAGAATGCCAATCGGAGTGACCACGGCCGCCGCCCCACCGGCGATCATCACGCGGGCCCGGCCGGCGCGGATCAGGCGGGTGGCTTCTCCAATCGCATGGCCGCTGGCCGCGCAAGCGGTGTCGCACGAAAACGTGGGGCCGGTGAGGCCGAGTTGCCGGGCGGACTCGATGGCGGGAGTGTCGGCGAGGCGGCGCATGAAGTTGTGGGCCGGTTGCAACTGCGAGACGGGAAAGGCGGTGACGTCAACGCCGGAGTCATCAGCCAGCCGATAGCGATAATAGTCGCTCATCAACTCAGTGTCGAGATAGGCGGCGCTCACGCCTGCCGCGACTCCGGCCTGTGTGCGATCGAAGCCCGATTCGACCAGGCCGCTGTGGGCCAATGCCTCGCGCGCGCACTCGATGAAGATCGCGGCGCTGCGCCGAAGCTCCGGGCGATCCGGGCACGCGAAATTGTCGGTGTCCGCCAGACCGGCCCCGAAGAACGTAGAGACCTGCGCAGCGACCTGGGCTCGGTACTGCGACGCATCGAATAGCGTGATGCGGCTCACGCCATTCTCACCGGCGAGCAAACGCGGCCAGATTCGCTCGACTCCCATGCCCAGCGAATTCACCATGCCCAGACCCGTGATTGCTACGCGGCGCGCCAATCGCGCAGGTTAGCACGCGCACGTTGGCT
>JAYUSQ010000109.1:0-21592 GCA_043755595.1 Acidobacteriota bacterium | reverse complement strand
CCCCGGCGAGGCAGCCAAAATATTTCAGGCTCACTCCGCATTGGAATCAAACCCGTATCTCAGGCTCATCTTGTATTGGAATCAAATTTCGATTTCAGGCTCACTTTCGGATTGGAAAATGCTCTTTGCGCCGCCTTAACTGAAACTTAACAATCGGAGCCCGATCCCACGTCAAAGCTATGCATTGCGCAGCGATAATCGACGCATGAAGAATGCAACCACACTCCTTCGGACCGCGCTCCTTGTTAACAGCCAAGCCGCCTATGCTACTTCCGTCGAAGAAAAGCCGGCCGATTCGATCTGGCCGCAAACCCTCGCGGTCCTACTGTTGACCTTGGGTTTGGCCGCCGTCACCGGTTACCTGATCGACTTCTAGCTCAAGAGCCGTGAAGCGCAGGCCAAGCCCGGCGTCGATGCCTTCATCGATCAGATGTCGGCTGGCAACGGATCCCGCCTCAATCTGCCGGAACGCTAAAGACCCGGGGTCGCAGAGGACGATCTGCAACGCATCCTTGAACCGTTCTACCGCACCGAGGGGTCGCGCAATAGGAACAGCGGCGGCGTAGGACTGGGACTGGCCATCGTCAAGACTGGCATTGAGTCCTGCCACGGCTCAGTCGTGTGCCGCAACCGCCACCCCCATGGGCTCGAAGTTACGATCCGCCTGCCGGTCCCTCCAGCCTGACGATCACTCCCCGTTTGCCTCCACTTCCCCCATCCAATAACAAAGTAGCGCTGCCGGTATTTGCACAATCTTAGTCTTGGACTTACCTGCGGGCAGCTTCACCTCGCCGATATCGTCCGGCGATCTCGTGATGACATACCCATGCCGTAGCTTCTTGGCCTCGCACAATTCCAGCAGCCCCTTCAATTGACGTAGGTTCGACGCATCCGACCGGTACTTGACTTCGAATGGAATCAACTCACCACCCATCTCGGCCACTAAGTCTACCTCGTGATCTTCCTTGCCTCGCCAATAGCTGAAACGGGCGTTCCGCGACCGGTAACGCGAGAGCAGGTGTCTGAACGCCGTTGTTTCGGCTGCCACACCAAGCGCGGTGGGATCGTCCAGCATCGCCTTGCCCCTCATCATGATCGCCGGACCGATCGCCGCATCGGCCAGATGAATCTTGCATCGGCCCCGGAGCACTTCCTTGCCATAACCGAAAGGTTGCAGCTTATAGATCAGGTGCGTCGCTTCCAATAACTCGATAAAGTGCTGTACGGTGGGCCGTTTGACGGTCAGGTTACTGCAAAGCGCCGGCATATCCAATAACCCGCCATCGTGCATGCAAAGATACAGAAACGTGAGTTCGAGTTCCAGCACTCGTCTGACGCCGAAAAGGGCGGTCATGTCGCGCTTAAGCACGCGGTCGACGATATCTTCCCGCAGCAGCCGTTGGGCCTGCGCGATGCTCTCCACCTGTGCCGTTTGCGGAAATCCGCCTCGCATCATGTACTCGTGAAAATGCGCAACATACGGCGCCGCTTTCTCGCGGATGTTCTGCAGGCCGCTCGTCGTCAGGCCGGACACTTCTTCCGGTTCCCCAATTTTCGGCAGAGCGGGCAGCGCGAGTTGCTTCAGCCGGGCGTACTCAAAGAAAGACAACGTCGTCATCTGGATCGTATGCCAGCGGCCCACCCCGGATTCCTGATTGACTTCCATCAGCGGCGTCGCGGACCCGGTGAAGACGATTCTCCGCTGCCGGTTGAAGTCCACTTGGTGTTTGATCCATGTCCCCCAGTTCGAAATCAGTTGGGCTTCGTCCAGGAAGACGTACTCCAGTCCGGCGGCTTTGGGTTCCCGGAGCCGCCATCCCTTCAACACGGCGTCGATGCCCGCCACCTTCAACAGAGGATGGTCGAAAGTCGCGTAGATGATGTTGGCTGGTGGGACACCGCTGGCGACCAGTCCCTCGATCGCCTGCATAATGAGGGTGGTCTTGCCAATCTGGCGCGCTCCTGACAGCATCACGGCCCGGCGGGCCGGCGGCTTAGTCAGCCAATCCTGAAGCTCCTTCCAGGCAGACCGCCGCCAGTTTGGCAGATCGCTAAACGGCTCATCGCGCCACCAGGGATTGAACTGCCCCAGCACGTTCAAAATCTCCCTCACCAATGCATCCATGCACCCATACTAACACTAATCACCCCATTTAATAAAACCATACATGCACTAAACGAAACTTTTTATTCAACCATACAATCAATCCTTACTTTCGCTAGCATGGCGCTATGTGGCTCTTGTTGCCGGTCCTCGTCTTCCACAGCCTCGTCTGGTGTGCCGAAATCGCTCCGCAATTCATCGTGATCGTCTCCGCCAACGCCGAGTGGCGCATCGTGCGCGAGTTGAATCCAGGCGTCGTCATGGAGCGTTCCCCATACGGGGAGTTCTTCCTGCAGCGCATGGCTGGCGTGCCCGTCGTCATCTTGCAAGGCGGTTGGGGCAAGGTCGACGCGGCGGCCTCGGCGCAGTACGCGATCGATCGCTGGCATCCGCGTGGCGTCTTCAATCTCGGCACGTGCGGTGGCATGGCCGGGCACATTACGAAATACGAGATCGTGCTGGCTGAGCGCACCGTGATCTACGACATCGTCGAGATGATGGGGGATTCCTCGGAGGCGATTCGCGACTACGCAGCGGTGATCGATCTCGCTTGGCTGGGCCCGAAGCTCCCGACTCCGGTCCGGCGCGCCACGCTCGTCTCGGCCGACCGCGATCTTGCGCCGGCGGACATCCCCAAGCTCCGCCGTCTCTTTGGCGCGGTGGCCGCCGATTGGGAATCCGGAGCCATTGCGCGCGTGGCGGTTCGCAACGCAACGCGCGTCGTCATCCTACGAGGCGTCAGCGATCTGGTCGACCGGCGAAGCCTATGGCAAACCGGAAGTATTCGCGCAAGGAACGTCCGTCGTCATGAGGAAGTTGTTCCAGGCATTACCGGATTGGATAGCCCAAGCCTCGGCCGCGACCCGTTAAACCATCGCGGCCGGAGGCGCCGGCTCATCGGGACTACCCGCATTCGCCAGCGGCATCCGCACCAGCAAAAACGCCAGCGCCGCCAGCACCAGGAATCCTATTAGATACGAAGGCGACCCGCCGGGCGCGATCCGCGATAAATCGGGAATCCATTCCTTCTTGAATTGCAACCCCGCGTACAGCAGCCCCATCAACGCTTCGCCGGCGATTAACCCCGAAGCCGTCAAAATCCCCGCATTCTCCACGCGCGTCAGTTGCGCCGGATTGTAGCCGCGCCGCTTGGCCACTGCCTCGGCCAGCCATCGAGTCATCCCGCCGCAGAAAATCGCGAACGTCGTCCCGAACGGCAGGTACATGCCCACTGAAACCAGCATCGGACTGCGAACCTGCGCCATAATCAGCACGATCCCGAAGAAGATCCCCACCACCACCAATGGCCATGCCATATCGCCGCCGACAATGCCCTGCGCCAGCATGGCCATCAGGCCCGCCTGGGGCGCCGGAAGACTCTTGCCGCCGAAGCCCGTTCCGCCGTCGCGAATATCGCCTTCGTTCAGGATCCACAGCGGAATGAACATCACCAGGCTCGAGACCAGCACGGCCACCAGTTCCACCACCTGAATCGTGCGCGGCGTGCCTCCGAGGATGTAGCCAACCTTGAAATCCTGCAGCAGTTCGCCCGCTACCGCCGACGAAACACAAACCACCGCCGCGACACCCAGCACCACCGCCACGCCGTTGATCCCCGTAAAGCCCATCGCCACCATCAACAGCGCGGCAATGATCAGCGTCGACAGCGTCAACCCGGAGATCGGGTTATTCGACGAACCGATCTGGCCCACCAAACTGCCCGACACCGTCGCAAAGACGAACCCCACCACGATCATCACCGTCGCCGCCACCAATGCCGCCCCTACGCTGCCCGAGAAGAAGTAGTACAGGCCGATCATCAGGAAAAACATCAGGCCAATCAGCGAGAGCACCACCTTCGAACTCATGTAGCGTTCGGTCCGCGAAAGCGTCTCCATGGCGGGCATTTCGCCCCGCACTTCGGCAAATGCGCGGCTCAACCCGCCCAGCAGGCTGTTCCGCATTTTGAACATCGTATACGCCGAGCCCACCAGCATTCCCCCCACCGCGATCGGTCTCACAATAAAGCGCCAGAGCGCCGCCGCCATGCCATTCCAATCGGTGATGCCGTCCGTCGTGTACTGCGGCTGCATTTGCGGCCCCAAAAAGTAAACCAGCAACGGCACCATCAGTCCCCACGCCAGGACGCCGCCTGAGAATTGCAAGCTCGCCAGTTTGGGCCCGATCACAAACCCGACACCCAGATACGCCGGGCTGATCTCTGGCGCGGCGAAAGACGTGACGCCACCCACCGCCGCCGTTGGTCCGCCTGCCGCTGCGCTCAGCCGCACCTTGCTTGCGCCAATGGTTCCGATCGCGATCCCGCCAAAATTATGATCGAGCGCGTAGAGGTTGAATTTCCCCAGAATAAACGACACGCCGCCAATCGCAATGTTGTAGAAAAGGTACTTCACCGCCTCGGCTCCGCGCCGTCCAGCCTTGTGAATCTCCGCCGCCGCCATCGACTCGGGGAAGGGAAGCTCCGGATCTTCCACCATGCCGCGCCGCACCAGCGAAACAAATAGCACTCCGATGATCGATCCCACAATCATCAGCGCCGTCGACTTTAGATACGCCTCGCCAAAGCTAAATGAAGACCATGCCCCAGCCAGCACAAACGCCGGCAACGTGAATATCGCGCCCGCGGCCACGGACTCACCGATCGAACCGGCCGTCCGGCACAAGTTCTCCTCGAGAATCGATCCGCGAAACGGCCGCAACGCCGCCATCCCAATCACGGCCGCCGGATACGTCGCGGCAATTGTGATGCCCGCCCGCAATCCAAGATAGGCATTCGCGGCGCCAAGCACCAAAGTCAGGGCGATACCGATGAGCACGGCTCGCCACGTGAACTCGGTCATCTGCATGTTCTCGGGAACGTACGGCTGGTGTTTTTTCGGAGTCGTCTCGGCCATAGTGACGGCTCAGTTTAACATGCGGGTCATGCTCCCTGGCCCGGCACTCTTTCCCTACCGGTCGTGCGACATGAAAATGGTAGGTGTACGCAAGGGCTGCTGAGCCGCGAGCGCTATGGGGGGCGGATCATCAACAATGCGCGATCGCCGCGTTTGCGCCGCGTCCAAACGATGTCCCCTACACCGCCAAGCATGCAATCGCCGCATCACCAAGTGCTTCTCGTTCGACGGACGCAAGTACGATATCGCCTGCAGCCAAATCGATATCGGCAATGCCCACTCAGAAATGACGGATCGCATCGAGCAAGGTGCAATGCAGGCCAACGGAGCCCTGGCCGTTGACCCGTGCATGGACGGAACCCAGGTCGCCGACATGTTAGTACACATCTAGCCAAGGGTTTCGCAGAGTTCCCAAGTCAATCCCTCTCCTTGGTCTGAGGGGGCCCGGATGCGTTCACGGCAACGAGGGGCCGGGGGTGTCACCGTCAGCCGAAAGATCTCCGGCCCGAGATCCCACCGAACCGGGACCAAGCGTGTCCGAGTGGTTATCCCGAAACGCAAACAAGGTCAGCAGATAGTGACGCGAGGCGCGGCTTGAGTATCGCGGAATCTTGCGTGCGGCACTTACCACTAACAAGAATAATGGCAAGCCCCGTAGGGTTGTGAATCTCCGGCAGGTCAGAAACGAGTTTTTCGAGATGTTCCGTCTGCTCTCGAAGAGTGAGCACCGACTCACTCTGCTTCCGAAGTGCCCAGTAATAGGCTGCCGCCGCCATCCGCTCAAGCGACTTGTATGAATTATAGTAGGACCCGGAACCCGAACGCGAGATGCTAAAAACGTCATAGTGACCGCTACGCTTTGAGACAACACCGGCAGGTTTCAGATCATTCAAGTCTGACTCGATCTCAACAAGGCCGACGGGATCTTCGTCTGAGTAGACCACAATGTCTATTTTGCGACGTCTTGGAGTCGGCTCCACCATGCCTGTCTCTTTGCTCCGCCACACCGGCATGGCGCGGCACAAAAACTCTCGTTCATCCTCTTCAACGGCGTCGAAGCCATTTTCGCGCAGCGCAGCCGCCACGAACTTCTGTAGCCGCTCGGATTTGCCTTCGACCTTGAAATCCTTTACAGAGGTATTCACAAGCGAAACGAGCTGGTGTTTTTTCGGAGTCTTCTCGGCCATAGTGACGGCTCAGTCTAACATGTGCGGTGCGCTTCCCGGACTTGCCGCCTTCCGTTAGGCCCCGCCCAAAGGTCTCGCGCGCGGATCGTTCGGATTCAGGCCAGGCAGTGGATCCGGGTTTTTGCGTCCCACGATGTGGGCGGCAAAAGTAGCGTAGCTGCTCGGATTATGTTTCGACTGATCGGCCGCCTGCAACGGATAGCCGCTTTCGAATTCTGAAATATGGTTGCCCGGCGCTCCCGATACTGAGTCCACCACATGCGTGGTTTCATGAATCAGCACTGCGGCCCGCGATTCCTTGCCGATCAGTTCCAACCCACGCCATTTGAAGTTGCGGAATACCGGCCCGAATCGCACCGGTCCTCCAAACAAGGCTTCGGCGGCGTTGTCCGGTCCGGTCACTGGCATGAAGTCCACAAAGAGCGTACTTGCTCTGTCCAGTACGCCCCGAATTCCCACAAAGGTGGTTCGAATATCGGAGATGTCGGTCTGCGTGAACTGCCGTCCGACGCCGAGCGTGCTCGCCCCGCGCGTCAACCTGAACTGCACCCGCAATGCATCGATCGTGACCGGGTCCGGCGTCGCCAGCGCGCTGGAAAATAAAGCCCTGTCCAGATCCTCCAATGCCTTGATTGCGGAGGCGACTTTGCTGCGCGCCAACGGCACATCTGTCAAAGCCAGCGTGCGGCCCGAAGCCCTCCCCGCTCCAAATTGAGACGGGTTGAGTAGGAACCGGTCGAGCGTCGTGAGAACCTGTTGCCCCGCGATGCCGCCATCGCCCGGCAAGCCAAATTCTTTCTCCACCTCACGCACCGCTGCCGCTGTCTGGCTCCCATAGCCGCCGTCGGCCCCTGCCTTCATGGCGAATTGGAGCGAGAGTAGTACTCGTTGAAAGATTGCCACGGCCACCGCATTCGGATCGCCGGGCTTGAGAGACGGTTTGTTTTCGGACGCCAGATTCAAGCGCCCGTTTCCTTGCCAGTGGACTGCCGAGAGTGCCATATGAAACACTACGCGAGTGTTTGCGCTCTCAGGGCTCACCCCGACCGCTACTTCTTGACTCGCCCGATCTCGCCCCGCCGCAGTTGCCGGTACATATCCACCGCGTCCACCAGGATCCGAACCGCATCCTCGGGGCCCATGAAGTCCTCCACCACAACTTCCTTGTCTTCCAGCGTCTTATAGTCTTCAAAGAAGCGCTTGATCTCGCGCAACTGATGCGCAGGCAATTGTGTGTGGATCGTATAGTCCGCTACCGCCGGATCATGTACCGACACCGCGATGATTTTGTCGTCAAGGCCTTTTTCGTCACGCATCCTCATCACGCCGATCGCCCGCGCCTCAACCACCGTCATCGGGTGTACCGGCTCTTGCCCCAATACGAGCGCGTCCAGCGGATCGCCGTCATCGCAGAACGTACGGGGAATAAAGCCATAGTTAGCCGGGTAGTAGACCGCGCTGTAAAGCACCCGGTCCAGCCGCATCAAGCCCGACTCTTTGTCGAGTTCGTACTTGTTCTTGCTCCCCATCGGAACCTCAATGACCACTGGGAAAACTTTCGAGATTGTATGGTCGTCGACGTAAATATCATGCCACGGATGCATAAGTACCATCCTAACGCGGCTGGTCGCATGCCCGTATGAACTTCGACAAATTGTCCTCCGGCTGGCGACATTTTGCCGGGAGATCCTAAGATGAACACCCTAAATCGGTTACATGTCAAATCCCCTCATCTGCGGAGTCGTCTCTTCCCAGTCGGAACTGCCGATATGAGTTGTAGAAGAAGTGTTGACTTTCCAGGCGCCTTAAAGCTTTGTTTGGAGCGCACCGCAAGATGGCAACGGAAGTTCTAGTACGGATGGAACTGGATCTCAATGTTTCAGAGACAAATAAATGAAGAAACTCCTCAATAATTTTCTGCTGTTCACTGTCGCGTCGACATCTGTTTTCGCGCAAACCACCGGTGAGGTCCGCGGCGTCGTTGCCGATGCTACCGGGGCCTCGATCGCCAACGCCAGAGTTGTCATAGCTAGCCGTTCGCGGGGTGAATCTCGGACCGTCGAAACCGACGCCGAAGGACGTTTTGCCGCGCCGTTGTTAGCGATCGGCGACTACGACATCAAAGTCGAAAAGCCTGGCTTTCGGACCACTTCCACCCGCGCCGAAATCAAGACCGGCGAAATTGCCAGCGCCCGGATCGTGCTTGATTTGGGCCAGGTCACCGAAAGCGTTACCGTCTCGGGGGCTGTCACCCGGCTCGATGCCGAGAACGCGCAGATCCAGGGCTCGATCGCCGGCGAGAAACTCCAGGAGATTCCGGTCCAACGCAATCCGAATCTATTCGTGCTCACGATGCCGGGCGTTACCCCGGTCACCTCCAACAATACTTTCCTCGGCAGTGGCAGTTTTAACGCCAACGGGGGACGGGGCCGTGGTAACAATATTACAGTCGACGGTATTACGGCGACGGACGTGATTGTCACCGGCACGGTCCTCGGGCCGTTAAACTTCTCCGAACTTGGCGAAGCCCGGGTCATCACCAACAATTTCAGTGCTGAACATGGACGCAACTCCAGTTCCCAGGTCATCTACACGACGCTTGGCGGAACCAACCAGCTACACGGCGAACTGTACGAGTATCTGCAGAACGACAAGCTGAATGCCCGGCCGTATTTTGACAGCGCGGGCAAGTCGAACATCGTTCGTCGAAATCAGTTTGGCTATTCGATCGGCGGGCCGGTTTTCTTCCCCAAGCTGTTTGACCTTCGTAACAAACTCTTCTGGCGCACCAGCTACGAAGGCTTCCGGTTGCGCGGCGCAGGCGCCGCCCGCATCGCCCAGGTGCCCACGGCCGCCATGATTGCTGCGGTTACCGATCCAACCTCCAAGGCGCTGCTGGCCCAGTATCAACTGCCGGCCGCCACGTCCGAAGGCGCCGGTTTCGGAAGAGTACAACAGAGCGCGCCGAACGCCGAGAACACCTATCAGTTCAGCATCCGGTCTGACTACAACATCACCAACTCAGACCGTCTGTGGGTGCGGTACGGTCGCTTTGCCGCCACCCAGCGCAGCACCGGCAACACGTTCATCGCAACTAATCTCAACAACTTTGGAACTGCGAACACCAACCGGCCGCAGCAGGCCACTCTTGCGCACACCCATACTTTCGGAGCGGTGGCGGTCAATGAGTTCTACTTCGGCTTCGGCCAAGCCAACCCGAACTTCGTGATCGATAGCACCGTGCCGGTCGGCCCGCGCATCATCTTCCAGGACGGCTTGATCAATAACTTCGGCCAATGGGAAGGGCTGCCGCAGGGGCGTGAGCAACGCACCTATCAGTTCCGCGACAACGTCAGCTTCGTGCGGGGAGCCCATAACTTCAAAGCTGGGTTTGAGCATTTTGTTCTGCAAGCCGATAGCACCGTGGACGCGTCGGTGCGGCCCGTGTTCAACTTCGCCAATTGGGCTGGCTTTGCCTCCGGCACACCCGCCACCTATACGCAGAATTTCGGCGACTCGGCTCGCGCTCACCGGCAGAACATGCAGTTCGCGTTCCTTCAGGACGACTGGAAAGTCTCACGCCGCCTGACCCTGAATCTCGGCATTCGCGTCGAGTCCCCCGGCCCCATGAAGGAGGCCAACGGCAAGCTGTCGAATCTTAATCTCGACTGCCGCGATTCCATGGGCGCTGCTGGCATAGGCGCGTTCGGGTGCCTTCAGGTGGTGCCGGAGGCCTTCGCCCGCAACACCAATTGGGCTCCCCGCTTCGGCTTTGCGTATGATCTGGGGGGCCGCGGTAAGACCGTCCTCCGTGGCGGGTATGGCATCGCCTACGACTTCACGTTCCTAAACCCGGTCACCAACCAACGGACCTTGGCGCCGTTCATTGTGAATGGCAACATTTCCGGCGGAGCCAATTTCGCCGGCGAAAACGCCTTCTCCCGCATCGTCGCGGGAACCGCGAAGATCCAACAGGATACCCGCGCGCTTACCGGCAAGATCTCGCAGACTGCCTTGAACTTTGGCAATGTCAACCCAACTATCGATCCAAACCTTGCCAACCCGCAAGTGCATCAGTTCAGCTTGGGGCTGCAGCATGACTTCGGGGGCTTTGTCGTCAAAGCGGGTTATGTGGGGACGAAGGGCAACTACCTCCCCCGCACTCGCATGCTCAATCTGATCGCCAATCCGCCGGCTCCCGCCACCAGCGTCGCCGATGAAACGGCGCGTCTGCAACAGTTCACCGCTGCTAACGCTGGCGCCACGGGCAACTCAGTGGTGCGCAGCAATCGGCTGGACCCGCGCTTTAACTTGATCAACTTCGTCGACAGTTCGGCGAACTCGAACTTCCACTCGGCCCAGTTCGAAGTGCAACGCCGATTGAGCCGTCACCTCCTCTTCACCGCCGCCTACACCGTTGGCAAATCGATCGACGACAACTCCGATGTCCAAGGCGTGCTGATCAACGATTCCAGCAATCAACAGAATCCGCTCAACAATCGCGACAACCGCGCCGTGTCGCAGTTCGATTTGCCGCAGCGGCTTGTCATGACCCATGTTTGGCAACTGCCTTTCTTCAAAGGCGTCACCAATCCATTCGCACGTCAGGCCCTGCACGGCTGGTCCTTTGCCGGTATCACTAGCTTCCGCTCAGGCTTCCCGGTTACTCTTGAGTCCGGCGCCCGCCGTGGTGTTTCCACTCCCGCGATGACCGGCATCCTCAATGGTCCGGTTCGGCCAAATGTAGCTGGACCGTTTTCCTTCAACCCGGTTCCGCAAGGTTCGGCGGGTTCGCCTAGTTCGGTCAACTCGGACGTCCAACGCATTTCCACCCATGCCGAAAGCCTGGGCCTCTCACAACCGCTGCTGGGCAACTTTGGCAACCTTGGCCGCAACACGCACCGTCTAAACGGCGAAACCAACTTCGATTGGAACATCTACAAAGACTTTTCCCTTGGTCGCGATTCGGGCGCGAAACTCCAGTTCCGCACCGAACTCTACAACGTCTTCAACAACACTTCGTTCCAGGACGTGAACCGCAACATCACCAGCGCCGCCTTTGGACAGTACACCACTGTCGCCCAAAACGCGCGCCTCCTCCAGATGGCTCTGCGCCTCGTTTTCTAACGCCGTCCTTCCATCACTTTCCTTCGATTGTGCGGCGTCGGCAAAGTCCGGCGCCGTTTCTTTCTACAATCAAAGATTGATGGTCGTGTCACTCGCCGCCCTTTGGGCCTTGTTCGTTTTTCAAGTCCCCGTTGCTCCTTGCCAGACCCAAACCGGCGTCCCCTGTTTCACGCTCACCTACGAGCACTCAGTCTGGGCGCTAGTCCAATCGCCAGTCCGGGATCTGGTCACTGCCGAAGTCACTGGTACGATGGCGGTCCGCGCAGACGGCTCCTTCCTCCATCGCACTCAGCCCACCAGCCGCTTCGCCGTTCGCGGCAGCCGCGACCCCGCGCCTCCCAACACCCGCCTCTACCTCGCCACGGGCCAGCAACTGATTGTTCACGGTCCGCCTTCGGATATATCGGATTTCCGCCTGCCCGCGTTGTTCTTCCTCGGAGGCGTTCACCGCCGCTCGCTGTCCAGCGCCGACAGTTGCCGGAGCGTTTTGACCGGCCTCGGGCAGAACTTTGAACTCACCGGCAAGTCGAACCTGTTGAGCGAGCCGGTAGTAAATTGGAAATTCAAAACGCCGTATGGAGAGGCCGTCGTATCCGTTGCGCCCGCCCTTGACTGTCAGGTGCTACGGATGGAAGCCTCGGAATACCGCTACCGCCATCTCCCCATACGCAAAGAATTATTCGAAGCGAAAACGCTACATCGTGGCGAGCCCGCTGCGGCGCTATTCGTTCCGCCGAAAGGAAAGTAAGTTACTCCCATGCAGCGCGAACCGGAGTTCTTCGAAGACCGTCCGCTCGTCCTTATCTACATCGGCAAAAAGCTCTCCGAGTCCAAAGCGGTGGAAGATGTCCTGACCGGCGCCACAATCGACTATGCCGTTGAAGTCGACTACTATACCGGAGGCGTCATCTTCCGCCGCGAACGCGCAGGAGCCTTCTTCTACGTCGAAGAGACCGCCCTCGAACCAGCCTCCACCGCGCTCCGGGCGGGAGGACACCGTCCTCTCGACGTCGAACCAACTTAAAGCCTTACTGCAACGGATCGCGAAACCGAAGCTCGACAAAGGGTGTCCCCACTGGTTCGCCAACCCTCCGCCTCAGCCGCCAGGAAAATCCAGCCGTCGCGTCGATCCAGTTCAGCACCGAAACCCTCACCCCCGCGCCAATCCCCGGCAACGCCGTCCGCCGTCCCGAGCGGATCGCCTCCACCACCGCCACCGGCCGGATGCCGATCAGCGGCGTATGATGCAACAGCCGGTCAACCATCCCTCGTAACTCACGCAGTTCCGCCCGCGCCTTCCGCGCCGCCGCCCCGCGATCGATCCGCCCGAACTCCATCCGCATCTCCGCCAACTCGCGCGCCGCCCCCGCACACCTGGCAGCCCCACCTGCCGATAGCACCGCATCTATCAATCCATACTGTCGCGCCCCGCTCGCCCGCTCGGCGCTCCTCACCCGCCGCAGAACCGAACCAGCCAAACACGGCTGTTTCCCTAACCACGCCAGCCGCTCCACCGCGCGCAGAAAAGCCGGATCTCGCGCATACTGCTCCAGCCTGAGCAAACTCTCAGCCGAGGCGAGCGCCCCCTCCACCTGCTCATCGAATTCCGGATTCTCCCGCAACTCCGCAGGCAACAGTTGACGCCGCCAAAGCACCGGCCCCGCCGCCAGGACCCTGGCTGAAACCAACGCATTACCCGCCGCCAAGCGCGACTCCACCCACCCGCCACGAATTTCAAGCGCCGTGCTCTGCCGCAGTCCGCCTGGCCCGTAACCAGCCGAGTAACTAGTCGAAACCCGCCCGCCGCGCCAGTCGCGCTGCCATGCCGCCCCGCTAGCCGCCCACGCCCGAGCCAAATCGAGCGCAGGCACAACCCGAAACGCATGGGGCAAACGAAATCGGAAGACCCGGAAAACCAAATCGGCCTCGCCAGCTTCGCACCGTTCCAACTGAACCACCGTGACCGAGATCGAAACGCGCCCGCCCGAAGTGGCATCGAACGAACGCCGCACCGTTTCGATCTCCTGCATCCTCACGGCCCGCCCCAACAGCGCCCGCGTCGCATCGGTCCGCGGACGCACTGAGCGCACCCGCCACGCCTCCTCCATCTCGCAAGCGCAGCAGCCCGGCGCAACGGCCAGCCCCGCCCACAACACCGCTCTTGTCACCTCACGATATCCCGCACCGCTTCGTGCGCTTCCTTCACCTCGATCTCCCCGCGCCGGGCCGCAAGCGCGTCATCGGCAGCCGGACCCATCGCACGCGCAGCCTGTTCGTCCGACAGGCCGTGTTTGGCCACTGCCGCCGCCGCCCCACTTTGCCGCGTATCCAGTTCTACTCGCAGATCGGCCACCTGCGTCCATCCCGCGACCCGCGACGGGCGCTCGAACAGTTGAAACTGCACGGCCCATTGCGTCGTGCCGCTTGCGTTGTCACTCTTCTCCATCGCCAGGACCACCCGCCGCAAACCAGATCGGGCTCCGAGTTCAAAGCGAACCCGGAGCCCGATGACGGCTGTCGTAGATTTTTTATTTGGCGATGGAGATTTCTTCAGAGGCGTTAGCCCCATAAGGAAACCTCCCGAGTTGTACTACTTGTCGATCAAATCGCGCCCTACCGGTTAAAGAGAAACGCGTTGCTGTTGAGTAATGCCCACATCAAATCCTGCGCGCGTTCAGCCCTCGCCGCGCCGCCTTTGCCTAAGTAGGTAAGAGCGAGATCCAGCTCATTCCCTTCCGGCGAGCGGTTCAACGCGGCCAGATATATCTCCTCGGCCAGCTTGCGATCCGAAGCGCCGCCTAGGACCAGCTTTGATATCCGGCCCGCCGGATCGGCGATCGCATCGGCAATGGTCGAGCCATTCAGCAGGTTCAGCGCCTGCACCAACGATACGTCGCTCCGCCGCTCACACTCGCAACTGGTCTGGCGCTCTGGCCGCCCAAAAACATCGAGAAACCCGCCCTTACCGATCGATGGATCGGGCAAGTCTTGAGCCATCGAATCCTTCGGAACCGCGGGCAACTTCGGCCTCACGCCCGCCGCGCGATAGACGCCATCGAATAACTGCTCGGCCGACAACCTGCGCGGCAGCGCGTGCGAAAAGTTAATCTCATCTTCCGCATTTGACGCTGTCGTCTTGTACGAAAGTTGATAGGTCCGCGAATTCACGATCGTCCGGATTAGTTGCTTCAGATCGTAATTATGCGCGATAAAGTCCTTGGTCAGGGCCTCCAGCAACGCCGGGTTCGACGGCGGATTGGAAGCTCGTATGTCATCCACCGGATCGATAATCCCCCGGCCCAGGAAGTAACTCCACATCCGGTTCGCCATCGACTTGGCAAACAGAGGGTTGCCCTTCGATGTAACCCAATCCGCCAGGCTCTCCCGCAATTCGGCTTCCCGCAGGTTCGTCTTGTCGATCGCAAATAGGAACTTGGCCGGCATCACGCGATTGTCTTTCGGATGATGGATCTCAAACTCGTCGCGCTTGTCGTAGACGACTTCTTCGTCGCCGTCCTCGCCGCTCTTAATGGCCAACGCTCCAAAAAATGCGCTCAGGTTGTAATACTGATTCTGCGTCCACTGCTCGAAAGGATGGTCGTGGCATTGCGCGCAAACCATGCGGACGCCCAAAAACAATTGCGTCGTGGTCTCCATCGCAACCTTGGGCTCCCGCGTGAAACGGAAAAAATTGGCGGGTGGGTTCTTGTAAGTCGATCCGCGCGAAGTCAATAACTCGCGCGCCATCCGGTCATAAGACTTGTTAGTCGCCAGCGATTCCCGAATCCATTCACGAAACGCCCATACCCCTTTATCGCCCAGCTTCGCCCGATTCACCTGCAGCAGATCGCTCCACTTGACGGACCAGTGATTGACAAACTCTTCCCGGGCAAGCATCTTCTCAATCGACGCCGCGCGCTTGCGGCGAGTCTCGGTCTTATCCGCCAGAAAAGCCCGTGTCTCCTCGCCCGTCGGAGGCACGCCGTTCAAGTCATAAGAAATCCTGCGCAGAAAGTCGGCATCGGACGACAAATCCGATGGCTGCATCTTCACCTTCTTGAGCTTCGCGTTCACATGCCAATCGACGAAATTGAACTCAGGAGCGGCCTGCCAGGTGAACGCCTGATCGCTAACTGCCGTCACGTTCACCACCGAAAGCTTGCCCTCATAACGCACTAAGGTGGCGGACTCGCCGCGACGGATCGTCTGGATCGAACCGCCCTCGGTCACCTCGGCCTGCTGCGGCGTGTTGGAAGAATATCCGGCATCGCGGGTTACATCGCGTGTCGAACCGTCGGCGTAGTGCGCCACCACCTTGAGTTGTTGTTCAAGGCCGGGCTTGGCCGCGAAGAAATCGGACGGCTGTACATCAAGCCGCGATACCGTCGAAGAAACCGGGTCGCCGAATTGCCCTCCTTCAGAGATCCAGCGCAACACCGTGTTGTAGTAACTGGAGCCAGGGTCAAGCCGCATCCCGCCGCCGTGCGCGATCTTCATTGAAGGCTTAAGCAAAACCAGACTGTTCGCCGGATCGGTGCGATTGAGGCGCCGCCCTTGCATCTCATGAACGATCGCCCGATAGTCGAACTCGGGGTCGTAACCGCGCAGCGAGAGCTTGAAGCCGTTCTTACCCTTGGCGCCGCCATGACAAGGCCCCGACGTACAACTGACCTTGTTGAGAATCGGCATTACGTCCTTGACGAACGAAAGCGTGGGCTCGGCGGCGTGTGCCATCATGGCCGCCCCGGTTACTAAGATCAGAACTTGATGACGCATCGATCAAATTACCTTTATCGTGCCGGTTACTTCCGGCCCCTTGTAAGTGTCTTTCGCATTCCGTCCGGTATCGGGCGCCGATGATACGAGGCGAAACTCGTAGCTGCCCTTCGCGGCCGCGGCTGTCACCTGACAATCCATTTTGAACTCGCGTGAGTCCGCCGCGACCGAAACGCTTTGGCAACTCACCCCGTCGGGTAGTTCCTGCGCCTCGATCGTCACTAATCCACCCTCGAAAGTCGGTTCGCGATAGACCCGGCCCTCAATCGCCAACGCTGCCCCAGGCGCTACGGCCCATTGCCGGGCTGCGGGTAGAACCTGATACCCAGGCACCATATCGATCGTAATCATCGGTCCATAAATCTCAACCGGTTTTCCGTCCACATCAACGGTCACCTGCGGCAGTAGATCCCAAGGCGTTGTCGGCGTCGCGAAATTTGTATTGACTAGCGTCTGCCCTGAAGCCTGAGTTTTCCCCGGCGTTCCCTGTAGAATTCTCAAGTTGCCAATTTGTGTAGCGATGCTCTCGCGCAATCGTCCCTGGACTCGCGCAGCTGCCGGCCCTTCTACCTTGTAATTGAGCGGATACTCAACGCCTTGCGACAATCGCAGCTGCTGCGGTCCAGCTACCAAACGAGCCGGCAGCGCTTTCGCCGATGCCATGGCCAGAGGCATTCCCAGCCAACCAGCGGTAACTGCCCGCTGTTTAAGCCCTCGCGGTGAAACCACCAGCCCTGGACTGTCGGCGAAACGAACGATACGTCCGCCGTCCGGCAATTCTGCGACTCCCCTCACCACCAAATCGGCCCGCTGCTGTTTAGCGTCGGCCTCGGCGGTAATGGTAATGGTGGCCGTATTCCGGCTGAAGCGCGGATTAGGATCGTCAAACCGCTGACTCGCCGCCGCTGGAGCTACAGTCCCGCCGGCCTGCCGGTATCCCGCCGGCAAATTCGGAATCGTGATCTGCAGGGCGCCGTCATAGCCGCGCCGGTTGATGCCGACGCTAATGATCGCAGTGCCGCCTGCGGGAACGTTCACGAAAGGCGAATTCAGTTGCAGCGTGAAATCCGCCGGCTCGCGCCGCGCCTCCAACCGATAGCCAAAGGCCGCGCCGCCCCGTCCCAACAAATCCTCCACTGCAACGGTTACTTCACTCACTCCAGGCGGCACATCGAAAGGCAAGGTAGGATCGGCGCCAAACAAATCGTCGCGCGACGCCAGCTTCTTGCCTGCCGGATCATAAATCGTCAAAAGTGCGTCAAGCTCCGAAGCCCCGGTGGAAGAAGCGATCAATTCGAACAACCACTGCTCTCCCGGCTTAACCGGCAACTTATACCGATCCACTTCACCCTTCGCCGCAATCCGCCCATTCACCACCACACCCGTCTGTAATTTCCGGTCCGCTGGTTCCATCATCTCCTGTTTGTCACTCAGCAGAAACAGTTGCGGCAAGCTGGAAGATCCGGGCGGAGAAACCGGCGCGAACTTACTCGCCAGAGTTGTGTCTGGCTTGACCGTCACCGGCGTAGCGAGGTTTCCGCCCACCAGTTCCACCGTCACAGCCTGCCCGCGCCTCCCGCCTATCGGGAACATTGCCTCGGCAAACGGATACGCGCCAATCTTCAGGCGATAGAAATTCTGCGCCTGATCGCTGTACTTGGAATCGTGAACCCGCACATAATAAGTGCCTGGGCGGGCGAATGTAACTTCCAGGCGCGCATCGATGCCGGCGCCAGCCGCATCGTCGTTTTTAGCAATCTGATTCCCCGCGCTATCTAATATCTCAATCGCCGGATCGATGGCGCTCCCGACTGAGTTCGCTTCGGTCTCAAATACCAGCTTCTGCCCAGCCTTCGCTTGAAACGAAAACAGATCGACGTCGGCGTCCGGCAGCGTCCCGTTGATCGCGGCGGGCGCGGCAATCGCTTCGGCCGTCGTCAGAATCCCATTGCCCGGCTTCGGTGCTTCGATCTCTTTCTCTTCTGACTCCGCCAGGTCGCCCACTGAGAACAGCATCAGATTAGAAAGCCCATCCGCAGTAAGTACGCGTAACGGATAAACGCCTACCGGAGCGTCTTTGGTTATTTCCACCAGAAACGGCAGCGTAGTGTCTGGCTTAGCTTCGCCATCCGGTGCCAGCCGGGAAATCGCAGCCGGTAGCGTAGTCTCAAGTTTGGCGCCGTGTGGTAAATCCGTACCCTTGAGGACCAGCTTGATTGTCCGCCCGCGCTGCGCGCCATGCGGCGTCATCTCGCGAACCGCCGGCCCAGCCCAAGCGGCGCCGCACAGCAGGAACAACGCGGTCGCTAGCCTCATTGTGCACCCGCCACTTGAATCGGAGCGGCCACAATGGATCGCGCGAGTTTGCCGTTCATGTCGTAAATCCGAATCGTACCGTCGAAGCCCCCGGTCGCCAAAGTCGCGCCGTCAGGGGTAAACTGCAATGCAAAAATTCCGCCCTCGTGCCCCGCGCATCGAGTCACGAGTTTCCCGGTTTCTGTTTCGTAGATCCGCACGTCGCCCGCTTCGGCCCCTACCGCCAGTCGCGCGCCATCCGGGGAAATTGCCAGCGCCGTGACGGGCCCGTCCTGCCGTTCGAATTTTTGAATCAACGTCGAATCGTCGGCGATTCTCATCGCGCGCGGGCGATCCATCCGATAGAGATAAGGAATCCGCTCGCCGCCCCCGACCGCGACCCAATCGCGTTTCGGATGCCGGGTCACCGCCATAAGCGGCTCCCGCAACAAATTGACGTTCTCGATGAAGCGCCCCGACTCGACATCGATCAGTTTGGCGGCGCGGTCTCGGCCGGCCGTGACCAGGCGTTTTGAGTCCACGCCGAAAGCTGTCTGAAACACCCAATCTTCATGGTGATCCATCTTACGCAGTTCTTTGCCCGAAGCTAGATCGTATAAGCGGATCGATTTGTCAGCCGCCCCACAAGCCAGCAGTTTCCCGTCCGGCGAAATCGAGCCGCCGAAAAGTGTATCGGTCGACGTGACGATCGAATACCGAAGCTTGCGCGTCTCCAGATCCCAGATCTGCACCTCGCCTGACTGCGCCGGATCGCCGCCCACCGCGGCCAGCGTCTTGCCATCTGGCGTGAAGGAGACGCTGTGCAATCGCATTGACCGTCCCGGTAGCCGCGCCATCAGTTTGCCATCGGGCAGGGAAGCCAGCAAAATCTCCCGATACCCCGACACGGCAATCGTTTTGCCGTCCGGTGAAATCGCAAAGGCGGTCACCAAAGGAGCAGTCCGGTAGACCGTCGGTGTTGCCGGCGCAGCCGTCGAAGAAACAGCCGCGCTGTCGTCCATCCCCCCCTCGCGAATCCACTCGCGAAACAAACCGATCTGTTCGTCCGTCAGCTTGCCGCCCATTGGCATGCGCGGTTCCATAGCGCCGGTGATGTACTTGATCACCAACGATTCGTCCGGCTTGCCAGCCACAAAGGCCGGCCCCTTCCGTCCGCCCTTCTTGAAATCCGCGAACGTAGTTAATTGCAGGTCCGACTGCTTTGCTTGAGGCTGATGACACGCCGCGCACTGCCGCGCCAGAATTGGCTGAATTTGCGTCGAGTAACTGACGCTAGCCAAGGCGGCGGCGCATGGCCAGAGCGCGAGTGCGAGCGCCATTCCCAGGAGTTTCATTGCCGTGATTATATCGAAGTGCGTCATCGGTTAGTCTGCTGCGTCAACAGAGTAGCAGCCGCACCGGTAATGTTTAGGGACGGCGAACGCCCAAGTCTTGCAGGCTCAATGGGAAAAGGGGTATTCGAGTCTTGTGAACGGCCGATGCCACAGTTGCCGTCCCTCGTTGCCCCGGTCGGCGCGAGCCCTACTTCGTCACCTTGCGCCGAGGAAATGCCGTAATGACCGCCCGCAGGGCGTTATTGACGGCTTCACCGTCTTTGAAAACTTTGGCGACATCCGGCGCAAGCAGTACGACCACAGCTTTCAAATTCACCTGTCCCGCGAATCGATTCGGTTTGGCCTTCGAGTAATCGAATCGATACTCTGGAGCGAGGTCTTTTCGATCCCGCTCTCGACGCGGTCCTAGGTGTTCTCGTCATGGTCCACGAACTCGTCCTTGAAGACTGTGGATCGCCTCCTCGAAACGGACGCGATGCTCGCCAAGTCAAATCCCCAATTCCCGTTTCGCCTCGCCAAACCGCGCGATCGCAAACTCCAAATCCTCGCGCGAATGAGCGGCCGATATCTGTGTCCGGATCCTCGCCTTTCCCATCGGCACCACCGGATACGAGAACCCGATCACATACACGCCCTTCGCCAGCATCATTTCCGCCATCCGCCCAGCCAGCGCCGCATCGCCCAACATGATCGGCGCAATCGGATGCGAGCCCGGCAGAATATTGAAACCTAACGCTGTCATTCGTTCCCGGAAAAATGCTGTGTTGTCGCGCAACCGCTCGATGAGCACGGTCGACTCAGTCAGCAAATCCAGCGCCGCAATCGACGCCCCGGCTATCGAAGGAGCCAAAGAATTCGAAAACAAATAGGGCCGCGAGCGTTGCCGCAGTAATTCGACGATCTCGCGCCGTCCGCTGGTGAAGCCGCCGCTCGCTCCGCCCAAAGCCTTGCCCAGCGTGCCCGTAATAATATCCACGCGCCCCATCACCCTCGCCTCTTCGTGGGTGCCGCGCCCGCTCGGGCCCGTGAACCCAATGGCGTGCGAATCGTCCACCATCACCAGGGCGCCATGCCGGTCGGCAAGTTCGCAAATCCCACCAAGATCCGCCAGATAGCCATCCATGGAAAACACGCCGTCGGTCGCAATCAGTTTATGGCGCGTGTCCTTGGCCTCGATCAGCCGAGCCTCAAGATCCGCCATGTCGTTGTTCTTGTACCGGAAGCGCTGTGCCTTGCACAGCCGGATGCCGTCGATGATACTGGCGTGATTCAACTCGTCGGAAATCACCGCATCGCCGGCGCCCAATAATGTTTCAAACAATCCTCCGTTGGCGTCGAAGCAAGACGAATACAGAATCGTGTCTTCGGTCCCCAGAAATTCACTGATGCGCCGTTCCAGATTCTTGTGAATCTCCTGCGTGCCGCAAATGAATCGCACGCTCGCCATGCCGTAGCCCCATCGATCCAGCGCCTCATGCGCCGCCTTGATCACCGACGGATGCGCCGCCAATCCTAGATAGTTATTCGCGCAAAGATTGATCGCCTGCCGGCCCGAAGGCGCCACGCCGATATGCGCGCTCTGCGGTGTCGAAATCACGCGCTCCGGCTTATAGAGTCCGGCTGCGCGAATCTCCTCCAGCGTCTTCTCGATCTGCTGCTGAAAATCTGCGTACATCAGACCCCCTTCCAGGCAAGAACCACCTTGCCTGCCTGTCCGGTCTTCATCACTGCGAAGCCCTGTTCGAAATCGGTGTAGGGGAAGCGATGCGTAATCAACGGCCTAAGATCGACCCCCGATTCAATCAACACCGCCATCTTGTACCATGTCTCATA
>JAYUSQ010000108.1:0-21656 GCA_043755595.1 Acidobacteriota bacterium | reverse complement strand
TTTTCAGGAGAGCCGGATGCCGGGAAATCCGCTTGTCCGGTTCGACGAGGGGAGAGGGGGTCGCACTCATCGTGTCGCCTTCTCTCCTACTCTACCGTGCTCCTAACGAACTTCTACACCCGAACAGCGGGGGGAAGGGGCCGCTTATGCTGCCACAAGCTTGTATCCTAGTTCCTGAGCTTGTTTGACGACCCAGGCTTCCCGGCGGGCACGGCGCCGGAGGTCGGCGTCGATGGATAAGCATGGCAAATGTCGAAGCGCCCAAACGTCAACTCCTTCACGAACTCGTCGATCATCTTCGCCAATCGGAAATCGCCTTGGCTTGGCCGAGCAATACCTGAGCAAACTGGTCGATCCGTTTGAACTTTCGCTCCTGATGGCTGAACCGGACGACGAGCCGCTTACGGAAGACGACCTTCGCTTGTTCGCCGCCGCGGAGGAGCGCCAACGCCGGGGGGAGCCGGGCATCCCCACCTCGAAGTCCTTCGCGAGTTAGGCTTGACTGAATCCGGCCTTCAGTAGAATCCCCAGCCCTAAAACACCCACCCTCGCACCATCAAAAAGAACGGCGAAAAAATCTCCCAAAAATAACTCGAAATCCCAAACATCAAAAACGGGAACATCATCCCCACCTGCTGCCTGATCTCAAAGAACCAATCCGTCCGTCCTTCCGGCAGCACAAACAGCAACATGCTGAAGCCGTCCATCGGCGGAATCGGCAACATGTTCCAAGCGCCCAACAACAGATTCTCGAAAAACATCACGCTAAACAGCAGGGCAAAGCCATCGGCCAAATCGCCCGTCCCCGAAGCCAGTCGCCAGCCATGCGACGGCGCGAAAGCCCCCGCGCTAACGCCCACCCGCACGACGGCAGCCGCGATCAGCGCTAAAGCGAAATTCGCCGCCGGCCCGGCCATCGCCATCCAAGCTGCGCGCTTCGGATTACGCATCGCCCACAGCGGATCGAAAGGCGCGCTGGCAAACCCGATCACCCCGGGCATACCGCTTTGCAAATTCAGAAACATGCTAACTATCGGCAAGATCCCCAGTCCAAAAGGCTCTTGCCGGATATGCGGCCACGGATTCAGCGTCGCTTGGCCATTGTGATAGGCCGTTTTATCGCCCAATCGAAGCGCCGCTACCGCGTGCGCCGCCTCGTGACAAACCGTCGAAAACAGGAACACAATCAGCGAAAAGATCGCAATGCCGAAGGATTCATCCATGCAAGGAACAGCATGACACACGGCCGGAGCTTACTGCTACACTTGGCGAGTTGCCCGCTCCACTTGAAGCCCGAGCCATCACCAAACGCTACAAAAATCTGAACGCGGTCGACGACGTTTCGTTCAGCCTTGAACCTGGCGCGATGACCGGCCTTCTCGGGCCCAACGGAGCCGGAAAAACCACGATAGTCTCCATCATTTGCGGTCTCGTCAAACCCGACAAAGGTCAAGTGTTGGTCGATGGCCGGCCCCTCGGTCCCGACGACGATCCCGCTAAACGGCGCATCGGGTTGGTGCCTCAGGACCTCGCTATTTTCGACGAACTCACCGCACAACAAAACCTGGAACTCTTTGGGGCCCTCTACGATTTGGCTGGGAACCGCCTCGCCTCAGCGATCGAAACCGCGCTAAATCTGGTCGGCCTATGGGACCGCCGGAATGACGCCGTTGGAATCTTCAGCGGCGGCATGAAGCGGCGTCTCAACCTGGCCGCCGCCCTCCTGCATGACCCGGAAGTGATTCTCCTCGACGAACCCACCGTAGGCGTCGATCCGCAAAGCCGCAATGCGATCTTCGAAAACCTCGAAGGCCTGAAGCGGAGTGGCAAGGCCTTGCTCTACACTACCCACTACATGGAGGAAGCTGAGCGTTTGTGCGACCGGATCGTCATCATCGACCATGGGCGGGTGATTGCCGACGACACCCCTCAAGGTATCTATCGCCTCTTACCAGCCCCGAACGTGCTGCATGTTCATCTCGCGCCCACTACCACGCCTGTCTCCTGGTTGGCCGAACTGCGTGCTTTGGAAGGCATCCGCACTGTCGATTTGGACCGCAACTTACTGCGCGTCGGAGTGGTTTCAATCACCCAGGCCGCCCCCCGGATCCTCGATTGGCTCAATAACCACGGCGTGCTCTTTGAGCACTTGTCGAGCGAGCGCGCCAATCTGGAAACTGTCTTTCTGACTCTAACGGGAAGGAGTCTGCGCGACTCATGAACTTCACTCCTTTCCTGGCTCTCGTCAAAAAGGACTTACTCCTCTTCTTCAAGGACCGCCGCTCGGTCCTCATGAGCTTCGCCGCCCCAATCGCCATCGCTTCATTCTTTGGACTCGTCTTAGGCGGAGCCGGATCGAAAGCCGACCGTCAACGCATGATCGTCTGGTTGACTGACCAGGACCGCTCGGCGCTCACCGTCCGTATCGGCGAACGGCTTCAATCGGAGCCCTCGCTCGATCTTAAACGCGGAACCGCCGAAGCCGCCCGCGCCGAAGTCAAAGCGGGCCGGGCGGCCGTCTCCATCGTTCTCAGCCAGGGGTTTGGCGAGAAAGCGGGACCCGCGATGTTCGGCGCTGGAGCCAAAGCGCAGTTGAAGATCCTCTACGATCCATCGCGCCCTTTCGAGTTTGAAATGGTCAAGGGGTTGCTGGCTGGCTACATCATGGAAGCTGCCGGGCAAGACATTTTCGGCGGGGGCCCCGGCACTCGATCAATGGTCACCCAGTCGCTCGCAGACCTCCGCCACAATCAGGCGATCCCCAAAGACCGTCGCAAAGCCCTCACTGAAATGTTGGAATCCGTCGACCGCTGGAGCGCTACCAACCAGCAGCCAAGTCAACCCGGCGCCCAGCGGCAAGCCCGGGGGCTGACTACGCCATACCAACTCGCCGAAGAGGCCGTCACGGCGCGCCCGGGTCTCGCCGACAATAGCTTCGGCCGGTCGTTCACCGGCATGGGTGTGCAGTTCATTTTATTCATGGGCATCGAGGCGGGCGTCATGCTGCTGCAGCAACGCCAGCGCGGTTTATGGAAACGTCTCCGCGCCGCGCCTGTGTCACGTTCGATGCTGCTGAGTTCGCGCGCAGTCTCGGCCGCCCTGTCGGCGTTGCTGATCATGGCGGTCCTGTCCGCCTTTGCCCGCGTGGTGTTCGGGGTGAAAGTCGAAGGCAGCTTCCCAGGGTTCTTACTCGTCTGTTTGTCATTCGCATTGATGACCGCCGCTTTCGGCCTGCTGGTCGCCGCCTATGGTAAAACCCCCGAAGCCACCCGTCCTCTTGCGATCCTCGTTACGCTCATCATGGTGATGTTAGGAGGCTCCTGGGTGCCGTCGTCCATGTTCCCCGCCTGGCTTGACACGGCGACCAAAATCGTTCCCACGCGCTGGGCCGTCGATGGTTTGAACGGCATGACTTGGCGCGGCCTCGACATCTCCTACGCTCTAACCTGTTCGGGGATGCTCCTCATCTTCGCGGCCGTCTTCGCGGCGGCGGCAGTCCGCAAGTTTCGTTGGGAGACAGATTGAAGATTTACACTTCCGGGAACCACGCCGGGGGCCAATGCATCTACACTGAGTAGAAGCGCACATGTTTACCTGGATCTGCCCGCAATGCGGCGCCGAAGTTCCGCCCGCCTACAATGATTGTCCAAACTGCAAGCCTGTGGTAGCTGCGGCGCCACCGGTTGTCGCAGCCCCGCCGCCTCCGCCTGCAGTGGCGGTTCCCCGCCCGATGGCTGCGCCTCCGACTCCTACTGCGCCAACGCCGACTGCGCCCCTTGTTGCGTATCAACTGCCGCAGGCGCCTGCCTATCAGACCCAGCCGGTGCCTCAACAGCAACAACCCTCATACTACCCGCCGCCGCCGAAAGCTGGACTCCCGGCTTGGCTCGTCACCGTCGGCGTGTTCCTCGGCTTGATCGCCGCCGGGTATGCGTTCTACTCGCTCGTGCTCAACAAAAATGGGACATCGGCCGCCACGGCAACAGAAACGCCGGCGGCCCCGGAAACAGCTGCTGCGCCAGCCGGCCGCCGGACACAAGCATTGGTCAAACACCTGGAGGCCGCAGGCGTGCGAATCCTCGAAGAGAACCGCAAACCTGTCATCCGCCTGATGGTCGTCAATCATTCAAGCACTGAGTTGACCCAGCTCTCCGGCAGCGTCCAACTCACGACTGACGGGCAGAACGAACTCGCGGTCATCCCGTTCAACCTCGCCGCGCTGGGTCCTTTTGAATCCAAGGAAATCAGTGCGCCGCTCAAGACCAAAATGCGCGCCTACGAACTGCCGGACTGGCAGTTCATCAAGGCCAAAGTCACGCTCAACTCCTCTGGCTCTGAGTAGTAGCGCGTGACGCCTGCCGCTTGGTCCCTCGCTGCCTTGTTGGCGGCGATTGGCCTGAGTTGCTTCACCCCGGTTCACATTGGCATCCTCTCGGCCGCTTCGGCCTTCTTAATCGGACACTTTGCGGCAGGCATGAAACCAGCCGCTGTGGCCGCTGGATTTCCCGTCTCGCTCTTTCTCACGCTGACGGGCGTCACGCTGCTCTTCGCGATCGCTCAGGCTAACGGTACGCTCGACCAGATCGCCCGTCGCTCGGTACGGCTGGCGCGCGGCAACCGCGGCTTAATTCCGCTCATTTTTTTCGCGCTGGCCGTCGTGCTGGGAGCGATCGGTCCAGGAGGGATCGCCGCCTCGGCTCTGCTCGCCCCTGTCGCCCTGCCGATTGCAGCCGAATGCGGTATCAGTCCGCTGCTCATGATTGTGATGTTGGCCAACGGTGCGAATGCCGGCACCTTTTCTCCGATGGCGCCCACCGGAATTATCGCGCAAGGCTTAATGGCGAAAATCGGCTTGGCGGGACAAGCCTGGCCGAACTTTTGGAACACGCTTCTGGCTCAGTCGTTGGCCGCCCTCGGCGGCTTCTTGGTCTTGGGCGGATGGCGCTTGTTCGGCCAACCAGCGGTCCAGGTCAAGGAAATTGAACTCACACCGATTGACTCACGGCAATACCTGACGATCGCCGCGATCGCCGCGCTGGCGCTCTCGGTGGCGGGCTTCGGCGCAGACGTTGGCGCGGCATCTTTCGTGGCAGCGGCCTTTCTAGGCCTGGCGCGCGCAGCGGATGAAGATCGGGTCTGGAAGAGCGTGCCGTGGAGCGTGATCTTCCTGGTCTGTGGAGTCACCATGCTCGTGGCGATCGCTGAGAAGACCGGCGGCATGGACCTCTTCACCGGCATGTTGGCCCGCCTGGCGACACCCTCCACGATTCCAGGCGTGATGGCCTTCGTCACGGGCCTGGTGTCGATCTATTCGAGTTCCTCGGGCGTCGTCATGCCGGCTTTCCTGCCGGCGATTCCTGGCTTGGTTGAGAAGTTGGGCGGCGGCAACCCGTTGATGATCGCCTACTCCGTCAACGTCGGAGCGCATCTGGTGGATGTTTCGCCGCTTTCCACCATCGGCGCCCTTTGTCTGGCAGGCGTATCCGCCACAGAGAACCGCGCCCTGGTCTTCCGTCAGTTGCTAATCTGGGGCTGGGCGATGTCGCTCATCGGTGCGGTCTTGTGTCAGCTTCTATTCGGCTATCGCTAGCGCCCGCATCCCTCCGGCGCCGCCGTCGAAACACCTGCGATCCCCAGATTCCGGCGCGCATCGGCGAGACACGGATCGATCTTCAGCGCCTGCTCGAAGTCCGCCACCGCATGTTCCTTGATGCCCAGCATCAATAGCGCGACGCCGCGATTGTTGAGCGCCGTCGCATCGCCCGGCCGCAACGCCACCGCCCGCCCGAACTCCGACAACGCCTCGCTCGGCTGGCGGCGTTCCAGAAATACACGCCCCAATTCGGACGCGACCAACGGATCGTCCGGAGCGATGTTCTTCGCCTCAAGCAGGTAGTTCAGCGCCTGATTCGGCGGTGAGACGCGTGCTAGCTGCACTCGCGGCCTGGCTTTAGAGGGCGCCCACTGCATCGCGTCTTCCCAAAGCCTCACCTCGCTCATCCACACATCGCCGCGCGCCAGACTCAGCATCGACAGCACCACGCCACCAGCGGTAAGCAGCACGGGGTAGGTGGTCCGCTCAAGCAGCAGTCCCGCAATCGCCGAAAAGCCCAGCATCGGAAGGTACAACCGCCGGTCCGCAGCCAAATCGGCGGCCGGGAAAATCGATGAGGTCGGCGCGATTAGAATCAGGGCCGCCAGGAACCAGAAGCCTGCGCGGGCGCGGTCTGTGAAGCGAATCGACAACCAGACCAGAAAGATCACCGCCGCCCAACACAGCACGCCGCGCCAATCCCGCAGGATCTCGATTTCCGGATCCACAGTAAAACCAACCGGGATCGCCAGCAATTGCAGATAGCGCAGGATCACATAACCTTGCGTCAGGAAATAGTCGAATGCCGATACTCCCGCGTTGGATCCCGCACCAGAACCAGGTGTCGTGGCCGCCACCACCGCGACCCGTGTCACGGCAGCCAATGCCAGCGCTAGCATCGCCGCAATCGGCCTGTGTTCTCCACGGTTCCGCGAGATCGTCAAGTGCAGCAGACCCAGGAACACGGGAAAGGCGGCAATCTCTTCTTTCGCCAACAACGCCGCCGCAAACCAGACGACTGCCGGCCAATGCCGGCCTTTCAACCAAGACAGCAATGCCGCAAAGGTGAGGCACGACGAGAGCAGCGTACTACGTGCAAAAACATAAACCACCGCTTCCGTTTGTGCCGGATGAACCGCAAAAACGAAGGCCGCGATCAGAGCCGCGCGTGCAGGCAACAATCGCCGCAAACACAGCATCACCAGGAATGCCGACGTAGTGTGAATCGCCAGATTCACCGCGTGATAGCCGGACGGATCGGCCCCGCCCAGGCGATGATTCACCCAGAACGTAAAGTAGGTGAGCGGCCGGGTCTGCGCCGGACGCCAGACGCCAAGGCCGCCGCTGCTGGAGGTGATGTTTCGATCGGCGAGTAGTGCATGATCGTCAAAGTGAAAAGGCGCTCGCACCGAGCGGCCAAAGGAAAACAGCACCGCCGCCGACAGCAGCAGGTAGGGAAGAAGTTGTTTAAGAGGGGATTCGCTGACGGCCAATGTTATTATGTTAGGTCATCTTGCCCACCAGGACTGTCGCCGCCAAACCCAAAACCGCCGCCGGACGCAAAGCGCGGCTGGAGGAGATCCTCCGGCTCTTGGATGAGATGTATCCAAACGTCACCTGTGAGCTGCATCATGAGAACGCCTGGCAGTTGCTGGTGGCAACCATTCTCTCGGCGCAATGCACCGACAAGCGCGTCAATATGGTCACGCCTGGGTTGTTCCGCAAATACCCCACCATTCACGATTTCGCCGCCGTAAGCCCGGACGAGTTGGGCGAAGACATCAAGTCCACCGGCTTTTACAACAACAAGGCCAAATCGGTAATCGGAGCTGCCAAACGGGTGTTGGGCGTCTTCGGTGGCGAGGTCCCACAGACCATGGCGGAGATGCTCACCATCCCCGGAGCGGCCCGCAAGACCGCCAACGTAGTGTTGGGCACAGTGTATGGCATCGCCAGCGGCGTCGTCGTCGACACACATGTGCAGCGCATCTCGCGCCGCCTCGACTTGACGAAGGAGGAGGATCCAGTCAAGATCGAAAAAGACTTGGTGAAAATCCTGCCTCAAAGCCGATGGATTCTCTTTTCGCACCAGCTCATTCATCATGGCCGGCGTTTGTGCGTGGCTCGAACTCCGAAGTGCCGCGAGTGCCTGCTCAACCCGCTGTGCTACGCCAAAGATAAGATCCCGTCGTGAAAGCCTGCGCCATTTTCCTTCTCCTCCTGACTGGCTGCGTAAAGCAGGATGAAACGTACGCGCCCCCGTACCAGCGCCGTCCCATGGCGGGCCCCGATACCAGCCGCCTCAAGCACTTCATCGCGATGAACGATCCCGATGCGCGGGCTCACATCGTCCGCGATGTGCAGGATCCCTTGCAAGGAGGCTTGTGGCGTTGGACCGGCCAAAGACCGTTGCTTCGTTTTATCCTGCCGCCTCGCCACGGCAAACTTGTTTTCGTCATGGACTTCTCCCTGCCGGGCGACGTCTTGAAACAGACTGGACCTCTTACTGTTACTTACTTCATCAATACGCACCAGATCGACAGGATCACTTACGCGCAGCCCGGCGAACAACACTTCGAGAAGCCGGTTGACCCTGCCTGGCTGGCCGAGCAGGACAACTTGGCATCGGCCGAACTGAGTGGCGTCTTTGTCGGCGAAGACGGGGCAAGGCTCGGCTTGGCGTTGATACGGGCGGGCTTTCGGGAGTAGCGGCGCTTCCCGATGAAAGAAGCTGCCTACATACTCTTTGGCGCGGCGTTCACTACGGCGGCCTCTTATTCGGCAGGGCTCCTGTTACTGCGCAGGCTACGCCTGGAGCTTTATCGTCAGGAAGAGCGGGCGATCGCGTTCCTGCTCGGCTCGGCTATCTTGAGTTGGCTCGTATTCGCCCTGGCCGCTTCGCACATCGTCTATAAGGGCACGTTCCTCGCCCTCGGTACGGTGCTCATTGGATATGGCTTGCGGAAATCTGTCGCACGTTCCTTCCCTGCCCTGCCGCGAGCCTGGATATGGTGCGCCGCTCCCGTCTTCTTACTCTTCTCCTTGCTCTATATCTGTCACGCTATGGCGCCCGAGATGAGTCCTGACGGCTCGGCTTACCATTTGGGATTAGTCGGGCGTTACTATCGCGAACATGGCTTTCCAACGATCACGACGAGTATCTATGCCAGTCTGTCCCAGGGCGTCGAGATGTTGTTCCTATTTGCTTTCGCTTGGGGCAAACATTCGGCTGCGGCTCTGACACATCTGGTATTCCTGTACGCTTTGGCTTCGCTGGTCCTTAGTTACGGACGTCGATTCGGCTTCCCGTTGGCCTCGGCGGCGGCCTCGGCCTTCGTGTTTCTCTCCCCGGTCGCGGGGCTCGACGCAGCCAGCGCTTACAACGACGTGGCAGTTGCCGCCGTTGTCTTCGCCGTTTATTATTTACTGGAGATCTGGGATTGCGAGCGTCATCAGGCACTGCTCCCGGCCATCGGCGTTCTGGCCGGATTCGCGTTTGCCATCAAGTACACGGCCTTCATCGCCTTGGTTTACGCGCTCGCTTTCGTGGCTTGGAAGCTCTGGAGTAACAAGCCCGTCATGATTCGGGCTCTAGCCATCGTGGCGTTAGTGGCCGCTGTCTGGATTTCGCCTTGGCTGATCAAGAACGCGATCGTCGTCGGCAACCCGGTTTCGCCCTTTGCCAATCGTATCTTCCCGAACCCTTATGTGTACGTCGCCTTTGAAGAGGGCTACCGGGAACAAATGCTTAACTATGAGCTATTGAAGAGTTATTGGGACATCCCCTTGGAACTGACGGTTCGCGGTCAAGCCCTTTGTGGCCTACTCGGTCCACTCTTCCTCCTGACTCCTATCGCACTCTTCACTTGGCGCCAAAAGCATGGACGCCGGCTCATGCTCGCCGCGTTGGTCTTCGGCTCGATCTACGCTACCAATATCGGCACGCGCTTTCTCCTGATGGCGCTGCCCCCAGTGGCGCTGGCGTTGGCGCTCGCGCTCGCTCGCCTCCCAGCGCTACTCTACCTTTTAGTGATCGGCCACGCTGTTCTGTCCTGGCCCGAAGCGATCAAGCTGTACGCTCACCCATACGCTTGGCGTCTCGACCGGATTCAATGGAAGGCTGCCCTGAGAAAGGAGTCCGAAGATGGCTTCTTGACGCGTAAGTGGCCAACTTACACGACGGCCAGAATGATTGACGCGGTTACACCATCAAAGGCCGTCGTCTACTCTTTCGGCCAGATTCCGGAAGCCTACACCGCACGTGAGATCATGGTGAGCTTTCAATCGGCGGAAGGAATGCGGCTCCGAGGCATCCTCTGGTCTCCGATCTACCGCGACATGCAGCCTACCCGTCATCTCCATTTCGCCTTTCCGGAGAAGCGGACCCGGCGGGTGCGGCTCGTCCAGACGGCCGCGGGAAAGCCGGATCACTTCGCGGTCCATGAACTGCGCTTCTTTCTCCGGGGACGTGAATTGCCTCGCGCTCCTGATTGGCGTTTGCAAGCTTGGCCCAATCCGTGGGATGTGACCGATGCCTTCGACGCTAGCCCCGTTACGCGCTGGAGCAGTTGGGAGCGCCTGCGTCCAGGCATGTTTATCGAAGTCGATTTTGGCCGTGAGGAAGCGCTTGATCGCGTGGTGGTGGAGAGCTCCCCGGAGACCGGGCAGTCGCAAATGCTGGTCGATATCGCGCCGGGCGTGAAACCTTTGGAAGTAGAAGCCCCGCCGCCACTCGGCATGCGCCGCGAAGCGATTGAGGTCCTGCGCTCCCGCGGTATCACTCACCTACTGGTCAACGATACCGACTTCGGCGGTCCCGACTTCTTTGAACGCCGGAACGATTGGGGCTTGACCGTACTCGCCGAGCGCTCCGGCGCCAGACTCTACGCGCTACGCTAAGCGAAGATGACAGCACTCTACCTCGGTGTCGACGGCGGTCAATCCTCCACTACGGCGGTGATCGGGGACGACAAGGGCCGCGTTCTGGGCTTGGGGCAAGACGGCCCGTGTAATCACGTCACCGGTCCCGGCGCGCGAGACAAGTTCATCGGAGCGATCGGTGGGGCGGTCCGCAAGGGTTTGACTCAAGCGGGTCTCGACCCGTCGCATCGCCTGTTCGCCGCAGGCTGTTTTGGTTTCAGCGGCGGCGCCGAAGACAAGCGCGCCCTCATCGAAGAGATGTTCACGATTGACAATCTGTGCGTCACGCACGACGGCCTGATAGCTCTCTCCGGAGCCACCGCCGGACAGCCAGGCATCATCGCCATTGCGGGCACCGGCCAAATGGCTTTCGGCCGTAACGCCTCCGGGCAAACCGCGAGAGCGGGTGGATGGGGCTTCATCTATGGGGACGAAGGCGGTGGCTTCGATCTGGTCCGCCAGGCCCTCCGATCCGTCCTCCGGATGGAAGAGGGCTGGGGGCCATCGACCTCGCTGCGCGCTTCCTTGCTCGCCGCTTCGGGCGCTGCGGACGCCAATGACTTACTCCATCGCTTCTACACGGTGGACTGGCCGAGGCCCCGGATTGCCGCGCTCTCCAAGCTGGTTGACGAGGCGGCGATCTCGGGCGACGCCGTCGCGATTGACGTGCTACATCTGGCGGCCCAACATCAGGCCAACTACGTGGGCGCCGTCCGCAGCCAATTGTTTAAAACAGAAACGCCCATTCGCGTTGCCTACCTCGGTGGCGCCTTCCGCAGCATCCGGTTGCGCGAGCGCTTCCGCAGTTTTGTGGAACTCGTGGATGGCGTTACCTGCGGCCCCCCTGCCATGGGACCCGCCGCCGGAGCCCTCCTCGAAGCCTACCGTCAAACTGGCCGAGGAGTTACACTGTCGGATGTTCCGGAGATCGAAAAAGAATGATCAGACTTTTTGTTTTATTGACGCTGGCCGGCCTGACGTCGGCCCGGGCGGCGGAACCAGACTGGAATCGCGTCGAGGGCGAGGCGCTCAAGCGGCTACAACAGTACATCCGGATTGAGACCATCAATCCGCCCGCCGAAGTGACGAAGGCCGCAGCCTTCTTTGAGTCCGAGTTGAAGCAAGCCGGGCTCGAACCAAAACTCTACGTCGCCGACTCGAAGACCGGCAAGGTGAATCTGCTGGTCCGCCTTCCGGGCCGCGACAGGACGAAGAAGCCGCTCCTGCTGCTAAACCATTTCGATACCGTGCCGGTGGACCGCAAAATGTGGGACATCGACCCGTTTGGCGGTGAACTCAAGGATGGCTCGATCTGGGGCCGCGGCGCGCTTGACATGAAAGGCATCGGCATTCAACACCTGACGGCTCTGATCGAGCTCAAGCGCAACGGAGTCCTGCCTTCGCGCGATATCGTTATGCTCACCACGGCCGACGAAGAATCGGGCGGTGTGTCCGGCATCCAATGGATGGTTGCCAACCACTTCGCCGATATCGACGCCGAGTACGTGCTCGACGAAGGCGGCTTCGGCACCCGTGATATCCTGGCGCCCGGCAAGCTGGTCTTCGGCATCGCAGCGGGAGAAAAGCAGGTCGCGCGGCTGCGGGTATATTCGTCGGGTACGGCGGCCCATGGATCGCAGCCCATCGCCGACAATGCTAACGACCGCCTCCTGCGCGCGCTTGATCGGATCGCACACTACCAAGGTCTGGAGAAGGTCCATCCCATCGTCGCTGAGATGCGGCGCAATATCGGCGGCAAGTTCGCCGAGAACAAGTACACCGACGCGATCCGGAAAAATACGATCGCGATCACCTCGCTTCGTTCGGGCGTTGGGGATCCACCGGCCTCGAACGTAATCCCATCCGTCGCCGTAGCCACCGTCGATTGCCGTCTGCAACCCGGCGTGAACGCACAGGAATTCCTGTCCGAAATCAAGGCGAGCATCAACGATCCTAAGGTGTCGGTCGAATTCATTCAGCCGCCGAGCGATGGCGGAATCAGCCGCTACGACACACCTCTATTCGCCGCCATGACGCGCGTGATTCAGAAGCATAACCCCGGCGCCATCGTCACCCCGATCCTCGTGCCGCACGGCACCGACTCCAGAACCATGCGCATTCGTGGCATCCCTTCGTATGGGCTTACCCCGATGATTCTCGACCTGGCGACAGCGGGCACCATGCACAGTGACCGCGAGCGGATTCCGATCGCCGAATTCCAGCGCGGAATCCACGTCTTCTACGATCTGCTGGTGTCCGAATTTTAATCGGCGCTTGCTACGATAGTCGGTTATGCCCAAGCTGTCTATCAAAGATCTTGACCTCAAAGGCAAGCGCGTTTTCATTCGCGTCGACTTCAACGTTCCGCTCTCCGAAGATGGATCCACGATCACCTCGGACAAGCGCATCAAAGCATCGATGCCTTCGATCGAATACGCCCTCGCGCAAGGCGCCGGAGTTGTCCTTGCCAGCCACGTTGGCCGGCCCAAAGGCAAGTTCAACGCGACGATGAGCATGAAGCCGATCGCCGCCCGATTAGCTGAACTGTTGCCGGGCCGCACGTTGAACGTCGCACCTTGCTGCATCGGGCTAAAGGTGCAAGCGATGCTACCAGCGCCCGGCGAAGTCCTCATGCTTGAGAACCTCCGCTTCCATAAAGAGGAAGAGGAGAACGACCCGGCCTTCTCACAAAAGCTGGCGGCCCATTGCGACGTCTACGTGAACGACGCTTTTGGCGCCGCGCACCGCGCCCACGCGTCCACCGAAGGCATGACCAAATTCGTCAAGCAGGCTGCGGCCGGCTTGCTTATGGACAAGGAACTCGAGTACCTGACGTTGGTGACCAAGAATCCGGCGAGGCCGTGCGTCGCAATTCTCGGCGGCGCCAAAGTGTCCGACAAGATCGAGGTGATTCAGAACCTCATCAAGGTAGTCGACCAGTTAATCATCGGCGGCGCCATGGCCTACACGTTCCTGCGCGCGCAAGGACTACCCACCGGCAAGTCCCTCGTTGAGGAAGACAAAATCGACCTCGCCAAACAACTGCTTGCCGACCACGGCGCCAAACTCTTGCTACCCGTGGATCACGTGGTCGCGTCGGAGTTCAAGGCAGGAGCCGAGAACCAAACCGTCCTCACGATCCCTGAAGGAACGATGGCGCTGGACATTGGCCCCGAGTCGATCAAGCAGTTCTCCTTAGTTGTCAAAGGGGCCAAGACGATCATCTGGAACGGACCCATGGGTGTGTTTGAAATGCCCCCCTTCGACGTCGGCACTGTCGCGCTAGCCAAGGCCGTAGCGGACGCAAGCGATGCCGGTGCGATCAGCGTGGTTGGCGGCGGTGATTCCGAGAAAGCGGTCAAGGCCGCCGGGGTCTCGGCGAAGATCTCACACGTCTCTACCGGAGGCGGCGCCTCGCTCGAGTTCCTGTCAGGCCTCGAGCTTCCAGGTGTAGTAGCATTGACCGATAAATGAAATCGGTCACAACCACACGACGACAGTTTGCCATCGGCTTGGCGGCGAGCCCCTTGCTTGCCGCCACTTCGACCCTCAAAATCGACTCTGTTCGCGCGGTCCCCATCTCCATCCTTCCTGCTTCGCGCTTCGGCGCCAGCCACTTTAAGGACGACCGCGACCCCGCGCGCTCCCGCTGGTTTGGACCCTTCTCGCAACTGACAGGCGCAACCTTGGTCGAGATCAAGACCGCCGAAGGTCTCATCGGTTATGGCATGGGTGGAGGCGGCGGTGCGGCCTGCTATATCATTCAAAATCACTTGCGGGATTTGCTCATCGGCGCCAACGCGTTGAACGTCGAGCTCCTCTGGGATCAGATGTTTTCGTCGACTTCGTTCTACGGGCGCAAGGGCCTGGCGATTCAAGCCATCTCCGGAATCGACCTTGCGCTGTGGGATCTGGCAGGCAAAGCCGCGGGCGTCCCGGCTCATAAACTCATCGGTCCCACGGTTCAGCCTAAGGTCCAGGCATACTTCACCAGTCCGAAGCCTGAAATCGGGATTGAGCTGGGCTTCACGGCGTTTAAGCTCCCGATGGACATCGCACCGGAAGAACCCGATGCACGCACGCGAATTGTCGAGAGACTGGTCCAAGCCCGGCGCACTGTGGGCAAGAGCGCCCAACTCATGATCGACGTGTTGTGCCGCTGGAATGTGCCGTTCACCATCGAGATCGCACAACGCATCGCCGACGCCGATGTCCGGCTTGAGTTCATCGAAGAGCCCATCTTGCCCGACGACCTACCAGGTTATGAACGACTATGCCGCGAGGTGAAGGGCGCCCGCATTGCGCACGGCGAGCATGAGTACACTCACTACGGGTTCAACGAACTGATCCGTCACAAGGCCGCCCAGATCCTGCAGCCCGACCTGACTTGGTCCGGCGGACTCACCACCGGCAAGCGCGTCGTCGAAATGGCTACGCGCGCCGGGATTCCCGTGATGCTGCATCGGGGCGGCAGCGCGTTTGGGATGCAGTTGATTGTGACCTCGAAACAATGCCCGTTGGCCGAAAGCTTCGGCCCGGGCGAGTCGAACGAAATGTGGACGATGCTCGCGGCGCCATTCGAGCGTGGCTACTACCGGGCCACCGAGGGACCCGGCATGGGCATCCAACTGCCGCCAGGAGTACTAAAACAATATGGGCTATAAATGGTTTGGCCTTGCCGTCGTGGCCACGATGCCGCTGTCCGCTCAAGTGTTCAAGCTGAACAAAGAGCAACTCACCGAGGTCACGCGAAAGAACCCGTACGAACGCTTTGCCGACGGCCGTCCCAAGGTTCCCAACGAGATGATTGGCAAAGTGCGGGGCCTGTCGGTGGAAGAAGTCTGGGGGCCGCTGCGCAGCGATCCAGGCTACGCCAACCAGTATGAGGGCAACTGGCAGATCATGCATCCCGGCAAGAAACTGGTCGGCCGGGTAGTAACGGCGCAGTTCATGCCGCTCCGCCTTGACCTCAATGAGGGCCTGGTGGCCGAGATGAAGAGCAGATTCAACTTCACCAGTTCGCCACATCAATGGGTGATCGATCGGTTGCAGGAGGGCGACGTCTTTGTCGTTGATCTGTTCGGCAAGGAAGAGGGCGGCTCGATTGTCGGCGATAACCTGGCCATGGCCGTCAAGTCCGCGACCAAGACCGGCGGCATTGTCGTCGATGGCGCGATTCGCGACCTCGAAGGGATTCATCCGATGGACATGGCGGTCTACTACAAACACGCCACGCCTTCGGCGATTGGCAACGTCCAACTCACCGGCTACAACATTCCGATTCGCATTGGTAAAGCCACGGTGCTTCCCGGCGACGTGGTCCTTGGCGACCGCACCGGCGTCTACTTTATCCCGCCCAACTTGGTAGGTTCCATCGTCGACCGCGCCGAAGAAACCCATATCCACGACGAATGGACGAAGGCGAAGTTTGCGACCGGCAAGTGGAAGTCCTCTGAGTTGTATCCGGCTCCGAAAGATCCCGCGATCAAGAAGGAGTACGAAGACTACAAGGCTCAGAAAATGGGGAAAAAATAGATGACACGCCGGGGTTTTGCCGCGGCATCCCTGACGAGCCTGGCGCAGGCGCAACAGCCCAAGCCGAACATCGTCCTGATTCTTTCGGACGATCACAGTTACCCCTATCTCAGCTGCTACGGCGATGACTCGGTCAAGACACCGAACATCGATCGCTTCGCGGCGCAAGGCATGCGCTTCGACAACGCCTTCCAGGCAGCGCCGCAATGCGTGCCTTCGCGCACCAGCCTTCTCACCGGCCGTTCGCCTGTCTCTGCGCGCATGGGTCGATTCAATTCGCCGCTCCCGCCGGACGTGGTCACCTTGCCGGAGTTGCTGCGCGACAAGGCCGGCTATTTTACCGGCGTCTGCCGCCGCAATTTTCACCTCGACGGAAATGGCCGGCCCGGGCCCATCAACAGCGAGATCTTCGCTCGCAACGAAACGCTCACCTGGCAGCGCCGGATCGATTTTATCGACCGCTCTGGCGATCGCACCAAGACCGGCGCGGTGGTCGAGCGGTTTCTCGACCTGAAGCCAGCCGGCAAGCCATTTTTCTTGTGGGTGAACTTCAGCGACCCGCATTGGGTCTGGGATCGCGCTCCCGAAGGCCAGTCCACCGACCCGGCCAAACTGAAGCTGCCCGAACATCTCCCCGATCTGCCAGGTGTGCGCGACGACTTGGCGAGGCACTTCGACGAAATCAATCGGATGGATTCCGAGTTCCAAGCCGTCATCGCGACCCTTGAGCGGAGAGGCTTTGGCGAAAACACGCTGGTCGTGTTCATGGGCGACAACGGCATGGCCTTTCCCCATGGCAAGGGCTCACTCTACGACCCCGGTTTGCATGTCCCCTTGGCGGTGCGCTGGCCGGGACGCGTGAAATCCGGCGGCGTTTCAAAGGACCTGATTTCGGGCGAGGACATCACACCAACGCTTTTGGACGCCGCTGGTTTAACTACCGTTCGGCCCATGACCGGCCGCAGCTTTCTCCGTCACTTGAACGGGCAATCGTATGAAGCCCGCAAACATATTTTCGGCGCCAGGCTCTATCACGGCAGCGTGCCATTTGATTCAAACACGAAGGCCAACACGTTCGATCTCTCGCGCTGCGCTCGCAATACCCGCTACAAGCTCATCTACAATTGCACGCCGCAGATGGAATACTGGCCGGTGGACAGCGGCAATGATCCCGGCTGGCAACAGATGGTCTCCGCGCATAACGAGGGCAAACTCCCCCCGGAAATCGATCGCGCCTATTTCAAACGCCCGCGTCTGGTTTTCGAACTCTATGATCTCGAAACCGATTCAGGCGAGTTGAAGAACCTGGCGGGCCAACCGGAGTTGGCCGCCATTGAGAAGGAACTCAAGATCGCCCTGCAAGAGAAGATGATTATCGACTACGATTTCCTGCCTTTGCCCTTGGGCGAGGTTTAGTAAGTCGATTTTCGAACCAAACGACATTCCCCATTTCCTGCCCCGCGACTAACACATCCAGGTCGCCATCGCGATCCATGTCGACCAGGCGGATGTCGTATGCCGTTTGATTTTCGAAGATGTGATGCGTGGTGAAGCCACCCTTTCCGTCGTTCTCAAACCACGCCGCCGTAGCCGAGTCCTTGGCGCAGGTGACGGCGTCCATGTCTCCGTCGCCGTCGATGTCGCCCATCGTCAGCGAATGGGGTCCAACGATCCAGGGCGCCACTTCGTGCGGCTTCCAGTTCGGCGCTTCATACCAGACGAGACCGCGGCCGTGTCCGCGTGAGGCGAAGAAATCGGGCTGGCGATCGCCATTGAGATCCGCGATATGGATATTGGTCGCGCCCGGTTGGTTGTCTGCGATTTGGTGACGGGTCCAGGGCAGGCGCGGATTGCGCGGCTGTTCCCACCAGGCGAACCAATTGCCGCCGTCAGCCACCTTGGCGGCGGACGCGATGTCAGGGCGGCCGTCGCGGTTCACGTCGCCGAAGCCAAGGTAGTGGCTGAGTCCCGGCGCGTCCTTGTCGGCGAAGATGTGGCGTTCCCAGCGCGGAGCGCGGAACCATGCGAGTGACACGGGAAAGTTGCCTTTGGCCTGGGCGCTGTTGCCGATGATGTCGAGCTTGCCGTCGCGATCGACATCGCCCAATATCAGGCCGTGGATGCCGTCGACACCGCCCTTCGCCGCGTCGTCAATGACGTGGTAGTTCCACTTTTCGCTGAGCGGATGCCTGGGCCGTTCCAACCAGTAAATGAGTCCGGGTGAATAGCGGGCGCCGACAAAATCCAAGTCGCCATCGCCATCGACATCGAGTACCGCCGAGTGGATAGCATTCACCGATTCGTGCAGAACGACGGGCCTCCAGCCGGGCGCGACGTACAAACGCGTTTGCCCATTCTTGTTGTCGTTGGTGATGATGTCGGGTTTGCCATCGCCCGTGAAATCAGCCGCCACTGCCGTATAGTTTTGAAAGCCGTTGGCGACTTCATGGCGTATCCAGGACGGTTGGGTTTCGTTCCAGTAGATGCGAACGTTCGCCGTCGAGCGCCCCACCGCGACGATCTCAGGCTTGCCGTCGCCATTGAGATCTTCGACCGCGAGATCCTCGACCGCCACCCCGTCGTCGACGGCGGTCTTTTCCCATTTGCCGCCGGGCATGCGCTTGTAGATAGCGACGCCGTGCGGTTTATTTCGCCACCCGACTGTAATCTCATCGGAGCCATCCCCGTCGAAATCCGCCCAGCCAAGTGCGTGCGCTTGATTCAGGCCCGTTTCAATTTCGGTCCGCTTCCACAACGCGCTGGCAATCACGGTCGGATTGATCTTTGTCCCCGCTTGCGGGTCCGGCGCTTCGGTCGGTTCTTCGTAGATGACGACCTTGTTGCCATGCCACGGCTCCACGGTTGCGAGATGGCGAATCCGATTCACCGACCCCATTTTGATCTCACCGGGCGAGCCCTCCGCGATCTTGCGCTTGTTCCAGACCCCGCCCGCCGAACGTTTGATTCCGTGTACGCCCTCTTTGCTGGCGGCCCAGATCTCGCCGTTGACGACGATCAGGTTGTGAACGATGTGCAGCGAAGAGTCCGCCACTTCGATCCGCCAGGGCTCAGACTCTGGCTTGGCCGGCGGCCAATAGACAAGGATGCGCGCGCCCGCTCCTTCCCAATCCGGCGCTTTTGTGCCACGGCCATGGAGCGGGACGATGATCAATTCATTCTTGCCGTCGCCGTCCACGTCAGCCCAGCGCATGCGGTGCAAAGTGGGCTCTTCGCCCAGCGGAAAGTGCTTCCACGGCCCTGACGGATTCGAGCGGTCACGGGTGATCCATTGCAAGGTGCCCGCCCACTGTGTGTTGGTAGGCTGCCAGTCCGCGCCCAACGCGATCTCGGGAACGCCGTCGCCGTCAATATCGTTAGTCGCGAAGCAGACGTTGTCCTTTTTCGAAACGCCGTCGAGCAGCACGTGCTTGGTCCAGGAGGGGTTCTCAAACCAAACCACCTGGGTGGGATTGATCGCGACGATATCCGGCTTACCGTCCTTGTTCATGTCGGCGGTAGTTACCGCGTAAACGACACCGAAGTTCGACTGAATTTCCTGCGAACGGAAGCGAAGCGGCGACGCGGCCAGAAGAGTGGCAGGCGCGAGGACGGCGATAGTGAAACAACGAAGCATAGCAGGACTGTTTGTATCAGGTTTCGAGGTCGAATGTGAAGTAGGAGTTTGAGCCGCGCTAAAATACGGAAATGAATCTGCTTCGGGTTGCCACCCTGGCTGTGACGTTTCTTCCCGCTCTTTTGCTGGCTCAACCGGCTGAGACACAATTGGTGCTGATGAAGACCACGATGGGCGACATTGAGGTGACGCTCTATCCGGCTATCGCGCCGGCCTCCGTCGCGAATTTTCTTAACTACGCGAATAAGCTCGCCTACGACGATACGTTTTTTCACCGCACCGTGCGCGGCTTCATCATCCAGTGCGGGGGCTTCAAGTTCACCGGAGGCAAACTCGCCGAGATCCCGCAGGATCCTCCGGTAAAGAATGAATTCAACCTGTCGAATACGCGCGGCACCTTGGCGATGGCGAAACTCGGGGACAATCCGAATAGCGCGACGAATCAGTTTTTCTTTAATCTGGGCGACAACTCGGCGAATCTTAATAATCAGAACGGTGGCTTCACGGTTTTCGGTGCGGTTAGCAATCAGGCCGGCCGTGACGTGATGGACAAGTTGGCGGCGGTGAGCGCGCCGAACCCGAGCCCCTTGGCTTCGCCCTTCGATTCGATTCCGCTGGTCAACTATACGAGCGGTGAGGTGAAGGAAGAGAACCTTCTCATCATCCGCTCGATCCGGCTGGTGGAGCGCCCGCCGCAACCGGCGATCCGTACGAATACCGGAGTTATTTTGGCGGGCGGGTTTGGCGGAGCCCCTGTGGGCGCGCCGGGAGCCTACATTGAAATCTACGGTGATAACTTGGGTGGTGCGGTGAGCCGGACCTGGGATGTCGACAAGGATTTCGTGAACGGCCGTGCTCCGACCGCAATCGAAGGTGTAAGCGTGACTGTGAACGGGCAGCCCGCCTTCATCAGCTATGTCAGCCCGACTCAAGTGAACGCGCAGGTACCCGCCAACGTGCCCACGGGCGAACCATTGCCGGTTAGGGTAACTCATCGCGGCGTCACCAGCGCGCCGGTTTCTATTTCGGTTGTGGATCAGGCGGGTGGATTACTGGCGCCTGGCTCATTCAAAGTGGGCGACAAACAGTACGTGGTGGCGGTGCGGCCTGCCGCGAGTTTGGTTTTCATCTCAAACGGCACGATTCCGGGATTGCCTGCCACGCCTGCGGTGAAGGGTGAGACTCTGGTTTTGTATGGCACCGGGTTTGGGTTGATCGCCAACTCGCCTGGCATCACGTCCTCATTAGGCGGCGACATCGCGCAGGGGACTTCCCGCATCCTCGCGCCCGTGCAATTCAAGTTCGCCGGGGCCGCCGCGCAAGTGGCCTACGCGGGATTGACTCCCGGACTTGTTGGCTTGTACCAATTCAATGTCGTCGTGCCGGCTGATTCGCCTTCGGGTGATGTGGAGTTGGAAGTGACGCAGGCAGGCAAGGCGATCGCGCAGAAGCTATTCATTTCGGTGCGATGAGATGGAGATTAGGCAGGCCACCGTGGCCGATCGGGATGCGAATCGAGACCAGCCGTCGTAGGGCAAGCTTCAGCTTGCGCTGGGCAAGCTTCAGCTTGCGCGGGACTTCAGTCTCGGCGGCCTTCCGATCGTTCAAGAGCAAGGTCCGAGCCATTGCCTCGGACGAAAAACTGGGGTAAGGCTGCATGAACCCCGCCTGTTCTCCCCCATCGAAAGCCAAAAAACACAATCGACTGGTTATGTTTGCCGTTTCGCGATCGCTCGGGAAGCGGTAGAGCTGCCGGTACGCGTCGAAGAGCGGCACGATTCGTTTTCCAGACCCCGGTAGACCGCATGCTGGCGCATGGCGGCTTCCATGAGAGGGCTGCCATTGTCAAGACGTACAGCCGATCCTTTTTTTTTTTGCCACGGCTCACCGCGTCTGCCACGGCGCCGACCAACGGGAGGCCCACAGCTCTCCCGGTTAACCGCATCGAAAGCCAGGCTGCCACGACTCACCGCG
>JAYUSQ010000107.1:0-6413 GCA_043755595.1 Acidobacteriota bacterium | reverse complement strand
GTTCAATCCGCCCCCGGCGATGAGCAGCAGCGGAAAGCCGGAGCCGGCTTCCTGCCAGGCGATGCGAACGGAGCCTTTTTCGTAGAAGCGCGGCTCGGAGCCGGCCTGCGCAGCCTGCTGAGCAAACAGGGCAGATGTTGTGGCTAAGGCAGTTGCCGAAGCACCTGCGACCATAATGTCGCGTCTGGTCGGATCATCCATATTCACCTTCCGCTCGAAATAAGACCACTTAGGTTACCACAGCGTGGAACGGACAGGTCCCAGGTTACGGCGGTCGATAGAAGTCGATCTTGTTACGGGCCAACATGAACAACTACGATTCCGAACGACAGTGATTTGAGATTGTGCCGGTGCTCGAATCCGCGATCGGCCGTGACGAATACATCGCACTCCAACTGCTTTGCCAGCACACCTAGACAACCGCTCGATGACGCTCACGGCGCGGGTCCGAGGCGCGACGGTGACGGAGCGTTCTACACCTACAATGAAACCGCTCTAGACGTATAATGTGGCCATGCCGACAAGACGCGATCTCCTGGCTGGAGTGGCAGCGCTGCCGATTCTTGGCGAAGCGCAGGCTGTGGATTCTGAATACCAGCCTCGCCTATTCTCCGCCGATGAGCTGGCCTTGATCCGGGATCTGGCTGAGACGATCATCCCGCGCACCGATACTCCGGGCGCGGCCGATGCGAAAGTACAGTTGCATGCCGATCGCGCGATGAGCGCCAGACCAGCCGAGGAGATCGCGGGCTTCCGCCGCGGACTGGCGAGCGTGGCCGAGGGGCTTAAGGGCGGCAAGTCGCACACAGCGATTCTGACCGAACTCAGCGCGGCGAAATCCACGTTCTTCAAGCAACTTAAGGATATGACGATCGACGGCTATTATTCGTCGAAGGAAGGGCTCGCGACCGAGCTCGGCTGGCATGGCTACGCGGCGCTGCCGGAGTTTAAAGGCTGCACGCACGACGAGCATAAGGGCTGATATGGCGACTCAACTAATTCCTTCGGCAAAAGTGCATGACGTCGTCATTGTAGGCTCCGGCGCGTCGGGCGGCATGGCTGCGTGGAATCTGACTCGCAAAGGCATCAACGTGTTGATGCTGGACGCAGGGTCTAAGTTCAATCGCGCGGGATTTTGGAGCCATGTGAAACCGTGGGAGTGGAATCAACGGCTGGACTCCGGGCGCAAGCCTCCGCAATTTTTACTGGATTTGAAAGAGCAGCCTTACGAATATCCGAAGGACCGGTATTTCGATCTGGCCCGGGTATGGGGACGCGGCGGCAAAACCAACATTTGGGGCCGTGTTTCGCTCCGTTATGGCGATGTGGATTTCGAAGGACCGGCCAAGGATGGCTGGGAGGTCGCCTGGCCATTTCGCTACAAGGATCTGAAGCCTTACTACGATCAGGTGGATCAATTGATCGGCGTGTGCGGCGGGCCGGAAGACTTGGATGTGTTGCCGGGCTCGCAGTATCATCTACCTCCGCCGGCGCCGCGGTGCGGGGAGCAGTTACTGAAACGCGCGGCGGCTTCGGTAGGCGTGCAAATTATCGCCGGGCGGCGCGCGGTGTTGACGAAGCCTCACAATGGCCGGGCGGCGTGTCACTATTGCGGCGCGTGCGGGCGAGGGTGCGATATCGCGGCGTTTTTCAATTCATCGGACTATTTGATCGAGCCCGCGCTGGCGACGGGGCGGCTGGAGGTGGTCGACAACGCCGTGGTGGCGCGCGTGCTGGTGGGTGACGACGGCAAGGCGAACGGCGTGCAGTATTTCGACCGCCACACGGGGGCCGAGCGAACCGTGCGGGCCAAGACCGTGATCGTGGCCGCGTCAACCGTGGACTCAACCAGGATTCTGTTGAACTCAAAATCGAGTAAGTACCCCAACGGCATTGGTAACTCGAATGATGTAATTGGGCGGTACTTAGTTGAGCAGGTGCGCTTCCACGCCTACGCCTTCATGCCGCAGTTACTCAACGGCCCGGTACACAACGACGACGGTATCTCCGGCGAACACGTCTATCTGCCGCGCTTCAATCATCGCGATGGGCGTAAGCGCGATTACCTGCGCGGCTTTGGCATGCAATTCTGGGGCAGCGGGGCGGTGGCGAACGCGGGGTTTGCCAAATCGCTGGACGGCTTCGGAGCCGATTTCAAGCGCGACGTGAAACGGCGGTATCCGGCGTTGATGGCTCTGCATCCCTATGGTGAAGTACTGCCGTATCGCGATAACCGCATCACGGTGGATGGCACGCAGAAGGACAAATACGGAATTCCGGTGGCGCGGATCGATTTCAAAATCGGCGATAACGAACGCAAGATGATCGGCGAGATGTACGACACCGTCGAGACGATCTTGCGCGCGGCGAAGGCGGAACCGCTCCCGTACAAGCGTGGAGCGCTCGATGTGGCTGGCTCGGCGATTCACGAACACGGCACGGTGCGCATGGGGGACGACAAGAAGCGGAGCGCGTTGAACGGATTCTGTCAGATGCATGAAGTCAGCAATGTCTACGTGGTGGACGGCGCGGCGTTCCCGACGGCGACTGAGAAGAACCCGACTCTGACGATCCTGGCCGTGGCTTGGCGGGCGACGGATTATCTGGCCGAGCGGCTGCGCAAGGGTGAGGCGTGACAGGCGGGCGCGCAGGTTTTCACGCGCTGTGGACGGCAGATAGCCTGGGATCGAGTCAGCTTAGTCTAGCCGATTTAAGGTGCCGGAACGCCTCAGGTCTTGCCGTACGTTATATACGTACATAGCGTACGCCAAACTGGTACAGTTGATCATGCAGGTCACGAGCACAGAATTCCGAAAAAATCTGTTCCAGCTTGTCGAGCGAGCGTTAAAGGGCGAATTCGTCGAAGTGGTGCATAAAGGCCGTACTGTCCGTCTGGTTCCGGGCGATAAACCAAGCAAGATGGCGCGACTCATCCCGCGAGACACGATCTGTGGGACGCTGGTGGACCTTGATGAAGCCCAGACACAGTTAGATGCCGAGTTGCGGAACGCATGGGAAGAAAAATGGGCTCCCAAACCATGAGTTCCTACCTGGATACCAATATCGTTATTTTTCTTCATTCCGGCCACATAGCCCGGTTGACGCAGCGAGCCACGGAACAAATCGAAACGACCGATCTGCTCGTTTCCGGGATGGTGCTGCTCGAACTCGAGATGTTATTTGAGAAAGGCGCGATCCAGTATTCAGCCTCGCAGATCCTCTCCGATCTCAACCAGCAGATCGGCGTCTCCGTCTGCCAGTTGCCCATGGCGGCCGTCATGAACAGCGCCTTGCGAGTGAAATGGACGCGGGAACCGGGAGATCGCATTATTGTGGCTAACGCCATCGCCAACAATGGGGCGCCCCTGGTGACATCGGACCGGCGGATCCACGAGGAGTATCCAAACGCGATCTGGTAAGAGACCGCCAGCGTCTCGCCCTCGGTCAACTCCATCCCTAATGTAGCCGGGGCCGATGTCGTGCAACGTGCAGATGTGCGTGTGATTCAACGACGCGACGGCGCGGGCCTCGCGTTCGAAGCGGGCACGCAGATGCTCGCGCTGGTCGATGTGATCGCTATGCGTCGAGCCGCGTGTCGCGGGCTTTGTACACTTCGCCCATGGGAAAAGTTCATATTAGTCTAACCGAATCCAGGCCCCGCGACCTGGGGAGCGGTAGACTGGAGACGGTGAGGATGGATTGCGATTCAGCGAACTGGTGCAACTTCTCGGGTCTCGGGGTTTCCGGCTGCTCAAAGGAGAAGGGGTCAATCCGGTACTATCGAAAGGCTGGACACGATAAACTGATTCGGATCGATTTTCATGGGCCAAAGGAAGTGCCTACGGGTACGTGACAAGCAATCTTGAAGGCCGCCGGGATTGACCCGGGGAGGAAAGTATGATCGACTTGCGATATTCTTTGATGATCGAAGCCACCGCGGAACCCGATTTTTTTTCCTTCTACTCCACCGACCTCGAAGGCTTTAGTTAGCGGGGTTGGGCACTCCGTCAAAGACTGTCTGTACAAGGCCAAGTGCGGCATGCCGGAGCATGTAAGTCTGCTTGAGGAACAGGGCTTGCCCGTTCCGCTTCTTAACTAACCTGCACCCCCGGATCATTATCGAAAACGCGCCGGCGCTCAGGTAGGCGGCCGGATTCGCGGCGTCGCGACGGGCATCTGGGAGTTATTTATTTATCCGCTGGCGCTTTCCGCCGCAGTTCGTCGAAGAAGTTCAGCAGAAACGTCAGGTGCGTGGGTGGCTTCTCGTCGTTCGCATCATCGGCGACGAATGCCGCGAGGCGCTTGCCGTCCGGTGCCAGGTCGTACGAAGAGAAGGTGTTGGTCCGCCTCAGGCGAGTCTCGCTCCACACCCGAAGCTTTCCCAACGCGAACGTCGCGCCCTTGGCGGTGTAGCCGGCCGCCCTCACGCGCTCCTCGGAACCCACAAACAGCAGTTCGCGGCCATCGCGCGACCATCGGGGCTGGTAGCCTCCTCCAGCCGAAATCTGCCATCGGCCTCCCGGCCCGGGGAACGGGCGCACGTACACCTCCTGGATCCCCGACTCATTCGACGTATACGCCAGCCAGCGCCCGTCGGGCGAAAATTCCGGCATGGCTTCCAGGAAAGGGGTCCCCAAGAACAACTCTGCCTTGCCAAGCCGGATCCCGGGAACGCCTCGGCCGGGATCGGCTTCGACGGGTATTGTGAAAATGTCCCGGCTGAAGGCATTCCCGGTCTGGATGACAGCCAAGCGCTTTCCGTCCGGTGAAAACGAGTAGGGAAACTGGGCGCCGTCGGTCAGCCGCTTCACCTCGCCCGAGCTGTCCGTCGGGATCTTATACAGCCCGGGGGCCCGCTCTGGGATTGAAAAACGATGGTCTTCCCATCGGCAGTCCACACAGGATAGGAATTTGCGCCCGGCAGGAAACTCAATCGCGACTGAGAGCCTCGCTCCAAGTCCTTCACCCAGATGTCCGATCCATTGCCGTTGGACATTGAAAACGCCAGCCGCTTGCCGTCAGGCGAGAAACGCGGTGCGAGGTATTGGCCGGGCGGAGCGTGGAGCGGCTGTGTCTTGCCGGAGCTATCTATCCAGGAAATCGACCATCTTGCCTCGGCTGTCTTGGGAAGATAGACGAGAGTTCCGTTTGGCGCGAACGCCATGTCCCCACCACCCGCTACCCGGGCTCTGCCGACATCTTCCAGGATGTGTGCTGGGGTGCCTCTCAAGACAAGGCGGCCGGGGTGGAATGGCACGGCGAAAAGGATGGACTGGTGCAGGTAGAGGAGATGGCCGCCCCCGTTCGACCCCGTGGCATCGGCAAGATAGCGCGCCGCGTAGCCCCCCTGTAGAATCGTCTTGCGCTGCCCGGTTTGCAACGAGATCGCTTCGATGTTCGAATCGTCGTAATTAGTGCCTATCTGGGCGGCTGAGGTAAAAAGGATTGTTTGGCTGCCGGGCAGAACCTGGGGCCAGCGGTGGGTCCCCTCGCCGGGGTTCAACTTCGTCACCGGGATAGGCGTCCCGCCGGCGGCAGGCACCCCGCGAGAGGCCACCGCTTCTGTTTAACGCCGCAATGATGTTACCGTCGTCGCCCCAACTTCCGCCAACGGGTAAGGGGGCGTCGCACAGTGTGATCGGCGCGCCGCCTTCCACCGAAATTTTCTTGAGCTTCCCGTCGGCGAAAAAGCCGATCCAATCGCCAGCAGGAGAAAAGAATGGGCAGAAACCGTTTTCGGTCCCGGCCATCGGCGTGACCCGGCTCTGATCCAGCAAGCGCGTATGGAGGCGCACCTGGCCATCGGCTCCGCGTAGCGAAAGGGCCATGCGCGAGCCGTCGGGGGAAAGAGCGAACATATCGCCACCGAGCCCCCCGCTCGTCTGAGCTCTTGCTAGCTCAGTGCCAGGCGCGATTTCCACGCTTAGGCGCATCAGGGGGCGCGGCGGAGTTGGACGTGTGGCGCTGTGTACCAGCCGGCGCCGGCTGCGATGAAGGCAAGCCCGAGCGCGCCAGCAATCCAACCGAGCCGCGACCGCGAGGGAGCGGGGCTTATGCCTTGCGGCGGCGGAGTACGGAGCTCGATCACGATGTCGCGCATCGTCTGCCAGCGGTCCTCGGGGTCTTTCGCCAAGCACCGCCGCACTAGCCGTTCCAGCCACGCCGGCGTAAACGGCTTCATCGACATCGGCGGCGGATCGGTGGCGAGAACCGCACTGACCAGGCTTGGGTAGTTCTTCCCCCGAAACGCCTTCTGCCCCGTCACCATCTCATACAACACCGCGCCGAAAGCCCAGATGTCGCTCCGTGCGTCCGCCTCTTTACCTTCGAATTGCTCCGGCGCCATGTATTGCGGCGTGCCCATCACGGAGCCTTCCACCGTCAGCGTCTCTTCGGTTGGTCCCGGCTTCGCC
>JAYUSQ010000106.1:0-103597 GCA_043755595.1 Acidobacteriota bacterium | reverse complement strand
ATGCCATCAACTGCACGATCACAAGACTTTCGCATACACGGGATGGACTGTGCGGAGGAAGTCGCGATCCTAAAGCGCGAGATCGGTCCTATTGTTGGAGGTCAAGACAAGCTGGCCTTTGACATTCTTCAGGGAAAAATGCTCGTGCTCGCGCCGACAGATCCGAAGAGGGTAATTGACGCCGTACGCGGCACAGGTATGAGGGCCGAGGTCTGGGAGACCGTGTCACCCACCGCAGCCAATCAGACCTTTTGGCAGCGCTACGCTCGAACCACACTAACCGCCGCGAGCGGAAGTTTTGCCATAGCGGGCTTCGTTCTGCACTCCATAATTGCGGGTAGTGCACTTGCGGCACTTGGCTCGGAAGGAATGGGCCTAGGCGGTGAAGTCCCGGTTATCGTCCGCATTCTTTACTCAGTCGCCATTGTCACCGGGGCTTGGTTCGTCGTACCGAAGGCGTGGTTTTCGGCCCGCCGTCTTCAGCCGGACATGAACTTACTCATGACCATCGCGGTTGTCGGAGCAGTTATCATCGGCGAATGGTTTGAGGCCGCAGTTGTAAGCTTTCTCTTCGCGTTCTCTCTCGCGTTGGAGTCGTGGAGTGTAGGCCGAGCACGTCGGGCCGTTGAAGCACTACTGGCGATCACTCCGCCGACAGTTCGAAGAATCAGCAGCGACGGCAAAGCAACGGAAATTCCCCCGTCAGAGATAAAAGTAGGCGAGAGGTTCTCGGTCCTTCCTGGTGAGCGGATACCTCTTGACGGTACGGTCCTACGAGGCATCAGTGATGTGAACCAAGCTCCGATCACCGGGGAAAGCATTCCAGTTCCTAAAGAGCCGGGACTTCCGGTCTTTGCTGGCACTGTCAATGGGGATGGAGCACTAGAAATCGAAGTCACGAAACTAGTCGGCGAAACAACCTTGGCTCAGATCATTCGCATGGTAGGCGAGGCACAAACCCGACGCGCGCCGTCTGAGCAGTGGGTGGACAAGTTCGCCCGCGTCTACACACCCGCTGTCTTTGTCTTTGCGATCCTCATAGCTGTGCTCCCTCCACTAGCACTCAGCGCTCCGTGGGGCGACTGGCTGTACAGGGCTTTGGTTCTTCTTGTAATTGGATGCCCCTGCGCACTAGTCATCTCGACCCCGGTGAGTATCGTTGCAGGTCTAGCATCAGCAGCAAAGAACGGTGTACTCATCAAAGGTGGCATTCATCTGGAATCTCCAGCCGGTCTAAAGGCTATCGCACTCGACAAGACTGGAACACTGACGGAGGGAAAGCCCCGCGTGGTAGAAGTCGTCCCGATGAGTGGACACTCAGAGCAAGAACTCCTTGAGCTAGTGGGCGCAATGGAAGTCCACTCCGATCATCCCCTCGCAAGAGCAATCGTTCAGCACCTTCAAGAGAAGAAAATTGTCCCGGCATCGTCGGAGGAGTTTCGGATCATACAGGGCAAGGGGGCGACCGCCACCATCAAAGGCGCTGCGTACTGGCTTGGGTCACATCGCTATTTGGAGGAGCGCGGCCAAGAAACGCCAGACGTTCACGCGAAGCTAGAGCACTTGTCTTCGGCAGGTCGAACAGTCGTCGTGATTGGAAATACTGAGCACGTTTGCGGCTTCGTTGCATTGGCTGATTCCCTCAGACCGGGGATTTCAGCAACATTGAACGAACTCAGGGCAGCCGGGGTCGAACATCTGATCATGCTCACTGGTGACAACAAGGGCACCGCCGCCGTGATCGGAAAAGAGGCTGGAGTTGATCAGATTGAAGCGGAGTTGCTGCCCGAGGATAAAGTCAGCACCGTCGAGAGACTGGTTAAGCAGTACTTGAGCGTTGCGATGATCGGGGACGGCGTCAACGACGCGCCCGCGATGGGCCGAGCAACCGTCGGCATTGCGATGGGGGCTGCTGGCAGCGACACCGCAGTCGAAGCCGCGGACATCGCGCTGATGTCTGATGACCTTTCAAAACTTCCGTGGCTGATCCGACATTCTCGAAGGACTTTGCGGATCATTCGACAAAACATAGTGCTGTCACTGGGCGTGAAGGCGGCGTTCTTTGGGTTAACGATGCTCGGACACGCATCGCTCTGGACCGCGATTGCGGCTGACATGGGAGTTTCTTTGGTGGTCATCGCGAACGCTTTGCGCCTGTTACGCGCCCAGCCCAACAGGGGTCTATCAAGTGCCCAGAAATAGCATGTCGCCAAGCCCGATGACGAGGCCGACTTGAAGCAATTTTCCCTGTCTACCGGCGGCCACAAGCACCGCATGGGCAATCTACAGCGACCTGGCGGTTGGCCTTGAAATCGATATCCAGAAGTTGAGTTCAGTTGTGCGAGTAACCCGCCTTGATGATACCGTCGAGGTGCTTCGCTTGAGCCGTTTGGTCAGAGTTGGCGGACATAGGTCAAGGACACTTTCATTTGTTCATCGCCGCTTTGCCGAATTTTTCGCTGCGCGACCAATGCTCTTGAATCAGCAACCCATGCCCATGCACGCGATTCCTGAAGACTCGCGATGGCGCGATTGTCTGGTAGTATTTGCCGGAGTTGCACCGGAAGAGCTAGCGAAGCCGCTGGCTGCTGAATACTGCTGGGGCGTGATCCGTAAGCAAGTCTGGCTAACTGCCAATGAAAACTCGGCTTCTATTCGCCCCTCGATACACTGCCTTGGGTTCTTACGGGAGGCCTTTCTTTCTCTCTCGGCAGGGAGTGATTGCTGCTTTCCATGATGACCTGTCGGATGTCATTGTTCGATGCATAGAGAGCGAAGACATTCTAATTGCAAAGGTAGGCTCTGAGGCGATTGGACTGCTCCCTGACGGCACGCGATCAATGGCCAGCCAAAAGCGAAAAGGCGGCGTGGCCCGTTGAGCGCGCCGCCTTCCCCTGATCCCCGACTTAGGCCTTCGGCGCGCCCGGCTGCGACCCCGGATTCGCCTTGGCGAGCAAGTCGCGCAGGACCACCGCCAGCATGCCATCGCTCGCCGAAGCGCCGCCGGCGCCGCCGCTTACCACCACATCAGGAGTAAGCCTGATGTTTTTGTCGGCCAGCGCCGTGAAGATTTGCAGGACCGCATAGTTGCCGCCCATGGCGTCCACGCCTTGACGATAAGCCTCAGCTTTGGCGATGCCGACTGCGCGAATCGCCTCGCCTTCGTTGCGGCCCTTGATGGCCACTACCTCGGCTTCGGCCTCGCCAATCCGGCGCCGCGCCATCGCTTCGCCCTCGGCTCTGCGCGCCACCGCTTGCGATTCACCGTTGGCTTGCTCAACGCTTGCCTTGGCTCGCATCTCGGCCACCCGCACGTCCTGCTCTGAGTTCACCAACTCCTTCTGCTTGTCGGCCAGCGCCTTTTGCCGCTCCAATTCCTGCCTGGTGCGTTGCGTCTTCTCTTCCGTCACGAAGGTCTTCTGTTGCTCCTCGGCGATCTTACGCGCCGTGAGCGTCAGCATTAACTCCTGCGGTGGCGTGATGTCGCCAATCAGTGTGTCGACGCTCTGCACGTCGTATTCGCGAATCGCCTCATTGATATGTTGCCGCGCTTCCTTCTGCCGATCCGAGCGATTGCTCAGGAAGTCCAGCACCGAGTAATTCTGCGCGCTGTTGCGGAAGTAGTTGCCGACAATCGGCTCAAGCACCTGATTCACCAGGTTACGCACGCTGCCCACGCGAGAAATAACCCAGGGAGCCTTGGTGGCGCCGATATTGATGATCTGCGACACGTCCAGGTTGAACGTGAAGCCGTCCATCGAGCGCACGGTGATCGTGTTCAGCTTCTCGTCGAGTTTATGCGCTTCGGTGCGCGCCGACGCCCAGTTGAGCACGATGTTCGTCGTGGGCACCAACTCGATTTTCATGATGCGCGAGTTCACCGGGTGCTTGCCCGGATACAGCGGCTCATCCCACACACCCTTGCCGCCGCGCCGAACGATGTTGCCATGCGTGAACTGATCGCCGGAGATGTCGCGCGAGTCGTCGCCGACGAAGCTGACTACCACGCCGACGTAACCGATCGGCACCTCAAACAGCGGATGCTCTTCGATCTCGCAGAACCACGGGTTCAGGTTGTAGTTACCGGCCAGGATAATCTGCTCCTGCAGCCCGCGGCAACCGCCCGCTTTGATGAACTCTTCGGGGCTTTGGAAATCGTCGTGCCCCGCAGCGGCCTTGGCGGCCATCTGCCCTACTGGCATCGGCGCGCCATCCATGACGGTGACGATCCCGATCTTATCGGAGTCGATCTTGGTGATTGGCACATTAGGGATCACCTTGAACAACACCGGATTGATGCGGTAAAAACCCGCGGTCAGTACCGTGCTTTGCCGGCCCTTCTGGCCGCCGTTCCGCAGAAACTTGGCGGCGTCCTGGAAATACTCGCAATCGACGACCTTGGCCAGCACGCGGTCGACAGGCGTGGGGTCGCCGTCATTGGCAATCACCAGCCCGACATGACCTTGCTCGATTCGGGTAAGCGGATGCTTCTCGATCTTGTACTGCCACGGTACATACGGGAAGTGAATGCCAGGTCCGAGTGGGCGGGCCTGGTAGCCGGCTTCGCCGTTCAGCGCCACAACGCGCCCTTCCGGCAGCGAGGGGCCGGCGGAGAATCGCTTGACGACGACTCCCACCTGGTCCTCACGGATACTGACAAAGCTGTTCAGGAAAATCAGAAGAGCGATCGCCAGCGCGACATCGGCTGCAATCGGCAAGAAAAAAATACCAAAAAACCACGTAAACATACACCTATCCTCCTTGCACAAATAATGGCTTTGTTACCGCTAGAGTTAGTTAGCGAGGGAACGTGCTGGGAAGGAAGGTTCTAAATCCCAGTAACAACACTGGGGCTGCAGCTCACCGGGAGTGCGTTGTTCGTCATATATTCTCAGCAGCAGTATACGGGAACTGGGGCGGAATGCAAGGACCGCCCGACTGAAGTTGTTAGAACAGCGAGAGATATATTTGTTCCGCCCCGCCTCTCGGGGCCTTTGCTTACGTGCGCTGCGCCATCTGAATCAGCGCTTTGATATAGCCATAGGCCCACGCGAACGCCTCTTTCCCGCCCGGGTCGTTGGCATGCCGCGGCATGTGGTCCGGCATCATCATGTACGGATAACCCACTTCTTTGTAGACGATCATCATCTTGACGAAATCGACATCGCCCTCGTCCGGATAAGTCTCGACGAAGTTATCCCGCTTGCCCTTGATGTTACGGAAGTGGACGTTGAAAATCTTCTGGCGTTTGCCGAAGTAGCGAATTACGTCGCCGAGTTCCTTGCCCGGATCCTGCAGCATTTCACTCACCGTGCCCTGGCAGAAGTTGAAGCCGTGATAGGGGCTCTCTTCGATTGACACGAATTTTTTCAACCCATCGACGGTTCCCAGCACGCGGTCCACACCGCGGAAACCAGACTTCGGCACGCCGGGATCGTGGGGGTGGCAAGCCAATCGCACTTTGTATTCGTTGGCCACCGGGACTACGCGTTTCAGGAAGTACGTAATGCGCTCCCAAAACAAGTCGCCGTTCACCTCACCGGCAATGGTGAGAGGCGGGTCCTGTTTGGCCTTGGCAAGATTCCAACTCCGCTGGATGATACCGCCGCGTCCCAGTTCGCTTCCGCTGGTAAGCACGCCGAGGATCGACATATTATATTTGATCGCAGGGATCCCAACCGTGGCGCAGTTGCGGATGATCTCGCAGCACTTCTCGATGTCGCGATCGCGGTCCGGTTTACCGAGCAGAATGCTCGGCATCTGCGCTCTTTCAATGGTCGACGAGGGCAGCGGAAACTGAATCATCTCGACGGCGACTTTGTGTTTCGCCGCCAGATCGAGCAGGCGTTTCATCGAGTCGACATCGAAGCCGCCGCCCGGCATCGTTTCCGGATAGCCGGTGATGTGGTCGACGCCATGCCGCTTGAAGTAGTTCATGCGATCGTCAGTCATCGGCCCGCTTTGACACCCGAGCATCATCACGGCCTTGCCCGGCTTGTAGTCGAGCCCCGGATGATTCTTTGGCAGCGACGCGGTGGACTGGGCTGCGGCGGCAGCGGCTAGCGCGGGAGCCCCCGCTGCGGTGGTGGTCACAAATTGTCGGCGGTTCATACGAATGATGAGAATATCAGAACTGCAGGGACATTTGAACGTCCTCCCCCGGCAACTGACGCCCTTGCTGCCAGTGCGACTCTTCCACGCCCCTCCCCTTTAACCCGTATCGCTCGCGCAGCCCGGCTAGCCGTTCGTCGATTCGCGCCGGATAGTCGCCACGCAAATACGCGTCCGCGGCGAAATGGTGTTTGTACTTGGCCAACAGGTGAGGGAACTCGCGCTCGAGAAAAGCCAGGAAGACAGGCTTGGCGGAAGAGTTTAGAAACAAGACACCGCCCCAAAGCCATTGCGCGCCTGCTTCAGAGACTGCTCTGGCGAGCGCTTCCATCTGTGGGCGCCGGTCATTGATCAACGGAAGAATTGGCGCGTAACCTACTCCGGTGGCGATGCCGGCTTTGGCCAGTTCGCTCACCGCGCGCAGCCGCAGGTCCGGGCGCGGCGCCATGGGCTCCAATTGGCGCGCCAACGCAGTGTCGGTGGTGGTGACAGTGACGCTGATCATAACCTGGTGGCCGCGATCGGCCAGTGTCGAGAGCAGGTCGATGTCGCGTGTCACCAGATCTGACTTGGTAGTGATCCAGATTCGCCGGCGGCCGGGACGCTCTTCGGCCAGTATCGCGAGAATTGAGCGCATCAGTCCATAGCGCCGCTCGGCCGGCTGATACGGATCAGTCGCCGTTCCGATGCCGATTGACTCACGCGGGTCGGTGCGCCGCAAATCCTCACGGAACTGCGCGGGATGCCATTGCTTGGCGAAGATGCGCGTTTCAAATTCCACAGGGTCGCGCAGCTCCATGAACTCATGCGTGTACCGCGCATAACAATAAACGCAGCCGAACTCGCAGCCGCGATATGGATTGATGGTCCAGTCGAAGGGTACCCGCTCAGAGTCGCAACGGTTGAGGAGTTTGAAGGTGGAGAGTTGCGAATAGATCGCGAAATTCTTGCGCTGCAGTTCGGGCGCGGCTTGGGCCAAGCGCGCAATACCGATAAGTCGGTCACGGGGCATTGCCCGATATTTTCGCTTTTTATTCGCCTTCAGTCAAGGGAGGCGAGGCGGGTGGCCCAACGGCAGGGCCGGGCGCGGCGGGTCCGGAGACATGGGGTACGTTCGACAGCGAGACTTCGCATCGGCAACAATCGCTGCAGCAAAAGCAGCGTGTGCAGAGGTGATTCGAGCAACTGTCTTTGGTACAGGCGTGGCAGATATCGCCCGATGGATCGCCACAAATACTGCAGCTAAAACGCAAGGGCAAGGGCGCGGCGGCCGCGGGCGTTACGGTGGCGGGCGAGGATTCGGGAGTCGGCGGAAAAGGAGTGGTCACGGTTTTTTCGGGTGGTTATTGATGGCAGCGGGGCGGCGGCCATTGGGATTCATCGCGGCGGAGCGGCAGCTTTGTGCTTCCTCATTGGCTGCTCGGAGTTCGTCCTGTTTGGTCGCGACCAGTTCGATCAGATAACTCTGGAGCCGCGACCGGTGCGTTGAGTTTTCGGATAACGCCGATTGGATGAGGTCGGCGAGAGCGGGGTTTTGATAGCGCCGCACTCCCTCGCTCAGCGAATCGAGCATGCGCTCAAGCGTCTCCAGTCGAAGAAAGGCGTCTAGCGCGAGCGTCATCTTTTCCGGATCGCGGGCCAACGCGGTGGCTGAGCGGGCCAGGTATTCCAATTGATCCTGCGCACCTTTTTGCTGCTCACGGTAGCCTTCAGCGCCCCAATCCTGGGCCTTGACCTGCCCCATCAGCGGCTCCAGGCGGCGCACCTGCGAGACCAATCCATCCAACTGCTTTTTCAACTCCCAGGCGGGCGTCACACCGGGAGGCGCCTGGGCCAACAGCGGTATGACCGCGAGGAAGAAAACTGCTAGTCGCATCGCCTTCCCAGTGTCGCATGACGGGCTGCATTCAGTAAGTTTCGCGCTGAGGGAACCGTTGCGCTAGTCTGGAGTCTCATATGGAGCCTCTTCCTCTTTGGGCCCGCCAACTCTCTGAAAAATATTACTCCGGCGCGTTCTCGATGTTTATCTTGCACGGCAACATCTATGATTTGGTGCCGTACGACTCTGGCGCGCCGCTGACTCGCGACGAGAAGCGCGTTTCGGCGCTGCCCTTGGGCAAATTTCTGCAAACGGCGATGTTCGGACAACGCGACGTGGTGCTGTCCTACGATCGCGGTGGCGGCATCTCGTTCGCCAAACCGGAAGTGCAAAAGGACTTCGGACAAGCGCTGTCCGGCTACGATGCTTTTCACGGCACACATTATTCACAAGCACTGCCGCGGAATCCCGATGGCGTGCTGAATCTCCTGGATAACTATCTCCGCCTGCGTGTGCATGATGGCAAGAAGATCGCCGTAATTATCGACTACGCCGAAACCATCGCGCCCGCTGGCGACACGGGAGGAATGAGCGCGGACGACCGCAACGCCGCCGTCATTTTGCAGCGCTGGGCTCACAACCCGCATTTTCTGCGCGCCGACGTGACGATTGTTTTGGTGACAGAGAGCATGGTGGAACTGAACCAGGATCTGGTGCAGCATCCCGGCGTGGCCGCGATTGCGATTCCCTTGCCCGGCCGCGACGAACGCGCTTCGTTTGCCGCCGCACAACTGGAAGAGTCGCCCTTGCCGCCCGGCTCCGATGTCACCGCCGACGCTTTAGCCGCACTTACGTCTGGACTGAAACGGGTCCAGTTGCAGAGTCTGCTTTTACACGCGGCAAGGAACAAACAAGCGCTCACGCTGAAGTATCTTTCGGCCAGAAAGAAAGAGTTGATCGAAGCCGAAGCGGCGGGCATGCTGGAGTTTGTCGAGAGCAGGTGGAATATGTCGATGGTGGCAGGCTCGACGCCCGCCAAGCAGAAACTGTTGGACGCCGTGCAGTTGATCAAGCAGGGCCGTACTGAGGCGTTGCCCATGGGCTACGTGATTGCCGGTCCGGTTGGCACAGGCAAGACCTTCATGACCAATTGCTTCGCCGGCGAAGTGGGAATCCCCACCGTGATTCTGAAAAACTTCCGCTCGATGTGGCAGGGGCAGACGGAAGGAAATCTTGAGAAGCTACTGTCGTTGCTGAAGGCGATGAGCCCCATCGTGGTGATCGTCGACGAAGCGGATGCGCAACTGGGCAATCGCTCAAGCTCAGGCGATTCCGGGGTGAACAACCGAGTCTTCGCGCAGATCGCGCAGTTCATGGGCAACACCGAATATCGGGGTAAGGTGCTCTGGTTTCTGCTCACCTGCCGCCCCGATCTCCTGCCGGTGGATTTGAAACGGCAAGGCCGCGCGGAAGAGCATCTGGCGCTGTTCTATCCGGAGTCCGACGAGGATCGGCTGGCGATGTTTCGCGCGATGCAAAAGAAGACCGGCACAAAATTTGAGCCCGCCGCAGACGCCGAAAAGCATTTCATCGAACATGCCAGTACTCTCTCGGGGGCTGATATCGAGGCAATTCTGGTGCGTTCGAAGATGCGCGCGATGCTGGCCGATAAGCCTGCGCCGGATACCGGGGATCTCAGCGCGGCGCTGGCCGACTTCATTCCGGCGTCTTATCCGACGGAGATCGAGTTACAGAATCTGGTGGCTGTGCTTGAGTGTACAAGCAAGGCGCTGTTGCCCGAGCGATATCGCAACGCCAACCGCGGTGACATTGTGACGAAGGTGCAGGAGTTAAAGTCGCTGCTGGGCGAGTAGGTCCTATCGCATTCATCCGCTATGCGATACGCTCAAGCGATGAACCGGACATTACTTTCAGTTGTCGCCTTGCTGACGCTAACCGCCGGCGGAGCATGGAGCCAGAAAACCATCGCCCCTGTGAAAGTTGTCTTTGTATGTGAACACGGCGCGGCCAAAAGCGTCATCGCGGCAGCCGAGTTTGAGCGCATCGCGAAGCAAAAGGGATTGGCCGTGGAGGTTGTGTCCCGCGGCACCGTTCCAGATGCCGAGATCGCTGCAGGAGTGCGTAAGAACCTGCTCGCCGACGGAATCGACTTAGGGGCCGCCAAGCCCGTGAAGGTATCGGCCAAGGATTTATCGGCGGCCACGAAGGTAATCAGTTTCGGCCCCAATCTGACCGAGTGGTTGCCGAAAGGCGCCAAGGCTTCCGATTGGCGCGCCACACCTGCCCCAAGTGAGAACTATCAGGTGGCGAGAGCGTATATCGTCAAGCAACTGGAAGCGCTGGTGGCTGAGTTACAAGCGGCCAAAGTTATGAGGTAGCCATATGACGCGAATGCCCAAGCTGATACTCGCGTCCGCGCTCTTCGCAGCACTCGCATTTTCCCAGGACTCTACGGCCCGGCTTACCGCCGCCGGCAAGTTATGGGCTCGCATTCACTACACGCATCCGTGGCTGGCAGGCAAAGAGATCGACTGGGACGGCGCTTTTGCCAGTGCCGCGCCCAAAATCCTGGCGGCGCAATCGAAGGAAGAGTATAGTGCTGCTGTTAGCGGCATGCTGGCCGCGCTGGGAGATCCCGCGACATATTTGAGGGCGACGCCCGACCCCGGTCGATCCGCCTCGCGAGAACCATCGTTCCGGCGCGAAGGGGATGTCGTCGTGCTGGAACCTGGCATTGGTGGGCCTGAGCCATTCCAGAAAATCGTGCCGGCCGTGTTGGCCGAACTCGGGAAAAAAGATGTTAAGGGGCTGGTGATTGACGCGCGGACGTCTCCCTCCTTCATCCGGCGTTGGTCGGACTCAATCACAACGCACTCGGCCCCGGGGCTTGTGCCGGTGGCGCGCAGCTGGTCCGGTTACCCGAGTCCGCAGGCTGCCGAGAGGGGATACGGAGGTTACCAACACACTCTCAGCAGCTTGGCGCAGGCGGGCGCCACGGGATCGCCAACCGGTTCCGCCAAGCCAATCGCCGTGGTGGCGGGCGAACGGACGAATACTCCGCCGGGGCTGATCGCACTGCAAATTGCGGGCAAAGTGGCGTTCGTGCTCGAAGGCGAACACCGCTATAGCGCGGTCATTCCTCAAACCTCTGAGCCTTTGATCGAGGGGCTGGTGGCCGTCATACGCACCAGTGAATACACGCACGCCGACGGTTCCTACGGTTTCGTTCTGCAACGCGAAGTGGAGAAGGATGGGCTTGAGGCGGCGCTTGAGATCGTAAGGGCGGGATCATCACTCCGGTAACTCGCCCCCGCGGTTTTCAGCTCCGGCCCTTCGTTGAAAGGGCCTACGCCGGCCAGCAGTACCCGAACGAGGGGCGCCGCATGTTAGGCGCGCTGCGTGTCTGGAGTGTCTTTGAATACTTCTTCCCGTACAAGCACTTAATCGGCGAAGACTGGGGCGGCGTGCTGCCTGCGGCGCTGGCCGAGGCCAAAGCCGCGAAGGATGCGGTTTCCTATCACAAGGCCATCGCACGGCTGGTTTCACGAACCAACGACACGCACTGTTATGTCGGCAGCAAAGTGCTCAGCGAGCATTGGGGAAACGCGCCTCTGCCCTTTTTACCGCGATGGGTGGAAGGGCGGCCAGTGGTCGTCAAAGTCGGAAATACGGAGCGGCGGCGGGCGTGCGGTCCGGCGACGTCGTCATCGCGTTAGACGGACGGCCTTTCCTTGAACGCATGGAAGAGTTCAAGCCGTTGGTGGCCGCGTCAGACGCCGCAATCGAAAATCGCGCGCGCCATGTCGTCGGCCACTCTGGGTGCGGAAGGCGCAACCGCGCGGCTCACGCTGGAGGGCGAAGGGGGCGTGCGGCGCGACATCGAAGTGCCACGGCGAATGTCGAACTACCAGGCTTTACGCGAAAAGGACGGTCCGGTTTATAGAAAGCTAGATGACCAGACGGGCTACGTGGATCTGGTGCGGCTGGAGAACGCCCAAGTGGACGCGATGTTCACGGAGTTCAAAGACACTTAGGCGATCGTTCTCGATATGCGCGGGTACCCTCGCGGGACTGCGTGGTCGATCGCGCCGCGCCTCTCGACGGCAGAACAACTGGTGAACGCCCAATTCCGCCGCAATCTATTGAACCGCGGGAATGGGGAGACTATGCTATTCGAACGGACGTTGCCGCCGCGAGGGACGGCGCCGATGTACAAGGGGCGCACTGTGATGCTGATCGATGAGCGCGCGATTAGTCAGTCCGAGCACAGCGGGCTGATGTACCGGACTGCGAACGCCACGCAGTTTATCGGCGAACCCACCGCGGGAGCCAACGGCGACGTCACTTTCTTCTTCGGGCCGGGCGGTATTCGGATCTCGTTCTCCGGTCATGACGTGCGCTGGCCCGATGGCCGCCAGTTACAACGTGTCGGACTGCTACCGGACGTGCCCGTGGCGCCTACCATTCGCGGAATACGGGCAGGACGGGATGAGGTCCTGGAAAAGGCGGTCGAGACCTTGAAAAAGTAGGCATCGGGCCGGGTCTATTCGTTACACTACAATGATGCAGACGACCCCACAGGTTCCGCCACCGATGAGTTTAACCGTCGGCATGATCGTGGGCGAGCTAACGGCGGGCCGATCCATCGAAGATATCCTGGCCGAAAATCCCGATCTAGAGGAAGCGGACATTCAGGACGCTCAAGCCCTAATGGTCGCGCCACGGCTCCCAACGGCTTGAAAACCATTGGATAAATAATGCTATACTTTCCGCGAAAGGGGTAACTACCCAATGAAGAAGATCGCTATTCTTGCAGTGTTCGCTCTCAGCGCAATGGGCGCGGAATGGACTGGCGCTATCTCCGAATCCGGCTGCGGCGCCAAGCATGCCAAGGGCAATGAAGCCTGTGTGACTAAGTGTGTCAAGGGCGGAGCTGCTCCGGTATTCGTCACGTCAACCGATCAGAAGGTCCTCAAAATCGCCAACGCCGACAAAGTGATGGATTTCCTTGGCAAAATGGTCAAGGTCACCGGTACGCTGGAAGGCGAGACCATGACCATCAGCACTATCGCCGCCGACACGCATAGCCATTAAGACGGCTCGTTGTGTTTCGCTTAAGCAGCCGGGAACCGGGGGTTAGTACAGCTCCCGGTTCCCGTTTGTGTTTGATTGGCTGTTGGCGCGGGCCTAATATCGATACGAGTATGCGGCCGATAACTCGGGCGTGACCCTTCCTGGCAGAACTCAGATCGTGGCTGGCGGCGATGGTGCTTTTATTGCCGCTCTGGAACGTCGCCACAGTGACGGCGGATGCGCCGGAGTGCTGGCGACATTTCGTCTGCCGGTTGTTCTCCAGGAAGGGGGACGCCTTAAGTACCGCGAATCGCGAGGCGATCTATGGGAGGCCGGTTCGCACTGCGCGAGATTGGGTGCGCGCCTTTTCATCGGTTCCTCCAGGCAAGACGCTTCGAGTCCAGGTGGAGCGAAATCAGGAGCACTTGGAACTCGACATCCCCGCGAAGCTCCGGTCGCCGGCCCTGCCATTTCCGGCGCTGCTCCATCCCTATCTGTCGATCTGGCTTCCGGCAAGACTTCGATACTACTGACGGGCTGCTGCGATGATCCCTCCGCCTATCTATACGGTTATGCCATGGGCAGTCGAGTGCTAGCTGCCGGCGATCAGCCCGGCGTTCGGCGCGTTTCATTCAAGCGGCTGGAGTCTTTCTGCCGTTGTGGTTTGACCCCGGCTCCGCCCCAGAGTGGCTTGCGCGGGTCCTGCCTCGCATTGAGCCGGCGCTCAACTTAGTCCTGACAGCAACGATGGCCGGTTTTTTGCTCTGCTTCCGCAACACTCGAGCCGCCAAGTCCGGGTAGGCGTATTTTGTTTGCAACCAACCGGCTGGACATACGTATAATTTTCTCATGCCCCAGTTCCGTCAGGTTATCCGTAGCCTCCTGAAGACGCCTGTCACCACCGGGATCGCGATTGTCTCACTCGCTCTGGGAATCGGCGCCAACACTGCGATGTTCTCCACAATGAATCAGATACTCTGGCGCTTGCTCCCAGTGCCGGAGCCTGAGCGGCTGGCGTTCGTCTATCATCCCGGGCCGCTGCAGGGTTCGGTCTCCAACGATGAAGGTGGCGGACCGGTGTTCAGTCTTCCGGTCTACCGGGAACTGGCGCGGCAGCAAACGTCGTTCACCGGCCTGACGGGGAGCCGCATGTTTGGCGCGAGTCTGTCCTACAACAACCAGCCGATCAGGGGCGAAGTGCATCTTGTCACCGGAAACTATTTCCAGGTGTTGGGCGTCAAGCCGGCGATGGGGCGCTTGCTGGAACCTGGCGACGATTTCAATCGCGGCGGGCATGCGGTCGCCGTGCTGAGCCACCGTTACTGGTCTAACAAACTGGGAGCCAGTCCGGCTGTCTTGAATCAAACGATCATGGTGAACAGCTTCCCGCTCACGATCATAGGCGTCGCCCAAGCGGGCTTTGAACATGAGCGGATGGGCGCGCACCCCGAGGTCTTCGTCCCCATGGCGATGAAAGCTCAGATGACGCCTGGGCGCGACGATATAGACGACCGGCGATCGCACTGGTTGACCGTCTTCGGCCGCCTGAAGCCTGGAGTGTCCCTGGAACAAGCCCAAACCGCGCTCAACATACCGTACATTTCGCAGGTGGAAGAGGACATCAAGGTTTACAAAACGCCAGGCGTAGGTTTCCTGAAGCAACTGCGCGCCAAACGGATTGTCATGAAGCCGGGTCAATACGGGCGCGGTAATTTCAGGAATAACGCCCAGACGCCGATCTACCTTCTGCTGGGCATCACTGGCATGGTGGTGCTGATCGCCTGCGCCAACGTCGCCAACTTACTACTCGCGCGAGGAGCCGCGCGCGCCAAAGAGATCGCCCTTCGCCTTTCGCTTGGAGCCACTCGCGGTCAGTTAGTGGGCCAGTTACTCGCTGAATCGTGGGTCGTCGCTTTGTGCAGTGGCGTGCTCGGGCTGGGCGTAGCTGTAATTACTTTGCGACTCATTATTGCCCGGATTCCGCCGTCTGAAGGGATAGAGCTTACGACAGATCTCGATGGACGAATGTTACTGTTCAGTCTCGCTCTCTGTTTGTTGACTGGCCTCGCCTTCGGGTTATTCCCCGCGCTGCAATCGACCAATCACGACCTTGCCACGGTGATCAAAGATCAATCCGGGCAGAGTTCGGGCAGCGGCGCCGCCAATCGCTTCCGGAAAACTCTTGCAACCGGACAGATGGCGGTTTCCCTGATGTTATTGGTTACGGCTGGTCTCTTTGGCAAGAGTCTCGTCAACGCCACGCGCGTCGATCTTGGCATACGCACCGACCACTTAGTCGCGTTTGCCGTGGACCCCAGCCTCAACAAATACAACGCTGAGCAAACCGCCGCGTTCTATGACCAACTCGAACAACGCCTGGCCGCGATTCCCGGCGTGACGCTTGTTTCGGCCACATCGGTGCCTGTCATCGCCGGCGCCAATTGGTCTGGGAACATCACAGTTGAGGGCTTCACGCCGTCCAACGACGATGACAACGACTCCTATTATTCGCTTACGGGCGGCGGCTACCTTCGCACCATGGGAATCGGCCTCGTCTCCGGCCGCGAATTTTCGAACTCGGATAAGAAGACTGCGCAGAAGGTTGCAATCGTCAATCAGTCCTTCGCGAAGTTCTATTTCAAAGACGGGCAGCCCATCGGCAGGATGTTCGCCTCGGGCAACGGCAAACCGGACATGACGATTGTGGGCGTGGTGAAGGACAGCAAGTACAGCGAACTGGACGAAAAATCCAGGCGGGTTTACTACTTGCCCTACCGTCAGAACCGGCGGATGCCTGCGCTCTACTTCTATCTGCGGACGGCTGTTGCGCCTGAATCGATCACGGCGCAGATCCGGCGCGCGGTTTCATCGCTTGATCCGAACCTGCCGATCGATATCAAAACGATGGAGGCTCAGATGGAGGAAAATCTATCGGCGACGCGGTTGTTGACGCAACTGACGGTGAGCTTCGCAGGCTTGGCCGCGCTGCTCGCCGGGATCGGGCTCTACGGAGTGCTGGCCTACAACGTGGCGCGGCGGACGCGCGAGATCGGCATTCGTATGGCGATCGGCGCCACCGGAGGCGACGTTCGTTCCATGGTGGTGCGAGAGGTGGCCGTGATGCTGGGGATTGGTGCGGTGCTGGGCTTGGCCGGAGCTTACGCCGGTTCTCAGGTCGTAGGTTCGCTGCTGTTCGGGATGACTGCGCGCGATCCCGTAGTATTCACCGGCGCGGCGGCGATCCTCATTGCGATCGCCGGCCTGGCCGCCTATGTGCCTACTCTGCGAGCTACGCGCGTGAATCCGATCGAAGCTTTGCGCCACGAGTAGAAATGAGCGGTAGCCGAAAAGGTCTCGAACAGAAAATCGAAGCCCTCACTGCTCTACGGCGCACGGCCGATGCGAAGTCGGCCGAAGCGCCCTTGCGCAAGGCGCTCGCAGACTCAAGCGGATTCTATGTCTCCAAGGCCGCCGCGCTGGTGGAACACTTCGGGCTACAATCCCTCGCGCCCGATCTGGTTGTGGCCTTCGACCGGTTACTTGATCGCGATCCAGTCAAGTCCGACCCGCAGTGCTGGGGTAAGAATGCTCTCATCGGGGCGCTGCACACACTCGGGGTTCGGCCAGCCGCTCCCTACCTGCGTGGACTTCGTCACGTTCAACTCGAACCGGTCTGGGGCGGCCAAGCCGACTCGGCGGGTGCGCTACGCGGCAAATGCGCTTTAGCCTTGGTCGACTCCGACCTCACGCCCTACCAGATACTCACTTCACTGACCGGCGTGTTGGTCGACCCCGACAAACAAGCCCGCCTTGACGCCGTGCGCGCAGTCGCTCGCGTCGCGCAGCCCGAGAGCGCTCTGTTGCTACGCCTGAAAACTCTGACCGGCGACGAGCATCCCGACGTGATGCGTGAGTGCCTGCTATCGCTGATGACGCTTGCCCCCGCCGCGTCCATTGAACTTGTGCCGCGGTATCTAAGTCCAGAGAACGAATTGCTATGTGGCGATGCGGCAGAAGCGCTAGCTTCGGCGCGGCATCCAGAAGCTTTGGAAGCGCTGCTCGTTTTCCTCCGGCAAAGAATCCCGATGACCGTCCGCCGTTCGGCGCTGTTGACTTTGGCCGCTTCACCGCTTCCCGAGGCAGGCGAGTATCTGCTGACGGTAATCGCCAGGGATCCCACTGAAGCTGCCGGGGCCGCTATCACCGCGTTGGGCGCCAGCCGCTTTCGCGAGGAACATCGAGATCGTGTGGCGGAGCTGGTGAAGAGCCGGGGCGACGAAGGGTTGGCGGCGCTGTTCGCTGCAGCTTTCGCCCCTCGCTAATCGGCCTGATGCCGCGCCAGCGCCCGGTCATGCACCCCACGCAGTAACAGCAAAGCCAAAATCGCTCCGCACGTACACATGAACATGTCCCACTGCGTATCCCAAGGGTCACCCTGCGTCCCCAGAAACGCCGTCGCGGACTCACCCGTCAACAACGCCACCCACCACTCGACAAACTCATACACGGCGCTGAAGGCCAGCACGATCGAGACGATGATGAAGTGCAGCCAACTGTCGCGCCCACGCACGATCTGCTTCCGCAGCAGCACTTCCCGGGCGATGATCGCCGGCGAAAAGCCCTGCATAAAATGACCGACGCGATCATAGTAATTGCGCGCCAGCCCGTAATGATCGCGGATCCAATTGAACAAAGGCATTTCGGCGTATGTGTATTTGCCGCCGATCATGAGAATCATGCAATGCACGCAAATGATCGCATACACCAGCGTCGTGAAGCGCAGGCGCGAAGGAAATAACCAGGCGCAAATCGCCAGCGCGATCCAGGCCGGAATCACTTCCAGCACCCAGGTAAACCGGTCGTGCGGTTCATAACCGGACCAAGCCAACACCGCCGCCCAGGCCGCCAACAAAATCCAGTGAATACGTTTCATGTCAGTTTCATCGCCTGCGGAAGATATCGCAGCAGGTCGGTCGCGATCACGCATTTCTCGCCCAATTCCGCCGCCGCCAAATCACCCGCGCGTCCATGCAGCCAAACGGCCGCGACCACCGCGAGTGCGACTGCATCGGGAAACTGCGCGACAAGCCCGGCGATCAAACCCGTGAGAATATCCCCAGAGCCTGCCGTCGCCATCGCGGGGCCTCCGGTCGAATTGATCCACACCGTGCCATCCGGCAGAGCGGTCAGCGTATTGCGCCCCTTCAGCACAAGCGTGACTCCGTTCTCTTGAGCAAACGCCCGAGCCGCCGGCAGCCGCTCGTCTAATGTCGGCAAGTGGCCGGTGAGACGCTCCATCTCGCCCGGATGCGGTGTCAGGATGAGATTGGCTCGCCGCGGGAGAGCCGCTCCGCTGAGGTTGTTCAATCCATCGGCGTCGACGACGATCGGCATAGTGAGTTCGCCGATGACTCGTTCCAGAAACGCGCGTTTGGCGGACGAAACTCCAAACCCCGGCCCAAGCGCGACGGCTCGCTTGCCCTTGGCCAGCGCCGTAAATCCACGCTCGTCGAGCGGTTCGGTCATCAACTCGGGAGTGTGCGCCGCCACATTGGATAGCGTCGAAGCATCGCTTGCCACTGTCACCAGCCCTGCACCCGCCCGCAACGCTGCAAGCCCCGTCATCGTCACCGCGCCGCTTTTGCCTGGCGAGCCGCCCGCCACCAATACGTGTCCGAACGTTCCTTTGTGCCCTGTCACCGGTCGCGGCGCAAACAGCCGTGCAATATCACGAGGGCTGGTCAATCGCGTGTGGGCGGGCAGAATCGAATCGGGCGAACCGATCGCGCCAACCACCAACTCACCGCAAGCGGAAGCATTGGGTTCAAGCACCATCCCCACTTTCGGCGCCGTGAACGTCACCGTATGATGCGCGCGCACATGCGGCCAAGTGGTCTCCGCGGTGTCACTGTGCATGCCGGATGGAATATCCATGGCCACGATGCGCGCTGCGCGAAAACCGGTATTCACCTGATGAATCAAATCAAGATACGGAGGCCGCGGTAGTCCCGACAAACCCGTGCCCAAAAGCGCGTCGATCACAACGGTCGCCGCTCGCATCGTGGGCGCGATCTCACGATGGATCGATGTGAACCCGCACGCTTCCAGGCTCCGTAGATTCTCAGGCGGCGCTTCGGCCAGCACCACGTCAAGCGACGCGGGCGCAAAGCGCGTGAACAACTGGCGCGCTACGACAATCCCATCGCCGCCATTGCTGCCCTTGCCGCAAAGAATCACGATGCGTTGCCGGTCGATCGGCGCAAAGCGCTCCGCCAGAAACTCCACCACGCGATGCCCCGCATTCTCCATCAGCAAGGGTCCGGCTATGCCGAGCGAAATCGTGACCCGGTCCACTTCGCGCATTTCCGCCGCCGTCAATACACGCATCGATCAGTTTTCTCCCGCCACCAGTTGTTCAAGTTTGCGCACTGAATCGAAATCGCCCATCACGATCAAAGTGTCGCCCACCGCGATGACCGCGTTGGCTGGCGGATTGAACTGCATCGCACCGTCAGCGCGCCGGATCGCCAATACAATCACTCCCAGGTCCCGGCGCAGTTGCAAGTCTTGTAGCGACTTGCTCAACATCGGGCTCCCCGCTACTATCTCCACCTGATCCATGCCCACGTTGAGCCCCATCGTCGAGGCCGTGCCTGTTACGTCGAGAAACTCAAACACATGCGGGCGCAGAATGGACTGCGCCAGCCGATAACCCGTCATCGAGTACGGCATGAACACCGCATCGGCCCCGGCGCGCCGCATCTTAATCTCCGACGCCTCCTCCGCCACGCGCGAAGCGACCTTTAACTTCGGATTGAGCGCCTTGGCCGAGAGGATCAAGAATAAGTTGTCGGCATCGGTGGCGAGCGCCGCGATCAGACCGCGCGCGCGAGTAATACCAGCCTCTTTCAGCATGTCGTCATTCGTGGAATCCGCCAAGACAGCGAGCATGCCGGAGCGCATGGCGCGGTCCACCCGTTCCCGGTTGCGGTCCATGACAAGGAACGGCACGTTGGTTCGCTGGAGTTCTATCGCCGCCGCACGGCCTACGCGGCCAAAGCCGCACACCAGGAAATGGTCCTTGAGTGAATCGATCATTTTCTTGGTACGCCTCCGTCCCAGCAAGTCTGCAAACTCGGTTTCCAGCACCGTCTGCGTGATGGCGCTCATCGAGTAGACCATGATACTGGCTCCAAACAGGATGAGAAACATGTTGAACACCCGGCCGGCCGGCGAGAGCGGATGAACTTCGAAGTAGCCAACCGCCGCGATGGTGATTACAGCCATATAGAGCGCGTCGAACGGTGGATAGCCCGCAATGAAGATAAAGCCGAGCGTGCCGAAGATGACCACGCCAACCACCAGGAGCGCGATGGTCGTCAGCCGCCGCATGAAGGGATGCTCGCCCAGGTTCATGTTTTCCGCCTGGCCAGGATCATCGTCATGTCGTCCTGCAATTCCGCAGAACCGCTGAATTGGTTCACGGCCTTCGCTACCGCCTGAAAAATGGCGTCGGCTTCATGACCCGCCGCCTGCCGCAGCACCTCGATCAGCCGCTCTTCGCCGAACATTTCACCGAACTCGTTCTCAGCTTCGGTCACGCCATCGGTGTAGCCAAACAGCAGGTCGCCGGGTTCCAGTTGCAACCGGCTCTCGTTGTATTTCGCGAAGGAAAACGCGCCCACCACCATGCCATTCACGTCGAGCAGCGTGGCGTTTCCGTTGCGCACGAGAATGGGCGGCAGGTGTCCCGCATTGGTGTAAGTCAGCTCCGCCGTCACGTCATCATATATTGCCAGGAAAAAGGTCGCGAACTTTTCCGCCGCCGTGCTGGCATGTAGTTGCTGATTGATGTGCGACACCAGGCTCGCTGTGCAGGCCGCGTTCTCTGGATTGGTGCGCAGGGTGTGAACCTGCATCCGGACGCAGGCTTGAAGCGACGCCATAAGGAGCGCCGCCGAGACACCCTTGCCCGCCACATCGGCCAGCACCAGCGCCGTCTTCGGGCCGCCCAGAGGCTGGTAATCGTAGTAATCCCCGGACACCATGCGGGCCGGGTGGCACACGGCGCGAAGTTCAAGAGTCCCCAGCGCTGGAACATCGCGCGGAAAGAGTTGATCCTGTACCTGACGCGCCACGGCCAACTCAGCCTCAAATCTCTCCTTCTCCTTTGCTACCTCCAGCAGCCGCTCGATGTTACCCGTCATCCGGTTGAATGAGTTAGTAACTTCGGCAATCTGATCGTCCCCCCGGGCCTTGATCCGGTGCGAAAAATCGCCTTGCATCACGCGCTGCGTGCCTTCATACAATCCGTTGAAAGCGAGCGTGATCGCTTGCGTTACACTGACGCCGATATAAACCGAAACCACCTGCGCCAACAACAGCAAAACACCGGCGAGTATCATGTCGTTGCGTAAGTCGGCTTCGCCGGTAGATGCCGCGTCGAAGAGTGTGCGAAGCAGTGCCGATACCCGCGACCGCACGACAAGCAGCGCTCGTTGCGTGCGCGAAGGGTCGTCAAAATCGGCCACCGGAATCTGCGACGCCCAGCGAAGCTCCACATCGAAACGGTTGTCCGGCGGTGGCAGATCGACTCCGGCCGAGTCCACGGGCGAATCATGCAGCTTCAATGGACTCGCCGTCGCCAGCCCAATGATGGAGACCGGGCCCAATCCAGGCGCTAGCGAGGCGAGGGCATCCCGGTTTAGAGGAGCCAACAAGACCACCCGCCTCTGTTTATCCGCCGCGCGCGCACGAATGTACAAAAGCTCTTGCCGTGACACAACGCCCGACGGCCCCATATCGCCCACGCCCTCGAGTAACTGCACGCGGAGCCCCGGGAACCGGCTTTCAAACAGCGGGCCAATCTGATCCAGCATCGCCGTACGGCGCGATTCCGGAACTTGCACGAGCGCTTTGGCCACTTCCTCCAGCCTCGACACCCGCCTCTCCAATTCGGTATTGACCAGATAGACGGCGACCTGCCCGCCCAAGTCGATCGCCACCCACCGCGCCGCCAATACGATCACCGCAATCGGGATCACTGCAATGAAGATGTAAGCTACGATGAGCCGGTCCCGCAGGTGCCAGATGACCTTGTGCAACACCACCCGTCCCCAACGCACCAGCACGATCCCGCCGGCTACAATCGCCGCGAGCCCGAGCGACAAGCCGCTGAGCAAATGGCCCGAGCTCCACGCCCAGACACAGAGCGCGGTTAGCCCTGCGAAACTTAGCTCAAGACGAAACTTCTTCAATGACAGTTACACCCGCGACTTACTGATTGCCGGTGTCTCTTCCTCGGCCGCCGCCGGTGCCTTCGGTTGCAGGTAGTGCTTGGTCAGCCCGTCGCGTAAGATCTTCATGGCCCCGTCCGGGTCGTCGGCAAACTGGAACAACCCAAGGTCTTCCGGGCTGATCATCCCATGCTTGACGAGCGCATCGAAGTTCAATACTTCCTTCCAGAACTCCGACCCGTACATGATGATCACCATCTTCTTCTCAAGCTTACGGGTTTGCATCAACGTTAATAGTTCGCTCAGTTCGTCGATCGTGCCGAAGCCGCCCGGGAACACGATCAACGCCTTGGCCAGATATGCGAACCAGAACTTACGCATGAAGAAGTAGTGAAACTCAAAGCAAAGGTCCGGGGTGATGTAAGGGTTCGGATGCTGCTCGAACGGCAGCCCGATATTCAAGCCCACACTCTTGCCGCCCGCTTCATAGGCGCCGCGATTGGCCGCCTCCATGATGCCTGGACCCCCGCCGGTGGTCACCACAAAGCGCCGCTTGGTCTTTTCCAAACTCATTGACCATTGCGTCGCCAGTTTCGCCAATTGCCGCGCTTCCTGGTAGTACCGCGACATCGGCCCTTCCTCTTTGATGCGCGCCGATCCGAAAAAAACCACCGTGTCGTGAACGCGCTCATTGCGGAAGTGCTGTAGCGGGTGCAGATATTCGGAGAGGATGCGAATGCTCCGCCCCGTCTTGCTCTCAAGGAACGGCACGTTCTTATAGGCGACCGGGTTGCAACTCGGCGCGTAGTCGAACGGGCTCTTTTCAGAATCGTTATTTTGATCGGCCATAGCTAGTCTCATATTCTCGCGCGATGGCGCGCAATTCGCTATAGTGGCAAAGAAAAGGCGAATGCAACCAGCACCTCATGGCGACCTCCAAGCCCAACTTGCGGACCTGCGCCAGCGAATCGCCGCAGCCGCCAAGCGGACCGACGATCGCTTGGCCGAAGACCGCGCGCGTGCAGCCATTGAAGAACCGCTCGACCGATTCATCCAAGGCCGCGAAGTGGAAACGGCGCACGGAAAACACTTCGAAACCGAGCGTTTATGGCCTCATTGGCAGCGTCACGGCTCCATGGAGATCTCACGGTTGCAAGAACTGCCGGGCGATTTGCTGCGAGAGATTTCCGAAGATGCGATCACCGATGCGCCTCCCGAAAGCTGGGCATTTCTCGATACCGAAACGACGGGACTCGCGGGCGGCGCCGGCACCTGCGCCTTTCTGGTGGGTGTCGGCCGCATCCGCGCCGACGGCTTTCACGTCCGCCAATTTTTCCTCCGCGACTTTCCCGAAGAGCCAAGCGCGCTGGCGGCGCTGGCCGATTCGCTGGCCGACGCGCAGGTGCTGGTCACTTACAACGGCAAGAGTTTCGACGTGCCGTTGCTTGAAACCCGCTATCGTTTGGCGCGCGCGCGACCGCCGTTTGCTCGGCTCGCGCACCTCGATCTTCTTTACGGCGCACGCCGCCTGTGGCGTTTCCGTTTTGATAGCTGCCGGCTGATGGAGCTCGAAAACAGAATCCTGGGCCATGAGCGGGAAGGCGATGTGCCGGGCGCGCAGATCCCGGAGATCTATTTCGACTACGTGCGCACCCATCGCGCGGCGCGCTTGGCCCCGGTGTTCTCGCATAACGCGCTCGACATCGTTTCTCTCGCCTGTCTCACCGGCATCGTGCCCTGGGCCTTCCGCGAATCCGGTGGCGCGGCGGAACTCCGTCATGCCGCGGAGTTCCTGGGCCTGGGCCGTTGGATTGAGCAAGCCGGCCAGTTGGAACGTGCACGCGATCTGTACCGCGAAGCGATCCGCAGGCCGCTGCGCGACGACCTGATGTATCGCACCATGTGGGACCTCGCGCAGCTGGAAAAAAAGCTCGGCGCATTCGATGCGTCGGTGGCGTTGTTGTCCGAACTCGCCACGATCCGTAACGAGCATCGCGTGGCGGCGCTCGAAGCGTTGGCCAAACACTACGAACATCGTGAACGAAACTACGCGCTAGCGCTTGAATTCACCGTGACCGCGTTCGGTCTCGACCCAAGCCCGGAGCTTACCAAGCGTCTGGAGCGGCTGTCGAAGAAGAAAGGGCAGACGCTGCTGCGGTTGGCATGAGTGGCGCGCCGATTCTGATTCTCGGTTGCGGCTATACCGGCGTGCGCGTGGCAGTCCGCCTCCTGGCCCGTGGGAAGCGTGTCATCGCTGCTTCCCGTGAGCCTCAAAAATTGCAGTACCTCCAAGGCGTTCAGGCGATCCGCTTCGGCGATCCCTTGCCGATCGAGCCGGGCACGCGTGTTCTGCACTCCTTGCCCGTGCCCTTCGCCACTCAAATTCACGGCGCCGCCCGGCTGGTGTATCTGTCCACAACGGGCGTGTATGGCGATCAACTCAACGTGAACGAATCGACGCCCATCGCGCCGAGGAACGCACGTGAACAATCGCGAGTGGACGAAGAACGCGATGTTGCGGCAGTGTGCGCGAATCATCTCATCCTGCGTCCGGCCGCGATCTACGGCCCACGGAGAGGCGTTCATGTTTCGTTGCGTGAGGGCAAACACCGCTACTGGGGCGAGGGCGCAAACTACATCAGCCGCATTCACGTCGACGACTTGGCCGCGCTGAGTGACGCGGCGTTATTCTCGGATCTGACCGGCGCCTACCCGGTGGCCGATGACGAGCCCGCGCGCGCCATCGACATTACACGGTTCTGTTGCGCGCTGCTGACTCTGCCCGTACCGCCACCGGAGCCCGGTCTGCCCGGCGAAGATACCCGCCGCGCCAACCGCCGTGTGGATGGCCGTGCGATCCGAAATGTCTTGGGAGTCAACTTACAATTTCCGAGTTATCGTTCTGGCATCCCCGCCGCGCTTGCCGCGGAATGATTACTGCGCCATCACGAAAAGTTGAAACGCCGCGTGATCGGCAGGACGATTCCACAATCGCGATAGGGGCAGCCAGAGTTCGGGCTTCCTTTGAGAGTCGCCCTCGTAGACGCCGCTCAAGCGGAATTGGCCAGCCAGCACTCCAATCACCGTGTAATCGTCACGGCCCAGCGTGATCGACCCGCCGACCGCCGCCGGATCGCGCGCAAAGCGCCGGGCGAAGTATTCATCCGAAAGAACCACCACGCGGTCTTTGCCCTTTTGCTCTTCATCGGGCCGGAACAGCCGTCCGATCGATGCGTTCGCCCCAAGTAATGAGAATAGGTTCGTCGAAGCAAAGCCCGTGGATATGGTCCGTGGACGCGTCACGCCCGCTTCATTGAGCGGCGCTTCTTTGTATGCCGCCAAGTCACTGAAAATGCCGTCCTGGCGCCGCCACTCCTCATACACAATGCGTGGTGTCGGCATGCGCGGACCGATCGGATCGGGCATTTCGGGGGAATTTCTGCCACAGAAATACCAGGCGGTCCGCCTCCGGGAACGGGAGCGGTTTCAGCACCACGGCATGAACGACCCTGATCACGGCTTGCAGGTTTTTGCCCAGATATCAGGCTGGCGCTCCCCGAGCCGCCCCCTTTGCCAATCATCGACGGCAGGCGGAAGAAGGCGGCGTGACCTCACGCTGCCCTGGGGGGTGGTGATACTTCGCGACCACGCCGCCCGAACGCGCTAGAGCCGCTCTGAACGCGAAAACGGGGCATTCAACGCAACATCGACTCTCCCGGAAACGCGAGGGTTTTTCATTTGAGGCGCGGCTCTCAACCTGGCAGTCCCATCAAAGCTTCCTTCGGCCAATTCGGTTTGCAAATGGCCAGGGAGAGATCCTGATGGACTCCACACTTAAACACGTATCCCGCACTAGCGTAGGAGTGGTAGTAGAGACGTATCAATTGCTTCTTTATGTCGTAGCATGCCGGACAGAACGGGCCGTCGATTCGCCTTTCGCCGTCCGCTGTGTTCACGCTCAGCCAATAGGCAGTTAACAGTGCAATTACGTCTCCCTTTATTGCTAGTGCCTCCTGAAGCTGAGCGTTCTCTTTTTCAAGAGCCTCGTACTTTTCCTGAACCTCATAGAGACTCATCTTCAGGTCGGCGATAATGTTGAATATCTCGGCCACTTGGGTGCGTCCCTCGCCATCGTTCTTGTCCTTGAAATATTGGATGGCTCCCTTTGTGAGCTCGGTTGCTCCCTTCAGGAGACTGTATGCAGTTGAAATTTCGGTCAGCATTCTCGCCATTCTAAGCATACCCAGCGCGGAGTGGCAATCTGTGTCGTTGTTAGACACTTCAAAAAACAGTAGTCCCCACACCGATTACACGGTTAGATGAGCCGTGAGCCTTCACATCGAGCCAGCCGTTGCTACACTGGGTTGTTCAGAAAACGACAATGCGCGACTGTATGGCCCTTAGTAAGAGTGGAAGCAAGATCGGAGCGATAGTATTGTTTGCCTTGGTTGATACCGGGCGCGGCCAGGCTTTCCAGGGCGTTGATCAGATCAGGGAGAAGGCCGATCAGGGAGATGCCACCGCGCAGCACCACCTCGGTCTCAAGTACCACAAAGGTGAAGGAGTGCCGCAGGACTACGCCCAAGCGCGAAAGTGGTTTCTCAAGGCAGGCGAACAGGGTCATGCCCGCGCGCAGAACAACCTCGGCATAATGTACAGCAAAGGCCAAGGCGGGCCGCTGGACTACGCCCAAGCGCGAAAGTGGTATCTCAAGGCAGCCGAACAGGGTGATGCCCGCGCGCAGTTCAGCGTCGGCATAATGTATAGCAAAGGTGAAGGCGGGCCGCAGGACTACGGCCAAGCGCGAAAGTGGTTTCTCAATTCAGCTGAACAGGGTGGCCCCATTGTACAGTATAACCTCGGCGCCATGTACTACACCGGCCAAGGCGGGCCGCTGGACTACGCCCAAGCACGAAAGTGGTTTCTCAAGGCGGCTGAACGGGGCGACGCCATGGCGCAGTACAACCTAGGCATAATGTATATCAAAGGTGAAGGCGGGCCGCAGGACTTCGCGCAAGCACGAGGGTGGTTTCTCAAGGCAGCCGAACAGGGTGATGCCACTGCGCAGTGCGGCCTTGGCATCATGTTCGACGGTGGTGTAGGCGGGCTGCAGGACTACTCCCAAGCGCGAAAGTGGTTTCTCAAGTCAGCAGAACAGGGTTTCTCCGAGGCGCAGTTCAACCTCGGCCGCATGTACGACGATGGCGACGGCGTGCCGAAGGACTACGTGACAGCTCATTTGTGGTTCAGTCTGGCCGCTTCGCGCGCGCCGTTTGACCTTCGGAAGAAGTATGCAGACACGCGGGACAAAACCGCCGCCAAGATGACGCCTGCCCAGGTCGCAGAAGCCCAACGCTTGGCCCGTGAGTGGAAACCAAAGAAGGCTGCCCCGTAAACGGGCGGATCTCTCATTCGTAATTCGTCGCGCGCGGGTGATGCGCCCAGACCAGATACGCGTGCCGGTTTCGTCGAGCACCTCCCGCCGTGTGAACCTCACGCCCTTGACGATGCCGTCACCGGGCGGGCCGATCATGCTCGCGCGGCTGCTGGCCGTCGCGATCAAACTTGATGGACTTCCCCTTGCCGTTCTGGTTGTGGATCTCGACGATATCCCGTGCGATCATCGCGCGGGCCAATTCGCCGGGCAGGTAGCGCACGTGGTTGCCGTTGGACCCGATCAGTTCGACCTTGCTGTGAAGGCGCGCAGGGCGTACACTCGATCCTGTTCGATCTGCGTGTATCCATAGAACGTCCGCGTGGTCCCGAGAAGGGCGCGGGCCTTTTCCTTATTTCCTGTTCGCGCTCAATGCCGTCGCAGGTGTGAACGTTCCCTTGAGCAGCCGGGCGGGAACTGGAATTGCCAAACCGATGCGTTCCTCGGCGCGGAAGCACGCGACGTTCGGAATGAAGTCGTCCTCGTTCTCGTAGGCGATCTCGACTATCAGAAGCTGGCGCGAGAACAGCACGGTGGCTTGCCCGAAAGCGCAGACCAGCCACGAGCCGGCAGGCATCGAAGGCGATATCACCAGCGGCACAGACCCCACCGCCGGCGTGCCCAGCGACGAACTGGGCCGTGCCCAGAGATAGTCGCCAGTGGGGTTCTTCAACATCCGCATCTTGTCTACGTCGCTGCCGCTCATTACGACGCCGTCGACCGAGTAACCGGCTGCCTGCAATTGCGCGATGGCCGCGCCAATGAAATCGACTGAAGTGGCTCCCGTGGCCGGGGCGAACGCCCGGTCAACCGCGCCCGCCGCAGCCATCAAACCATCGGTGGCCGCCTTCAGCTGCCAGTCCTCGGCCTTTAATTGCACCGCATATCGCAGCCGCGCATCGAGCTATTGCCCCAAGGCAGGTTGGTCCGCGAGGGCCTGCAGTGAACGCCTTGATGGTAGTGGCGATGGTTTTGGCGCTCGCCACCGCAGCCGCGAACGTAATGTCCGTGACTACCTTCACCTCGCCTTCGACCTGAAGGTCCGCATTGGGAGTGAAGCCGCTCTCTTTGAAGTATTCGACCGCGCCGCCGGCGGTAAGACTCACGGACGGCAATAGCTCCACCAAGCCTCAGCGCCAGTTCTGCTCGATGCGAGAGCCCGCGCATCCTCGGCCGCCAGCGTGAGATTCCCCAATTCCCCTGGACCGGCCATTTCACGCAGCGCTTCCAGCTCCTCGCGAACATCCGCTTCGGCCGCGCGGCGGCGTCCTGGAAGCAGATTCAGCAGCCGGCGCCATCCGCTCATTTCGCCGTCTCCTCGGGCCCCATGATCCGGGCGACAGCCGCGACGAACTCAGTCCATTTGGAGTGCTCGGCGCGCAGTTGTTTCTTCCCTGCCGCCGTCAGTTTATAGAATTTGGCCCGGCGATTATGCTCCGACGTTTCCCAACTGGAGTTGATCCAGCCCTTCAATTCCAGCCGCTTCAAGGCGGGATACAGAGATCCGAATTCGATGTCCAGCGCTTCGCCTGATTGGGATTTCAACGCCTTCGCGATTCCGTACCCGTGCAATGGCCCCAGAATAAGCGAACGAAGCACCAACATATCCAGCGTGCCTTGGAGTAGCTGCATGTAGAGCCATTCTATATAAAGCTTCTCTCCATAACAAGCCGCCTAATTGAACCGGACTACCCGCCTGCCTTGATCTGTTGCAGTTCCTTATAGTCCGGTACGGTCTTGTAGAACGGATCCAGCGGGAAACAGCCGCTACGCAAGCCATGGCGCGGGCCGGTGGTGCAATCGGAGAACGTCCGGCAAATCGCTTTGTTGTTCAGCATGCCCGTCCGCAGCGCATCCGCTGGCAGCGTCGGATACGATAGCACCATGCGGCCCAAACCCACGGCGTCCACTCTGCCGAGACGGACCTGAGCCTGAGCGACGTGCGCGAAATAGTCTTGCAAGTACGTGTACGCCGTGCCAACCAACACCAAGCCGGGAAACATCCGCTTCAACTCAGCCGTCGCGTCGATCTGACGCACGCATCCAACCAACGGATCCTCCGGCGGCTGATAACCATCTGACGGCGGGAACAACGCCGGCCGCTGGATGTGCGGGTTGTAATAAGGGCTGCCCGCCGAAACATTGATCATGCGGATACCAAGCGCGCCACAGAGTTCCAAAAATCGCGCCGCCTCGCCGAGGTCCACACTGGTGACGCCCGCGGCGTCCTCTGGAATTCCCGGCCCCAACTTCTTGGCGGTCGACAAAGCCGGATCCGGCTTATACGCGACAAAATCGAACGCCGACAACCGCACGCCGATCCGCAGCCCAGGGCAGGTGGCGCGAATCCCACTGACGATTTCGCGCAGGAATCGAGTGCGATTTTCAAAGCTCCCGCCGAACGGCCCCGGACGGCTGTGCGAGCTCAGAAACTCATGGCCCAAGTAACCATGGCAATGCTTGACGTCGACGAAATGCGCCCCGCACCGTTGCGCGATCTGCGCGGCCCCGATGAAGCGTTCGATCGACCGGCGAATCTCGTCGTCGCTCATCACCGCGTCGTCGGAGGCAATGCCGAACTTGCGGTCAAGCACCGGATGTCGATACAGGATGCGAGGCTCTGTCACCTTGTATTGATTCGGGCGGCAGAAGCGGCCCGAGTGCGTGAGTTGAAAGCCCACCAGTAGATCATCGGCGCTGCCGAACTCGCCGCGATGCGCCTCCACCGTATCGCTGAGCAACGATTTGAGCGACTCTTCGTTCGCCTCGTCGATCACCAACTGCCGAGGGTTGGCGCGGCCTTCATGCACCACCGCCATCGCCTCGCCACCCCACAGCCACTTGGCGCCGCTGCGCCCAAAGTTCAGCCAACGCCGGCGAACCAAGTCCGACGGTTTACCATCCGCTTCGGCGTCCCAGCCCTCCATCGGATGAATCGCGAAGCGGTTGCCAACGGTGAAGCCATCCACTGCCAGCGGCGCGGCCAAAGGCGAATGGGGTGCGGCCAGCACCTCAGCGTCGCAAGCGAGGGGCGCTCCTATTTCAGTCAATCGAGCCTGGAAGACCTCGACGCTCTTGAGCGCCGCTACTCTCGGAAAACCTGACATAACCGACTAAAGTAGCATGGGCCCGAAACAGAACTACTGAGCGTTAACGGTGAAGGTGCGCGTTGCGCTGAGCGCGCCGGTCGCGCTGTTGCGGACAGCTACGGAATAAGCTCCAGCCGGTAGGGAGTTGATGAAAACCGCATTCAGCTCAGACGCAGAGTACGGAGTCGCAATGCAGCCCGCCGTGCCGCACGCGCCTCCGGTGAACACGCCTTGGAGCTTGGCTGGATCGATGCCCGTGCCCTGAAAGAGCAACACCACGGGTTTAGTGGCGACTGCTCGCGTCGCCACCAGCGCGAAATTCGTCAAAGTGACTGGGGCGGGAACAGGCGTTGGCGCTGGAGCCGGTGCTGACGTCGAACCCGCCGTGGCCGATCCATAGAGCGACACCACGCCAGCTTTGTCGCCCGCCTCTAGGCTCCGCTTCTTGGTTTCGCCCGCAGCAGCCGAGGCCCACATAGTCTCGTTATTGCATGTCGTATCAGCCGGATGATTGAGACCGAGCGCGTGTCCCAATTCGTGCGTCGCAATCGCCTGCACGTCGAATTTTCCCGCTTCTCCCGTGATCGTCCAGGTATACCGGCTGTTGAAAGTGAGCGTGAACTTCACCAACTGTTGAGACGACTGATAGTATTCAACCCGCGTCGAAGCCAGCGGGCCCGTGGCGCCGAGATCGCCAAACAGAACCGAGTGCGGACTCGACGCGTTCAACGAAAAGGCAAAGCGCGACCCGCCCGTATTCCAACTCTGCGCAGCCGCCAACACGCCCGGCGCCCAGGCAGCCGGAAGCGTCGCCGCCAAGCTGTACGTAGTGGCCGGTGTCGACCACTTCGGCCCCATATAGGCTGAGCAGGAAACCGCATTCAACTCAATCTCGCCTACCCGTTCCCGGCCGGAGCGGTCCGCTTGACGCACAAACGCCCGCGCACGATCCAACCGGCTCGCCGGAAGAGGGTCACCGGAGTCTTCGCGCGCTTGCCCGATCTGGCGTAAGATCTCCGCACCGCGCACCGGGTCAAGCGTGAATTTGTCGAAGTGCGCTGTGGCGGCGTCGCCAAAAATCGCCACGTCCTCGCCTGCGGTGAACTGCGGTGAATCGGAAAAATAAACCACTCGATCGCCGATCGTTCCGCCTTTGACCGTGAAGCGAATTTCGGCGGGACCATCGGCCGCGCCCGTCGCGTCTTGCAACACCGAATCGGGAGTCACCGAAACATCGGTGTAAATCTCGCCATCGGCCCCGGCGTAGCTTCCGGCGGCTGAGACGCGCCCCAAAACGATCAGCGGTGAAGTGAGGGTTAACTCCTCGACACTCTTCGATTGCCCGCCCAGCAGCGTGGCGGCAGACAGCACAAAAGACAATGTGCTCTTCTGAAGACGATTCATGCGGCTCCTTGTTTCGATGACCGGTTGGATTCGGGCCGCTTGTGCGACGCCTCGCTAGGTCATTTTGCGCTTATCGCCGCCGAATCGAAGCGCATGAGCGAAAAGCGGAGGAGCCGGGTTTTTTCCCTTTCCAGCCTGAGCCGTGTTACTTAGTTTTCTTACTCCGCCCGCAGAATTGCATTAGGATCGGTGCGCCCAGCCCGGCTCGACAGACCCAGCGCCGCGAGGATGGCTGCCACCGCGGCCACCCCGCATCCGATGAACAAAGCCATGCTGTCCCAAGCCAGCAAGCTGACGCTAGCACGCGCGCTGAACCACAGCAACAGTTGGACCACGCCCGCTGCAAATCCGCCCCCGATCGTCACACCGAGTCCGGTGAGCCACATGCTCCGCCACAGCACCAGTGCGACAACGTTCGTCGCGGTAGCCCCCAGCGCCACGCGAATGCCGAACTCTTTGGAGCGCTGGTTGACCAGATAAGACATGACGCCGTACATCCCAGAGACACTTAGTGCCATCGCCACCAAACCCAGCATCCACCCAATCCAAGCCGCCGCGCGGAACGGGTAAACCCGCAGGGCCAACACCGCGCTCACTGGCACCGTCTCGGCGTTGAGCGTTGGCCAGCGACCGATAATAACGCGGCGCAATTTGTCGAGCGCGCGTGTTTCGTCTCCACGCACCAACACCAAAACGTTCTTCGCGTTTCGCCCCGTGGGCGCCGCAGGCAGATAAATGCAAGTCCTGTTCGCCTCAGCAAACACCGGACCGTCAAGGGTGCTGGGGGCCACGCCCACTACCTGGATCTGGTTATATCCGGCTGGCAGGTTCTGCAGGAATCTCTCCTTGGATTGCACGGCGCTAATGGTCTTGCCGATAGGATCCCGACCCGGCCAGAATGCCTGCGCGGCGGCGGCGTTCACAATCGCGACAGGCGCCTCGATGCGGGCTTCTTCGGCGGTGAACACGCGTCCTCGCCGCAACTCGATGTCGAAGACACGAAAATATTCCGGTGAAACGAAATTGAATTCAGTCGTGCTGGAATTGGTGCGTCCCGATGGCGTAACCATCGTCCGATCCAAGCTGCCATAAAACGGCGCGCGCGCAGCTACCGCTACCGCTTCCACGTCAGGCGCCGTCCGCAGGAATTCGGCCACTTCGGCGTGCCGCTCCGGCAGATTCACATCCACCACGCCGTGCGGCCGCATCCCCGGATCCAGCGCTTGGAATACAGCCGCCCGCCGGTAGAGCAACGCGCCGCAAACCAGCAGCACCACGCACACCACCACCTGCGCCACCACCAAGCTATCGCGCAACCTCGAAGACCGTACGCCGCCCCCGAACTCACCCCGCAACGCCGCCACCATGTCCATGCGCGTCGACTGCAATGCCGGCAACAACGCCGCGCCCACTGCCGCCACGGCGGCTGCGGCCAGCGCAAACACGAACACCCGGTAGTCGATTTCAAGCGAATGCAACCGGATCAGCTTGGCGAACTCCGGCGAGATCGTCGCAAAGAAAACCCGCTGCCCACCGTCCAGCACCAGCCGCGCCAACAGGTCGAAGCACGTAAGCGTTGAAGAGCGTGAAGGCGACCGACGCCAGCCCCAGCCCCACGCCCAACGTCAACACCGCCGTGGCTGCGAATGTCTTGCTGCGCCTTAGCGCACGCATCGCATAGCGAACGTCGGTCCAGATCGATTTAAGCCAAACGAAGCCCCATTGCGCAAGGCTGTCTTCGAGCGCGCCGGCCGAAGGACCAAACTCGCGCGCCGCCCGTTCCTGCGCCTCACGCGCACTCAAGCCCTCGGCACGGAAGCGTTCTTCCAGCCTTGCGCGATGAAGCCGCATCTCCTCAGCCAAATCGTTCTCCACCCCGCGCCCGAACCCCGATCGAATCTTGTTCCAAAGCCGCATGGCGTTCAGGCCTCCATCACCAGTCCGATGGCCGCGATCATCGCGTCGAAACTCTTGCGCTCCTCCACCAGCCGCTCGCGTCCCACCGCTGTCAGCTTGTAAATGCGCGCCTTCCGGTTGTTCTCCGAAACGCCCCACTCCGCCTCCACCCACTCGTTCACCAGCAAACGCTGCAGCGCGGGGTAGAGCGAGCCTTCCCCGATCTTCAGCGCGTCCGAGGAGATCGATCGGATCTGCTGCGCAATGCCGTAGCCGTGGTTCGCCCCGCGCGACAGGGTTTTCAGCACCAGCATGGCAAGCGTGCCCGGCAAAAGCTCGTTGCTTCCCATTGATGTTCGATACCTCGTTTATCGATAGGAGAAGTTTAGGTGCAAAAGTGGCGATCTGTCAAGAGGAAACAGGAGGGAGAGAAAGAGGAACCGAATAATGCATATGCCGGACCCGAGGGGATCCGGCGTATGGCGATTCTGATGCTGTTGCGAAAGAAAAACTAAGCGGCCAGCTTCTTCATCTGGGTATGCAGACGGCTCTTATACCGTGCAGCGGTGTTCTTCTTGATGATGCCCCACTTGGCGGCGCGATCCACCAGTGAAAAAGTCGGAGCCAGTAGCGACTCAGCCTGCTTCGGGTCTTTCGCCTCAAGCGCGCGGCGCATGGCGCGGATCTGGTGGCGAAGCCGGGTGCGGCGAACGCCGTTCACTGCGGTGCGCGTTTCGATTTGGCGGGTAGCCTTAACTGCGGAGACGTGATTAGCCATCTAACAACTTTCTTGGAAGTACCATTTCAGAGTAACTCACAGCGACCGCTCCAGTCAATCATACCCGGGCGGGACGAGATCCACGAAACCTCGACTACAACCCGCCCGGCCCTCGCACGGATAGCCGATGGACTTGCCCCCTATTGTACAACCTGCGGTGGAACGGTGGCGTTTAAGGTTGTTCGGTAATTCGATTTACGGCCTGCTTTGCCAATCGGATACAGTCGGGAATCCCAATTCCTTCGTATGCATTTCCGATCAAGTGTACGGAAGCGTACTGTTTCATCCGCCTGCTGATTTCGCCAATCCGATCAGCATGGCCCACGGCGTACTGCGCCATTGATCGGGGCCAGCGGCTAGTGCGGACAAAAATCGGATCGGCGGCAAACCCCATAATGCCCTTCAACTCGGCCAGCACTGCATCGGCACTCGCGTCACCCGAAAGAAAGCAACGCAGCAGCGCATGCGAATCGGGCACGCGGTGATCGAATTTAGTCCCAACCCAAGTGCAGGCTACCAACGCGCCGCGCTCCTTCCGTGGTACCAGGAAGCCGAATCCGTTGAGCGGATGCTGCAACTCGGACCGCCGAAATCCAAAGGCCATCGTAACCGATGTTGTATAGCCGACCTGACCCAGCAGCCCGGCCACCACCGGCTCAAGCGGCTCAATCAGGCGCGCGGTTTCGTATGCCGGGCAAGCCAGAATGATCTGCCGGGCTGCGATCCATTCGCCATTCACGCGAACACGGCCCACTTCGACCGCTTCGGCTTCGCCCTGCACAACTTCCGCCACGTGAGGCCGCAGGGCATCGATCAGGCTGCCCATACCGCCCTTCAGTGTCTTGAACAAAGAACCGGCGGCAGGTTTCGGCGCTTGCAGCGTCGCCCGTGACAAGCTCCCGGTGGCACGTTCCATCTCGACAAACCGCGCCAATGTCGAGTTGACGCTGAGCGTGGCTGGATCGCCCCCGTAGACGCCGGCCAGCAGCGGCTCGGCCAGGTAATCCACTGCCTCCTGGCCAAAATGATCGGCCACGAAATCGGCGACCGACCGATCCGGATGCGTCGACGGGCGGCGAAACAGTTCAAGGCCCATCCTCAACTTTGAGCCCCATCCGAGGAGTGGCGACTTGATCATCGGCCAAGCCTTGGTCGGAATCATCATCATCAACCCGTCGGGCATCGGCGTTAGCCGCCCCTTGCGAAGGATGTACGTGATGCGCCGGCTGTCGTTTGAGCCAATCACGTCGGCTTCCATCCCCAGCTCGCGGATCAACTCCAGCGCGGCGGGTTTGGCGGCCAGAAAGCTGTCGGGACCCGCTTCGATCAGGCAACCCTCGACGCGATCGGTGCCGATCACGCCGCCCAGGCGCGGTTGGCGCTCGACCAAGGTGGCGGCGATCCCTTTTTGGCGCAGGTACCAAACGGCGCTGAGGCCGGAGATGCCTCCACCGATAACGATTGCGGGCTTTGCGTCGATACCCTTTTATAGCGGGAATACGCGGCGCAACGCAAGTTTTGACCCGCCCGCGTGTTAAAATCGCATCGTGCCAGCCCTGGCTGACGCCGCCAAGCAGGAATACACGCGGCTTGAGACAATTCGCATGCTAGGCATCACCGAGCGCAAGCTTCGGAAGTGGGAGGAACTCGGGTTAGTTAAACCCGCCGAAGCCTACCATTTTCATGGGCTTATCGCTCTGCGTACGCTGATTCGCCTTCAGGAGGCCAAGCTTCCCGTGGCTAAGATCCAGCGCGCCGTGGTGGCCGTGCGCAAGAAATTGCAGGGTTCGGCCGATCCACTCACCGAAGTGCGCCTCTATTCTGAAGGCAATCGCATCCGGGTGCAGGTGGGCAATCAGAAGATGGAATCCGAGAGCGGTCAACTGCTGCTCGACTTTGCCGAAGCGGACCTCGAACGGCTCATCTCTCTGCCGGCCCCGCGCATTCAGGAAGACGAGGCCGAAGCCCGCCGCCGCCACCAGGAAGCCGAGACGTGGTTCCTGCGCGGCGTCGACATGGAGCAGACCGGCGCCCCGATCGACGAAGCGATCGATGCTTATACGATCGCGATTTCGCTGGATCCGAAGCTGGCGGCTGCGATGGTCAATCTGGGCACGATCCACTTCACGGGCCAACGCTTTGACAAGGCCGAGAAATATTACGCGCGGGCGCTTGAAGCCAATCCAAAATACCCATTGGCGCATTTCAATATGGGCAACTTGTGGGACGAACGGGGCGACCGCATCAAGGCCAAGCATCACTACCTCGCCGCCCTTGAATTGGACCCGCAGTATGCCGACGCTCACTACAATCTCGCGCTCTTATACCAGACGGCTGGAGAAGCCATGAAGGCGATGCGCCACTGGCGGATTTACCTCAAACTGGATTCTCGCAGCCAATGGGCCGACGTAGCGCGCCGTGAACTTGACCGCCTTTACGCCGGAGCTTTAGTCCGAGGCGGAGGCGCGGGCGCGGCTGGTTAATGCTTCGCGATGGCGTTGTGCTGGTGGATCCCGGCCGCGCCGCTATCCTTCCCCATGAAGAGACATCGCTTGCACGCGTCGACACTCTGGTGGACGAGTGGACCCAATCAGGCGGGGTCCAGCAAACGCCCATCACGGTGTTGATCGATGACCGGCTGCCGGCCCGCTCGATCATCGCCGACGGGCATCATCGCTGCGCGGCCGCCCAAGTGTTGGCGTTGCGGAGCGGTAAGCCGGTGGCGGTCGCCGCCCGATTTTTTTCCTGGACTGAGAATGCGGTTCGTATTATGCCTGCGCATCGCGTAATTCGCCGGACGGGCGACAATCGCTGGGCTCAACGGTGCGGTGCGCTCCTCCGGCAACGCCTGCGGCCGGCCACCAGAAACCGCCCGGGCTCACTTGCGTTTGGCTGGCGCGGTGGCGAGGTCGAACATTACGATTGCTCCGGGCTCGCGCCCGTCGATCAACTGCGGCTCCTGCATTCTTTGGCTGACCTGGGCTCTTGTGAATGGACGATCGAAGCCGAAGCAAGTCAGGCGCGCGCAGAACTCGAGGCGGGCCGCGCCGAAGCGATCATCCTGGTGCCGGTGCTGACCCTCGCCGATGTCCTCACGGCCGCGACCACGGGCCGCCTACTCCCTCCGCGATCGACAAACTTCCAGCCCAAGCCTCCAGAGTCTTCGATTCGTTTCGTAGTGAGCGGCTACGGCGCGAAGTAACCATTGCCATCGAGAATCAAGTGAGTTTGAGAGGTGGCGTAACTGGCCACCGCGCCCTCCGTTCGGGCCGGCACAATCGCGGCATTGGCCACAATCGCGTCGCCCACGGCATTCAGTGTCGAAACCACCGGCTGCGCAATTCCTTCCGGCCACAACGTCAGGTAGCCCAGAGGCGCGGACGGAACCACGGTCGCATTCAAGGAATACGCGGCTGCGGCGCCTGGGATGCCGCAGCCCGCCAAGGGCAACCGATAGCTTCTTACTTGCGCCGCCGCCAACACGGGTCCCCCGAACTCTCCGTCGGCCAACCGTGTATCCAGCAACCGGCATGGCGCGGTAGTGAAAAACCGTTGTGCATTGGCTCCGCCGGTGGGCGCGAAATAGCCGTTAATATCGAGGACCAAATGGCTGGCGCTGGAAACGTAGGCGCTGACGCTGCCGCCCGAACCGGCGGGAACGACCGCTGCGTTAGCCACGACCCCGCCGGTGGGCGCATTCAGCGTGGAAACCAACGGTGCGGCTGACCCGACGGCCACAGCGTCAGAAACCCAAGCGGTCCCGAAGGCACGACCGTCGCATTCAACGAGTAAGCTTGTGCGTGGGCCGGCAAGGAGTAACCGGCACAAAGCGCAGCCCCGGGCTCGGAGGAGTGTATTTCACGCGCGATACGCCGCCGTTGTCGCGGCTGAGGTAGTACAACTCGCCATTTGAAACCTGCAAGTCGACAGCGCCCCTGCCCAGGCTGGTCACGAAGGGAATTTGAGTGCAAACCAGGCGCTGGCAAATAGTAAATCCACTGGCTGCAGATATCGGCGTAAAAGTAAGCGTTGTTGTATTGACTCGGGTAGTTACCGCCCGTCAGAAACGCTCCGCCGGTGATCGCGCAACCGGTCGGCGTTCCCGTGCTGTGACTGTACGCCGCCAAAGGGTCCCGATAAGCGGCGTTGCCGCCGTCGAAGCCTTCGGCCACCGGCCAACCGTAGTTGGCTCCCGCGACTCCTTCATTGACTTCCTCCCAACTGACCTGTCCCACATCATTAGATATGCATCCGGCCATTTTGTGGATGGAAGTTGAAGGTGAATGGATTGCGAAGTCCCATCGCCCAGATTGCCCGATTCAGGCCGTTCGTCTCCCGCAGGAACGGGTTGTCGGCAGGAATCGCGCCATCGGGATCAACGCGCAGAATTTTCCCGAGTCTGGTGGTGAACGACAAAGCGTTTCCGCCCTGAGCGTTGTCGCCCACGGCAATGTAGAGCTTGCCGTCCGCGCCAAAGTGAATGGCCCCGCCGTTGTGGTTGGTGGCGGCCTAAAGGTTATCGAGATCGACAATCGGTGTCTCGGTATTGGACAACGCAATATCGCCGTTAGCGATGAAACGGCTCACGCGATTATGGATCGGCGCGCCGGCCGTGGTGTAGTAGACATTAGTAGACATAGATCCGGTTGTTCGTTGAGAAATTCGGATCGAACGCCACACCCAGCAGTCCACGTTCGCCGATGGAGCTTACGGTCAAGCTAAGAAACGGCGTTGGCAGTAACACCCCGTTCTTGATGATTCGCAGGTTGCCGCCCTGCTCACAAACAAACAGGCGGCCATCGGGGGCAAGAGCCATCGCAGTCGGTGCGTTCAGCCCTGAGGCCACCAACTCCTCCGAGAATCCGGCAGGGTAAGTCGCCGCCGACGCTATGGCGAGGTTGACAACCAGCAGCAGCGCGGAAGTTCCACGTCTCATTCAGGTCCTCCTCCTGCCTCTTATTATCGTCGCCAGGGCGGGATTAAGCTGGGATCTTGACGCCAGTGGCGAATCAGACCGATTGGTCCGACGCCGTTGTCGACTTCCTGGCTGCGGCATCGACACGCTGCTCGCCGGGCGCCCGCTTGACGATGGCGCGAGGAGTGGAAGTCATGTAGGGTCTCCACGTCTGGGTAGGGCGCCGCGCACTTTCCAGGGGGCGAGTGCGAAGGCCATCACGAGGTCGTCATTCAGGCCGGCGCGGAAGGTGTCGGAGCCCGCGCGCGAGGTGCGGACGCGGAAGGCTTCCATTTCTTCGCGGAGTTGCTTGAGGCCGCTTCTTCTTCGCGGAGGCTGGCGCGCAGAGCTTTGGATCGAGAATGACGCAGATGACAGGGGATACGCACTCGGTCGTTGAAGGCGTGGCTCCGGCGCAGCTTGTAAATAGCTCGGCTCCTCATATTGCCGCGACAGAGGGCCGCGGAGTTCTGATTCGAAACCAGGATCTGCCCAAGGTCAGGGTGAAGTAAACATGGTGAAATCCAGTTCGCTTAGATGCACCCGATTCACGAGCAGCGGAGGTTGAGATCGTTCTTTATGGAACTGACACCAACCTCCTTGAGAAACTTCGCCAGTTTTCCGAGCACATGGCCTACATCTCGTACCAGCCTGGTTACGGCCCGGATGCGGTCCGAAAGGGCGGGCTGGATGCGCTTTGGGCAACGCCAATGGTGGGGGTGGAGTTGTTCGGTGCGATCCCGCCGTTTGTCATTCATGAAGCGCGGGTACTTGAGACACCGCCCCAACAGCTTCAACGCGGAATGCCACGATACGGAGTCGTTGGCGTGACGACCAAGGAGGGCGATCCCACCACACCGGAGTTCGTTCTTCGATTGGTTCTCCCGGCGTTTTTGAAGGCCGTAAGGGCATTCAATACTACACATGAACAGCCGATCCGCCGAATCGGATTTCTTCCAGAGGATTTAGGGTTGAGGGATCTCGACCCCGCTCAAGCGTTCCGGATCATAAGCGAGGTAGTTGAAGGCTTGTAGTGCCAAATCGAGTGTCCTACGAATCCGGCACGGGGCCAGAACCCGAGGTTATACGGAGTAACCAAAAGATCTCGACTTGCCGGTGAGCTCCGACGCCGAGAACGTTAAGTCCCTCTATGCCGCGTTGGCCGAATTCGGCGCACCGCTTGAAGGACTGACGGCCGAGGACTTCATGGCGCCCGATATGTTTTTTCGAATGGGAGCACCACCGCTGATGGTGGATATTCTTCCGGCAATCCCAGGCGTCAATTTTTGACGCCGCTTGGGAAAGGCGCCTGGACTTCGAGATCGACCCCGAAGGCGCTCTCAGAGCCCAGGTCATTTCCCGTGGCGATTTGATTGCCGCAAAACTTGCCGCGGCGAGGCCCAAGACTTGATTGACGTCGCCGCGCTTCGCCAAACCGAGCAGCAGGACCTGATTCTTCGAACCCTTTGTGTGATGATAAGTCGGATGCCTCGCCTCGCCATCTCCGCCCTCGCCGCGTGCGCCACGCTCGCCGCCCAGAATTTCCCGCTCGTGATCGTCGAAAAGAAAGCGGGGGCCGTGGGCTTCTACTCACCCGATGGCAAGCGCCTCGCGGGAGTCAAGATCGGCGAATACCCGCATGAAATCGTGCTCGCCCCCGACGGCCGCACAGCCTACATCTCCGACAACGGCATTCTATGGATGCAGAATGCGGGCGAAGGCGGCAACACGATTTCCATCGTGGATGTCAAGAGCCGGACGAAGCTGGGCACGATCGATCTCGGCAAAAATCGCCGCCCCCATGGCTTGGCGCTCGACGCCAAACGCAATCGGTTGCTCTCGACCACGGAGAACCCCGACGGGCTCCTGCTGATGGACCTGAACACTCGCAAAGTCGTTCGCCGTTACGACGTGCAAGGCGAGGATCCGCACATGGTGATGCTCTCGCCCGACGGCGAGACCGCGTTCGTTTCAAACACAACCACTTCCACGATTGCCGCCATCCATCTGGAAACGGGAAAGACCAAGCTGATCCCAACGGACAAGCGCCCGCAAGGCGGTGTGCTGTCCAAAGACGGCAAGTTGATCTACATGACCAATTCCGACGGCAACTCGATCACAATTCTCGACGTCGCTCGCCAGGAAAACATCGGCCGCATTGAAACCGGCAAAGGGCCGAACCGCATCGCGCTCACGCCCGACGGGAAAACGCTGGTCTACAGCATGTTGACCGACGAGACGTTCGGCTTCGTCGATATCGCCGCTCGCAAACAGACACTCACCGTCAAGCTGCCAGGGCCCCCGCTGTCGATGACGATGTCGCCCGACGGCGCGTATGCCTTCGTTGGGGTGCAGGATCACGACACTGTAGTAGTGGTTTCGGTGCCGCAACGTAAGATCGTCAAAACGTTTAAAACACCGGCGGGCGCCGGGCCCGATCCGGTGCTCGCGTTGGCCACCCGGTAACATAGTGGCTTGGGCTCTTCTCCTCTCGTTCAAATAGAAAATGCGCTGCCTCCCGCCGGCCGTGCCGCTCGCGGACGATTGCCTGAGTGGCTGCGCAAGGCTGACGTACATCATGAATCCGTCACCGCGCTCAAACGCGATTTGCGCCGCCTGGATCTCCATACGGTATGCGAGTCCGCCCGCTGCCCCAACATCCACGAGTGCTTCCATCGCGGCCAGGCGACGTTCATGATTCTCGGCAATCTGTGTACGCGCGGCTGCGGGTTTTGCTCGGTCCCCAAGGGGTCGCCCGAGAAGCGTGAGTTTACGTTGGACGCCTTCGAACCGCGTCACGTCGCCGACATGGCTGCGCGGATGCAGCTGAAATACATCGTCATCACCAGCGTGAATCGCGACGACCTTGCCGACGGCGGCTCCCATCATTTCGCCGAAACCGTACGCGAAGTCCGCCGCGCGTTGCCCCAAGCGCGAGTCGAAGCGCTCACGCCGGATTTTGAAGGCAACCTTGATGCCGTGCGGCGCGTGTTAGACGCCGGTCCCGACGTCTTCAACCACAACATGGAAACTGTGTCGCGGCTATACCGGCGCGTCCGTCCACAGGCCAACTATCGTCAGTCGCTCACTGTGCTGCGCGAAGCGAAGGCGTACCGCCCAGATGTACTGACGAAGTCCGGGCTAATGGCCGGGCTCGGCGAAACCGCAGAGGAAGTAGAAGAACTTCTCCGCGATCTGCGCTCGGAAGGCACGGCGGACGTCGCCACCATCGGCCAGTACCTCCAGCCTACGCGCCGCAACCTGCCCGTGATGAGCTACGTCACACCTGCGCAGTTCGACGCCTATCGAGACTACGGCCTCTCCATGGGCTTCAAAATGGTGTTCGCCGGGCCCTTCGTGCGCAGCTCCTACATGGCGGACAAAGTGAGCGAGGAGGCGCAAGCTTGAACCTCGCGCTGGCCGTTACGACGGCTGTGCTGCTGGCTCTGCTCTTCCCGCCCTACAACGTGCCGATGCTGGCGCCGGTCGCGTTGGCGCCTCTGGTCAATGCCTCAGTGCGCGAAGGCTCCTGGCGAAGGCGATTTCTGCACGGCGAACTGGCAGGCATAGTTTATTGGCTGCTGCACTGCTATTGGATCAATCACGTGCTGGCCACCCATGGTGGCCTCGCCGGTCCCGTCGGATGGTTCACGCTGTTTTTGTTCGCCGTGCTCAAGGGCCTGCACATAGCCGTGTTCGCAACGCTCGCCGGATGGCTGATGGAATCGCGGTGGGCGATTCTGTCGGTCCCCGCGTTATGGGTTGGACTCGAACGTACGCACGGCGAATTCGGATTCCAATGGCTGCTGCTCGGAAACGCCGCGATGGAGATGAGCGTGCCGCTACGGCTCGCGCCGCTGGTGGGCGTGTATGGCGTCTCATTCGTTCTCGCGATGTTAGGCACAGGGCTCGCGTTAGCGGCGCTGCGGCGGCCCCGCGTGGAACTTGCGCCGCTCGCCGCGCTCGTGCTGCTCTACGCCGCGCCCCCGCTTCCCACCGTTGCGCCGCCGCGGCAGCAAGCGGCGGTGATGCAGCCCAACGTGCCGCAAGATGCACGCTGGGACGATTCGTCGTTCACGCGCCTGGTCGACCGCGTGTTCCGCGTAAGCGCTAGCGCCGCGCTCGATGTCACGCAACCCAAGCCGGATTTGATTTTGTGGCCTGAGTCGCCCGCGCCGTTTTTCTTCGATTCCGATGCGGCGTTCACCGAAGCGGCCCGAGGCTTGGCGCGCTCCACCCGCACCCATTTCCTGTTTGGCGCCGTCGCGTACACGCCCAAGCAGCAACAACTCAACGCCGCGCTCATGCTCGGCCCGTCCGGCGAAGAACTTTCACGTTACGCCAAGATGTATCTGGTGCCGTTTGGCGAATTCGTGCCGCCGATTTTTTTCTGGATTAACAAGATCACCAAGGAAGCCGGGGACTCGACTCCGGGCACCAGCATCGAAGTGCCTCGCGTCGACGGCCATGGCGTTGGCGGCTTCATCTGCTACGAATCGGCGTTCCCGGAATTGGTGCGGCGGTTTACCGATCAAGGCAGCGAACTACTGATCAATCTCACCAACGACGGCTACTTTGGACGCACCGGCGCACGGCAACAGCATCTGCTTTTGGCCCGTATGCGCGCGGTGGAAAACGGGCGCTGGCTGCTACGTCCCACCAACGATGGCTACACGGTCTCGATCGACCCTACCGGCCGGATTCGCGAGCAATTGCCTCCCTTTGAAGCCGCCACCGGCCGGCTGCATTTCAATTGGATTGCGGAGAAAACGCCGTACACGCGATACGGCGATTGGTTCCCGTGGCTGTGTCTCCTGCTTGGTACAGGGTTAGCGCTAACCGCCGCCCGGCGAGCTTGACTTACTTCGACAACTGAGTAAGACTGCTGAGTATGGCCCGGCAAGAAGCCTTTCAAGGCTCTCTCCCCTTACTCGTCCTCAAAATCCTCGCCCGCAGCGGCCCGCAGCATGGCTATGGCATCACCGTCAGGATCCAAAGCGTTTCGCAAGATGTTTTGCGGGTGGAGGAAGGCTCGCTCTACCCGGCCCTGCATCGCCTGGAAGAAGCGGGCTGGATAAAGGCCAAGTGGGTTGTCACGGAGAACAACCGCCGCGCCCGAGTGTATGAGATCACCGCGAAAGGCCGGACATGGCTCGAAACCGAAGAGGCGCGGTGGTTAACCGTGAACGCGGCGCTCGTCCGGGTCTTGAAACATGCTTAGCTCTTGGCTCTGGCGGTTCGTCAACGTGTTGCGCCGCGAACGCGTGGACGCGGACCTCGATGAGGAAATGCAGTTCCATCTGGCCGCGCGCGCCGAAGAGTTCATGCGTGATGGCCTATCTCCCCGCGAGGCTGACGCGAAAGCGAAGCAATGGCTTGGGCACTCACTGCTGCTACGCGAGTCCAGCCGCGAAATCAAGCTGTTTCCCCGTCTGGACTCGATCGTGCGCGACGTCCGCTACGGGCTGCGTCAGTTGCACAAAAATACCACCGTAACTGCGGCCGCCGTCCTCTCGCTCTCGCTCGCGATTGGCGCGTGTACCACCGCCTTCGCCTTGATCGACGCGCTGATTCTGCGCCCTCTCCCCGTTCACGAGCCCGGCGGCTTGGTGTATGGAGCCTACCGCCCCGGCGGAAGCGAGCAAGATAGCGACTACTTCAATTACCCGCTGTTCGAACGTATGCGCGAAGCCAGCCGCCAACAAGTGCGGCTCTTCGGCATGAGTTACCTCACCCGATATGACGCCGTGTTCGATGGCGCAGGCAGCGGCGCCCGTGAGCGCCTCTACCCGCAGTGGATCTCCGGCAATGCCCTTGAAACTCTCGGCATCCATCCTGCGCTGGGCCGCCTACTGACGGCGGCTGACGACGCCAATCCCGGTCAACATCCGGTGGCTGTGATCAGTTACGAATTCTGGTCCCGCCGTTTTGGACGAAGCCCAGCAGCCTTAGGCCGGTGGTTCACGGTCAACGGCAAACGATTTCAAATCGTCGGTGTCGCACAAAAAGGCTTCACCGGAGTGGAGCCGGGTTTCATGACCGATGCCTGGGTACCGAACATGATGTGGCACGGCGATGCGCTCGCCAATAGTGGCGCGAATTGGTTTCGCCTGTGGGGCCGCCTGGAGCCCGGCATATCCGCCGCTCAGGCGCGCGAATTGCTCCAGGCCATGTCCGTGAATTTCCGGCGTGAGCGGCAATTCCCCGCCGACGAACCGCCCAGTCATATCGAAAAATGGGTAAACACCCCGCTCCACCTGCGGCCCGCCGCCCACGGAGCCTCGCGAGTGAGACAAAGCTTCGAGCAGCCGCTATGGGTCCTCGCCGCAATTGCCCTGCTCGTTCTGCTCATTGCATCCTCAAACGTCGCCAGCCTTCTGGTCGCGCGTACCGCTTCACGCGGACGCGAGATGGCGCTGCGAGTCTCCATTGGAGCCGGCCGTGCCCGGTTGATCCAGCAGGTTCTCGTCGAAAGTTCGTTGCTCGCCATCGCAGCCATGGCAGGGGGCGCGCTGATTGCGCTCGCAGCGGCCCCGCAAGTCGTCGCCCTGTTGTCGCCCTCCAACAACGCGATTCGCCTCGATCTTCAACTCGACTGGCGCGCGATCGCTTTCCTTGCCGGACTCGGCAGCCTGGTCACGTTTCTATTCGGTTTGATCCCGGCGCTGCGTGCTTCGGCGGTCGCTTCCAGCGAAGCGTTGAAGAGCGGAGGCGCCAGGCACTCGGCTTCCACGCGCTTTTTCCTGCCCTTGGTTGCGGCGCAGACGGCAGCGGGTTTTGTCGTGCTCTTCACCGCCGGCCTGTTCCTCACCACATTTGTGAAGCTGGTGCGCAGCGATCTCGGCTTTGACCCCCAAAATCTGACAGTCGTGAGCGTCGAAGCGACTGGCTTGAACCGGAAGTCGGCGGGGCCGATCTGGCGGCAAGTGATGCTCGGCCTCCAAGCGCGGCCGGGAATTCAATCCGCAGGCATGTCGGGCTTTGCTCTCTTCGAAGGGCCGGAAACGGCGATCGCCGTTTTGATCCCGGGCCACGCCCCAGAGAGCCCGGCATTGCTTGAAGTATCGCCGGGTTTTCTTGAAACCATGAACATCCGCCTGCTCCAGGGGCGTCATTTCGATTGGCGCGACGCAACCGAAACGCCATCGGCCGCCATCGTCAACGAAAGTTTTGCGCGCCTCTATTTTCCAGGTCAGTCCGCGGTGGGCAAAAGTTTCGCAATCCGGCTCGGGCGAAGGGGAGAGTATCCCCAAACCATCGCTGGCATTGTGCGCGACGCCCGCTACAAAAGCATCCGCGATCCGGCCCCGCCTACGTTGTATTGGCCCTCGCTCCCCGCCAAAGTAACGGCCGTCATCGTGCGCACCCAGTTGAACCCCACCGCGCTGCAAGCCCTGGTGCAAGCCGAACTGGATCGTGTAGGCGGCGGCGGCGCGCTCCGCATCGGTGACGTAACGCCTCAATCGGCGTTCATCGACAACGTCCTGGTGCAGGAGCGTGTCCTCGCACTTCTGGCTGGGTTCTTTTCGGTCGTGTCGATCGTTCTGGTCGCCGTAGGACTCTATGGAGTGCTCAGCTACGGCGTCGTGCAGAGTACCCGCGAAATCGGGATCCGTCTGGCCGTCGGTGCGACGCCGGCCGATATGGCGCGACGGGTGCTCTCGCAAGCCGGCATGATCATGGCGATCGGGCTTCTCGCAGGCGTACCGGCCGGAATCGCTGCGGCCCGCCTCATGGAAGCGATGTTATACGGCGTGACGCCCACGAGCCCCGGCAGTGTGGCGGCACCCGTGATCGGCCTGGCCCTGATCGGCGCCATAGCGTCGCTAGCACCTGCGCTACGTGCCGCCCGGGTCGACCCAATCACGGCGCTGCGCTTCGATTGAAACCCGCCGCCCTCTGCACGCGTCCGACAGGACGAAGGATGTCATGGCTGTATGGCTGCTGGTGGTTGCGTTCTTCGGAACGGCGTTCGTTTCCGCCGCCGGGGAGTGCGCCAGCCTGCCGTTGTGCGCGCGTCTGGCCAAGCCGCGCGTAGCTTTCTTCCTGGGCGAAGCGGTGGCCGAGCGTCATCGCGAAGGGCGCCAGCCCGAGTATCGATTCCAAGTACGCGAAGCAATCACCGGCCTCCCGCCTGGCTTGAGCTATGTCGTGGTCGAAACCGAGGAAGGCGTCCCTCCACCGGGAGTGCTGCTCATCCAAGCTCACCTTTCCGGCGAAGATGGCGTGCTCTCTCGCGATCGATGCGATTTCGCGGCCCCGGCTCTCGAAGTCCAGGACGACTTGGACCTGCTTCGCAGCCTCCACGCAACCGACGCCGCATTGACCGTTACGGTGGCTGGCTTCCGCGGCAAAGCTCCGGAAGAGACCCGGATTCTGGCGGACGGACCAATCTCGCGGTGGGCTGATCGCGACGGCGGCTTTCCGCCTCTCCCGCCAGGCGTCTATCGCCTCACGGTTTCCGCCCCGGGCTATCGAACCAGTTCACAGGTTGCCGCATTCGCCGCAGGCGCTTGTCACCAGCTGGAAATCCGCTTGGACACCGCCGGTGAGACGGCAGCTGCAATCGTCCAGTAGAACATTTTCAGCTCAGGCGTAGACCGCTCCGGTACGGTCGCGCGCCCGTACTCGACAGAAAGTCTGAAACCGCAACCGTTTCGGCGACGGCTAAGTCGACTCCCGGTAGCGTCATCAGTAACTTCACCGGCGGCGAGGAGTAAGCGTGCATGGCCAAGGAGTTACCCACTTGGTTGATCTCGATCTGTAACTGGCCGTAGAGGCGGAGCAGGCAATCCAATTGAGAGCGTCCGAGAGGGTGGAGACTCGAGCGCGCGGAGCCAGGCGAGGTTAGTAGGCAGGAATAAGTCGCCGTCGGGAGAGTCGAGAAGACGCTGGTGCAGAATGGCGTGGATGCGGTTTTTGAGCGCGGTGCGGTTCTGTGTTAGTTAGTTGCGTGCATTCGGTGGTGGCGCGGCGCAATTCGCGCGTGGCGGGGCGGGGATCCAGACCGTCGGGAGATAGTCGAGGCGGAGGAGTTGGGCGAGGACGAGGGCATCGACTTTGTCGGTCTTGATTTTGGCGTCGGCGATGGCGCGCGTGCGGAGCGGGTTGCTGACGACGATTTTCCGCACGAAGGGCGTGAGGAAGTCGACGATCGCCCAGGTGTTGAAAGTGGCTTCGACGGCGAGCGGGATGACGGGCGAGAGGTGTTGTTGGCCGCGCTGGGCGATATCTCCCGTTTCTTCGCCATCGAACCTGCCGAGGAGTACGAATACATCTCCCGGAAAGTCATCGTTTGCCAGGCATTCACGCCCCCAGGGGCGTTCCACGCAGCGCCACCCCGCTTGGCATAGGCCTCCACGTAAGCCAACCGCCCGGCCAGATTCACCGGATCGAAGCCCGCCGCCGCATTGCTGTCGTAAACCAGCACGGTCTTCCGTTCGACTCGCTCCACCCAAGAGCCGGTGCCCCCGCCAAACGGAATCACCCACTCAAAGCGATTGATCCCGATAACCCGCTTGTAAGTGTCATAGGAGTAGGTGACCTTGTTCAGCTTGGCGTCCACCTTCTGTTGCAGCAACCCTGTCTCCGAGTCATACGTGTTAGTAACCGTCCCCGTCTCCGGATTCGCCGCCGTCAACACCTTGCCGTTCACATCATAAGTAAACGTCCGAGTCTGCGTCCCCTTCGGCCGCGTCATGTTCACCGAGGTCAAGAGATTCCGCTCGTTGTAACCATATGTTGTCACAAATCCGCCCCGCCCGCCGGGTTCGGCTCCGTATCCTTCACCAAATTCCCCTCCGAGTCCACTTCATGCTTCTTCCACTTCCCAGCCGGTGACGTGACCTTCGTCGTATTGCCTTCATAAATGTAACTCGTCGTCCCCGCGCTGTTCGGCAACACGACACTGGTTACTCGGCCCTGCGAATCATAGTTATACACCGGCCACAACTAAGGCAAAACCGGCGGCCAGCTTGGCCACAAAAAACTCGCGGCGATTGTGGGCCGCCACTGGCAGCAGACTTTCGATATCGGCGGTATGCGGCATGCGTCCAGTTTCAAGCGCGTAGACCGCTAGGCTTCGGCCAGCCGCTCCTGTCGGATCTCATGGAGCCGTTCGGCGACCACCGCGAGCAGAGACTCGGCATCGGCCCCGTCCTCCGGGCAATTCGCATAGGCTGTCGTAAACGTAAAAGTCAGCCGGTCGCCAATCACCTCGGCCGCGGCGGCTGCGGCGCCCTGTTCGAGCCGGACGATCCGGCCCTCCAGGAATTTAATGGGAAACTCCGGCATGACCAGGACGAACTCATCGGCGTCGGTCCGCGCCAACACGTCGTACTCGCGACATTGGTCGCGAAACTTACGGGCTATCGAGTTCAAGATATTCTCGCCCCAGGTGCGGCCGTATTCCTCGTTGAGCGCCGCAAAGCCGTCGATCGAAGTGACGATCATCGAAAGAGAATTGCCGCTTCGACGGAGCCGCGCGATTTCACGGTCCAGCGCCAGAAACAGTCCCCGGGAATTGAGCAGGCCTGTCACCGGATCGGCGTCCTGATCGACCGAACTCGCCGACGCGCGGGCCGAAGCTTCCAGCTCCGATCGCGTGTCTTTGCGCTGCGGGAACCCTGGATCCTCGATCACGCTCCATTCTCGCGTTTGATCCAGTAACGACGGCGTCATTGGGCGCGTGACCTGGTCCAGATGAAGCAGTCCGTCCTGCGTATCTTCCAAATCTCCGCCCCCGTCCAACAATCCGAAGGCGCTGGTCTTCAGGTGGCCAAGCGCCGTCACCATGCGGCGTGTGTAGGGATGCCTGGGACTCTTGAAAATCTGCTGGCAAGGGCCGCTTTCAACGATAGAACCTTCGTGCAGGATGGCGACCCGGCTGCATAATGTAGCGACCGCCGCCAGATCGTGCGAGATCATCAAAATCCCCGCCCCGGTTTCGCGATTCAAAGTGCGAAACAGCGTTAGAATTTCACCCGCCGTTATGACGTCCAAAGCACTGGTCGGCTCATCGACAATCAACAGCGACGGCCGGTGCAGTATGGCCATCGCAATAAGCACACGCTGCGCCAGACCCACGCTGAGCTGCGACGGATAGAGTCCAAGGAATTCGGCGCTAGGCGGCAGACTCGCCATTTCCAGCGCCTGGCAAACCGGCCCTTCCCAATCGTCGCGCCGGTGGGCGAGCCACGCTTCGCACATCTGCTGGCCGATCGTCATGGCGGGATTCAGCGCCGTTAACGGGCTCTGCATCACCATCGCATAGCGAAAGCCGCGATAAGCGCGCAGGGTCTCGTCGTTCAGTCCCAGCAGTTCCACGCCTTCAAACCGAACCTCGCCGCGCGTAGTCCCTCCCTGCAGGCCGGTGAGCCCCATGAGCGCGTTAGCAATAGTGCTCTTTCCCGAACCGCTGGCGCCCACCAGCCCGACGATGTCGCCTGGTTCAAGCTGCAATTCGACGTTGCGAACCACACCGATTCGGTCGGGGAAATCCACGCTGAAGTTCGCTGACAATAGCGCCCGGCGGGCGGCAGACCCGGGTTGGGCATTGGGTGGCTGTGTAGTCTGATTCATTTCTCGATTCACCGTAGGCTGGAGAGTTGGGGGGCGGCCGTCGCGGTTGCCGCGGCGGGAAGCACCGAAAGTTCGTCGGCGTTCCAGAAAACATGGGGATACAGCAAGGCGGGCTGTACGTTTTGCAAGCGCTCGCCTACCGCTGAAAGCAAATTCTTGTAGACCAGATAGATCACCGGCTCTTCAATCCGGGCGATTTCCTGCACCCGGGCAAAAGCCTTGCGGCGCGCACCGGCATCCTGGGTAGCCGCTTGGGTTCGCATCAACCGGTCGATTTCGGCCTCCCAGAGCGTCGAAGGCGTAGCCTGCAAAGGCCGCCACGGATTGTTCGGCGCCGAACTCAACCAAATATTCATCAGCCCGTTCGGGTCCGGATCGACGTTATTCTGACCAAGCAAGCAAGCGTCGTAGGCGAAAGTGCGCGAGATCCGCTCGATCAACGACGGGAAGTCAAGCGCCGCCAGCCGCACTTCCATGCCGAGCGCCTTTAGGTCCTGCTGAATCAGGGTTCCCATGCGCTGACGCGCGGCGTTGCCGGCGTTGGTGATCAGACTGAATTCAACCGGATGCCCTTCCCGATCGAGGAGCCGGCCGCCAACCAGCCGGAATCCGTCTTTCTCAAGCAGACGCTTCGCCTGGCCGACATCGAATTTCTCCGGCCCGAGCGAATCATTCACCCACGCCTTGTTGGCGGGCGACACCGGGCCATCGGCCGCAGTTGCCAGCGACTGCCAGGCAATGCGCGCCAGATCGGCCCGGCGAATGGCTAACGAAACAGCCTGTCGGAAAAGCCGCGACCGGAACCAGACGGCCTTGTAAGCCGGAGCCACCTGACCGGTCTGATTGAACCACATCAATTCAGGGTCAAGCGATGGCCCAAGATTGCGCGCCGCTTTCGGGTGGGACGCCGCCAACCTCGTAAACGCGGTGGGTTCCAGCCGATTGATCAAATCCAATTCGCCGCGCGAGAAGCGCAGCAACTCGATTTCGCGGTTGGATTGCACCGATATTTCCACCGCTTCGACATACGGCAGCGCCCGCCCGCCCGCGGCCGAACGCCAGTAGTAGGGGTTGCGCCTGAGCACCATGCCTGAACCCGCTTTACGCGCTGTAACCATGAATGGTCCAAGCCCTGGCGGCGGCTCGGCCTTCGCGTTGCCGGCGGGCAAGATCGCCAAATCCCCGAACAAACGCTCCCACCCGGCCGGAGGCGCGGCGAAACGAATGGAGACTCGCAGCGGCGTCAGCACCGCCGCCACCGGAGCTTCGCCGCCTACACGCAAAACAGCGGCATGAGGCGAAACAAGCGCAGGGTCGACAACTTGACGGATCGAAGCGGCCACGTCTTCAGCGGAAAATGGTGCGCCGTCGGAAAATCGCACTCCCTTGCGCAACTCAAAGGTAATCGTGCGCCCCCCTTCGGACCATTTCCAGGCCGTGGCAAGCGCCGGTTCCACCTTCTGGGTCACACGGTGAATTCGGATCAACCCGGCCGACGTCAAATAGGCGATGGCCTGCGACGGCGCGTCGGCCGCCAACCACGGATGCATTCCCTTCGGTTCACCGCTTACCGCAAACCGCAGCGTGCCGCCCCATTGCGAAGACGCCGCAACGGCGCCGGCCAAGAGCAAGGCCGCGAGCTTGATCATGCGTTCACCTGCCGCGATGGCCCGGCCGCCTGCAAAGCCATCACACACAACGCAAGCGCAAGTACCGGAGCCAGTGCGGCCGGCTGCGCCGCAATCAGTCCGGGCCGCTCCAGCTCCCTGAGCATCGACCCCCAACTCGGTAAGGGTTCGGCCACACCCAGACCAAGAAAACTCAAATTCGCCTCGGCCAGCAGGAACAACGGAACGCTGGTCCAGAACTGCGCGGCCAGCACCGGGCGCAGGTTCGGTAGCAGCTGACGAAAGGCGATGCGCCACCGCCTGACTCCGCGAGCATGCGCCGCTGTCACAAACGCGGCCCCCGACAGCGACCGTGTCGCCGCGCAAATCACCCGGCACGGAGCGGCCCACCCAAGCAGACCAAGCAACCCGAACGTGACCGTCACCGAAGTCCAGGGCGAAATATCGAGCGGCAATGCCGCGCGCACCGTGATGAGTATGAAAAAACCCGGCAAACAAAGAAAGAGATTGGATGCGCCGTCTAGCGACCGCTCCCACCAGCCGCCTCGCCACCCCGCCCACACGCCGGTCAGCGCCGCCACGCCCACCGCGATCAGGGCCGACAAAGGCGCGAGCAGCATCGACACGCGCATGCCCTCAAAAAATCTCGTCATGCGGTCCCGGCCCAAATCGTCGGTGCCAAGCGGATGCGCGATCGATGCGTTCACCGAAATCTCTTCGCGATTCTGCTCGGCGTAGCCTTGGGGCAGGAGCGCTGGACCGGCCACGGCTAGCGCAGTCAGCACTAGTAGATAGCTCTGAGCGATTCTCTGGGACCAGCGCCGGCTCAATGGCGCACCTCGACAACCGCCGGACCGCCCGCCGGCCGGCCCAACCGCTCGGCAGACCACTCCGAACCCAGATCGCCCGCTAAATTGGCAACCAACGTCACCCCTGCCACCATCCAGGTCAACACCACCAGCACAGGTAAATCGCGCCCGGTTGCCGATTGCCAGGCCAACTGTCCAATGCCCGGCCGGTCACCTAAAACCTCCAGCGGAACCAGTACCCCAATCGCCATGCTGACCGACAACCCCGCGACCGGCAGCAAAGCCGGCAGCGCATGCGGAATGACGTGGCGGCGCGCGCGCGCCCAACGCGGCAAGCCCTTGGCGACCGCCAGCCAGACGTGCGGCAAATGCTGCGCGGCGGCGAGTATGTGATGTAGATAAGAGTAGAGGCGCGGAAACAGCACCAGCCCAAGCGCCAGCGCAATCGGCCATTGCCAATGCAGAAACAAAACGCCAATGGCCGCCGAAGGCACGGCGAGCACTACGCTGCCACCCGCCATCGCCAGCCGATCCAACCAATTCCACCCGGTGGCAAGCCACGCGCCGGCCAGTCCAAGCGAAGCAGCCCACGCAATCGTCAGCCCTCCGCCGGCTACGCGCAAGGTTTCGCCGATCCGGCCCTCCAGCAACTCGCTCACCGGCCGACCCCGTGCAACGGACCGGCCCAAGTCGCCACGAGCGGCTCGTTCGAGAAACGATCCATAGTATGAGAGTGCGCTGGCATCTTCTTTCTGACGGCCGGCCCGGATAACGGCCAGAGCTTCGGCCCCATAACGTGGGTCCACCTCCCGCTCATCAACCGTCGCCCCCGGCGCCCATTTCAACAAAGTGGCTCCGCCGAGGCCAGCCAGAAACATCCACAAAGGGATGAGGAGAATCCTGGCGGCCACTCGGCGGATGGTCACAGTTAGTCCATCGACAGGAATGGCGCGTGACAACAGGAGATTGAAACCAGAGCGTCTAAGGGACTAAGACGATCGCTCGGCCCGCGCTGAGGCGATTAAGGAAGGGAATGGCGCGGCTGGGGCGTGATGGAACCGCGCCGAAAGCCGATAACTACTTAAGTCATAACTTCCCCATGAACGTTCGCAGCGAGCTTCAGAACTTCCTCGGCATCGATGCCATCATCGCCAGCCCCCGTATGCGCGAGGTGCTCGTACGCGCCCAAAGAATCGCGCAAACCCAAGCGTCGGTCCTGATTGCAGGCGAAAGCGGGAGCGGCAAAGAGGTCGTGGCGCGTTCGATTCATCATTATTCGCCGAGGAATTTGAAGCCTTGGGTCGACATCAACTGCGGCGCCCTACCCGAACATTTGATCGAAAGCGAACTGTTCGGCTATGAAAAGGGGGCGTTCTCCGGCGCCGATTCCCCTAAACAAGGGTTGTTTGAACTCGCCGACAAGGGCACGCTTTTCCTCGATGAGATCGGTGAGCTTGACTCGAAGATGCAAGTCAAGCTACTCCGGGTGCTTGACCGTGTGCCGTACTATCGCCTCGGCGGGCACAAAAAGATTAGCGTCGACGTGCGCGTGCTGGCCGCCAGCAATCAGGATCTGCCCAAGTTGATTCGCGAAGGCCGGTTCCGCGCAGACCTTTACCATCGCCTCAGCCAGGTCAGGATCCAGGTGCCGCCGCTCAGAGACCGTCCGGAGGACGCAATCGCACTCGCCCGATTTTTTCTGGGCCAACAGAACCCATCATTTTATTTGTCGGCTGCCGCCGAAGATCGCATCCTGGAATACGCGTGGCCGGGCAATGTCCGCGAACTGCGCAATGCGATTGTCAGCGCGGCCGTGATGATGAATATCAATGAATTACGGGCGGTCGATTTGGTGATGGAAGACACGTCGTTCTACGAACCCGTCAGCCAGGAAGCGCCCCCGCAGCTTTCCACCTTCGCGGCGTCTTTGTCCGGAGCTCAAGCCTCTATGCCCGCCTCTCGTCCGCTTACGACAGCCGGCGCCAGTGTGAATCTGGAAGACCTTGAGCGGCAGGCGATCATGCGAGCGCTCGACCAAACCGGCCAACACCAGGAACGGGCCGCTCACCTGCTCGGCATCTCATCGCGCACCTTGAGCCGCAAACTGAAATCCTACGGGTTGGGGCGATCGCTCGGCGTCGGCGCAACGGCTTCGCAGCCGGTTTCGGCGGCTGCGCTCAGGTAAAGGGAACACAACAAGGAACGTCTATCATGCCCATGCCAGTCAAAGAAGTAGTGGTGGCCAAGAACGCCGTTTCGGACGCAGATCGTAGAATCGAGCCCCGGGTCCCGTCACAAGGTGAGGTGATCTTGGCTCTTGCCGGCCCGGTCCCGCGTATGATCTCGGGCCTGCTGCTCGACACCAGCCGCTCGGGCTTCCGCGCTTCCCACTCTTCGCCGATCCTTGAGACCGGTTCGCGGGTTCAATTCCGCCATGCCGGGGCCGAAGGCGCCGCGCGTGTGTGCTGGAATCGCTCGTCCGGTGGGCGTTGGGAATCGGGCTTCCTGATTCTGTCAAAATAAGGCGTGTTCGCCGCCGCCGCTGCTCGCGCCCTCTTAGCTGCTGCCCTCGCCCCCGGAGTGTCGTCAGCCCAAGACTCGTTCGTCGTCCCTCGGATCGCCAAAGACCGTCCGCTCACCACTGACCCGGCGGCCGCCCCGTGGTCCGCTGCGGCACAGGTCGTGTTTACGTCCGACAGATACGGCGTAGCAGTGGCCGGCGCCCGCACTGAAATTCGTGGGGTGTGGAGCAAAAAATACCTTTACCTACTCTTCGTCAGCCAATTCGAAAAGATGAGGCTCAAAGCAAATCCTTCGGCGAAGAAGGAAACCTGGGGCCTATGGGACTACGACGTGGTCGAGGTTTTCATAGGAGCGGAGGCGAATCACGTGGGCCGCTATAAAGAGTTCGAGGTTTCGCCGCAAAATGAGTGGGTCGACCTCGAAGTCGATCGCGACCGCGCGGGCAAGGAAGTGGATTGGGAATGGGACAGCGGCTTTGAGTGGGTAAGTCGCGTCGACCCGGCCACGAATCTGTGGTACTGCGCCATGCGCATCCCCTGGAAATCGATCTCGGCCACCTCGCCGCGCGCAGGCAGCGAGTACCGCCTGAACCTCTATCGCATCGAAGGCGCCGAGCCAAACCGAAAGTATCTCGCCTGGCGTCCGGTCAATTCACCCAGCTTCCACACACCCTCGGCGTTTGGAAGGCTCAAGCTGGCCAAATGATTTTTCATCGGCGGCCATCGGCGGCCAAAAAGTAAACTACTTCTTCTTTCTCCCCGCTCCCGCCTTCTTCTTCACGCCCGCCCGCCGTCCTGCCTCCACCGCTCCGCCAGCCCATTCCCGCATCGCCGCCGCATCCTCAAACATCTCCGGCGGAGCCTGAAAATACTTCATCGTGCCGGGTTTATCCGGAAACGGCTGAAACGCCCGCAACCCACGCGCCTCAAACTGCGGAATATTCAGCGCATCGCCCTTGAGATACACCTCGCCGGCCGCAATCAGCGCAAAAATCGCCCCATCGCAGTACACACACCAACCGCCCATCATCGCGCGCGCTGTGATCCCGCCGAGCGGCGCAAACTGCTCGACCACGAACTCGACAAATCGATCCGTCTTCGCCACGGCCCCGCTCACCCCGAATACTTGAGCGCCAGAGCGTTCAGCTTCTCCAGCAACGGCGGCATCGCCGGCTTCGGGTCTTCCTTCGATTCATACTCCAGCGCCAGATAGCCGCGATAACCGGAATCGGCGATCATCTTAGTCAACTTATCCCAATCGGCCGCCTCGTTCTTCCCTGCCTCTACTTTGATCTCGGTCTTATATTGCACGTTGACGGCGTAAGGCAGAATCTGCGCGATCTGGTTATAGGCGTCGCTCTCAAAATTCCCGGTGTCGAGATTCACACCCACCCACGGCGAATTCACTTTCTTGACGATCTCGACAATCCGCTGGGCCCGCGCCGTGATGCCGCCATGATTTTCCAGACCCAGGATAATTCCTCGTGAGCCTGCATACTCGGCGCCGCGCTTCAGCACCTCCACGACCCAATCGGTGGCCGCCTCTTCGGTCTGCCCCTTTGGCACGACGCCGCCGAAAACGCGGATGTGCCCAGCCCCTAACTTAGCGGCCACGTCCACCCAGCTTTTCAGCTTGGTCAGCTCCGCTTCGCGTTCCGCTCCAGTCGGCCGGCACATATCGGTGCGCACCGAAATCGAGTAGATCTCAACGCCGTTGCGATACGCCAGCGCGCGCAGCGGCAACAGGAAACCGTCCTCGGTCGAAGGGAACCAATACACGGTGAGATCAAGCCCGTCGACGCGCGTGTCGACAGCCCACCGCACCACATCGTCATAGGTCATCTGCTTCTTCGCCAACGCCTCGCGGAACGAATACGCGCAGATGGCCGTGCGCAGCCGGGCTCGCCCTGCAGCGGCCGGCGCTGGTGCAGCCAAACCGGCCGGTTGCAGCGAAGAGCCCACCGCGGCCCCAGTTACTAAAAACGATCTTCGGTTCATGAAAAAGTCTCCTTCCCGAAACTGTTATTGTACAGAGCGACGCCTACATGTCGACGACACCAGCCTCGCCCGCCGCCACCGCAGACTACAACGACATCCTCTACCCGCCCTACCTTGCCACGCAGTGTTCGCCGGACCGACTCTGGGCCATGGCGCGATTGAAGGGGCTTGAGACTGCCGCGCCCGACAGTTGCCGCATGCTCGAACTTGGATGCGGCGACGGGACCAGCCTGATCGCGTTCGCCTACGCTCTGCCGGGTAGCCAGTTTGTGGGAGTCGACCTCGCCGCGCGGCCCGTCGAAATTGGCAATGCCCGAATCGCCGCCCTCGGGCTGAAGAACGTCACCTTGCGTTGCGCGGACGTGATGGAGGTCGACGCTTCTTACGGCGATTTCGATTTCATCTTCGCCCACGGACTCTTCTCCTGGGTGCCGGAGCCCGTCCGCGAACGCGTTCTCACCATCTGCAGCGCCTTATTGAAGCCCAAAGGTGTCGCCTACCTCAGCTACAACGCCTACCCAGGCAGTTTTCAACGCGACATGCTCCGCGCCATGCTCCAGATTCACACGCGTCATATTGCCGAGCCCGCCGCGAGGATCCGCCAGTCGCTCGGCTTAATCGATTTCATCCGCGCGTCCCCGTTCCAGGACTCGCCCTACCACCGCTTCATCGAGGGCGTTCACGCAAACCGCAGCCACCCCGAAGTACTGCTCTACGATGAACTCGGCCCCATCAACCAGCCTTTTTTCTTCCACGAGTTCGCGCAGTTGGCTGCGCGGCACGGACTGCAATATCTAAATGAAGCCGAATTCGGCCAGACCTTGCCCGTCTCCCTGCCCGCGCCCGTCAAACAGGCCCTTGAGTCGTTGAGCGCCGATGCCGTTACCTTTGAACAATATGCCGATTTCCTGATCGGCCGCGCCTTCCGCCACACTATGCTCTGTCATCACGGCGTGGAACTCGACCGGCGCCGCCGTTGGGAACCTGTCGCCGAACTCTACTTCGCCGCGCCCGCCGTAAGGCTGGATTTGAAGGAAGAGGATCCGCCAGAGGCCAAACGCTACGGTGGAATGCTCGGGCGATCGGCGCTGGTGGGCGAGCCGATCGTGCAAAAGGCGCTGGAGCATCTGGGAGCCGTGTGGCCCGCCGCCGTTTCCTTCCAGGATCTCGTCGCCGCGAGCGGAGCCACCGGTCAAGCCAATCTTGAGCTCCTCGGGCAAAATCTCTTCCGACTGGGCGAAGCGAATTTCCTCAGACTCCACGCCCACCCGTTCCGCCTCGCTGCGGCTGTCTCGGAAAGGCCGCGGGCCAGCGCCTTGGCCCGGATGCAAATCGGTGAGCAATTCATGGCCAATCTATTCTGCGAAGCCGTGTCGGTTCCGGATCCTCTCGGCCGCCTCGTGCTGGAGCGTCTCGACGGCACGCGCACCGTTGACGAACTCAAAGTGGAACTCGCCGCCGTGCTGGACGCGCTCCGGCCGGAAACGGACGAAGCCAAGCGACAAATCGCCGAAGCGCGGGAGCACCTGGACGATGCGCTCGAGAACAAATTGCAGGCGATCTGCGAACTCGGCCTGCTCGAAGCCTAGCCACTGGTGTATCTTGACAAAGGGAAGATAACAATCAAAATGAAACGTTTCTGGATCGTCGCGCTGTTCCTGACTCTGGTCGGTTTGGCGTGGACACAAGGCTCCGGCGTGAGCGGCAACGGTAAGATGCGCTTCCGCGTCCTTTATAACTCAACCCACCTGCCCGCCGAGGCGCAGAAGGTTTTGAAAGCGGCGCACGGCGGCTTTGCCATCGATCGCCGTCCAGGCAAAGGCGAAACGTATTTTGCTTTACCGGGAGCCGGGATCATTCAGATTTCAGCGGATCTAAAATCCACGCGCATGCTCGATACCGCGCCGGAAATGCGCGACACCACCATGCACAACGCCACCATCTTCGAAGGTCCCGATGGCGCACCCTATCTGGTTTTCCCTGGCACTGCCGCCAATAAGGTGTTCATCACGACGATTGACGGCAAGCTGGTCAACACGCTCAACGCGCCGGACGGCACGCAAGATCTCGGCAGCGTCACCGCCAACAACTACTTCCTCGGCCGCGGCAACTTCATTCCGACCGACGTCGAACACCTCAACGGTTTGCTCTACATCACCACCGGCTACTCCAACCTCGACATGGTGCTCACCGCGCGCATCACCGGAGCCAACCCGATGCGCACCGAGTGGAACGATCTGTCCTGGGGCGGCCGCGGCACCTTGCCCGGGCAATTCGGCACGTCGCACGGCATCACGATTCCGCCGGGAACCACACGTATCGATGTGGCCGATCGCCCGAACGCCGAAATCGACCGCTTCAACCGCCACGGCCATTATCTATCCACCTTGCGCATGCCTCTGGGCTCGCTCCCCTGCGATATCCAGTATCAAGGCAACTACGCCATTGTCGGCTCACTCGACGGGCCGGATCGCAGCAAGGGCGCGCCCATCTACATCATGGAAGACGACAAGCTGGTCTCCACGGTGATGGTGAAGGAAGACCTCGGCCTCCCGAATTTCCTGCACATTCACAACGCCGTCTTGCGCGAAACCAACGGCAAGCTCTACGTAATCGCGCAAGCCTGGAACCCGGGCGACTTCGCCATTCTTGAACAGGTTCAGTAGCGGCAGAGCGGCTTTCAAAGCGAAGGCTCATGCCGGATCCAGTTTTCCTGCAGCGCGTTCGCATCAAGAACTACCGCAGCATCGGTGCTTGCGATTTGGCGCTCGGCCCTTTAACTTTTCTCGTCGGACCTAATGGGTCCGGGAAAAGTAATTTTCTCGATGCGCTGCGATTTACCGCCGATGCCCTGCGCGATTCGCTCGACCACGCTATTCGCGAGCGTGGAGGCATTGGCGAAGTCAGACGCCGGTCCACGGGACATCCGAACAACTTTTCCATGCGCTTCGATTTCGTGATCGAAGGCGCCGAAGGTCACTACTCGTTCCATGTTGGTTCCAAGCCCTCGGGCGGGTTCGAGGTGCTCAACGAAGAATGTGTTGTAACAGGAATTGCTCCGGCTTTCTATCACATCCGCAAAGGTTGGCTGGCAAAGCACGGCGGGCTAATTGGCACGCCGCCGCCGGCTAGTTCCGACCGTCTGTATCTTCCGCTCGCCTCGGGCTGGCCCGTTCTTCGTCCGGTGTTCGAGAGCCTCTCGCGCATGGGCTTCTACAATCTCAATCCCGACAGGATTCGCGATCTCCAATCGCCCGACCCCGCACTCCTCCTGCGGCGCGATGGAAGCAACTTGGCGAGCATCCTGGCAGCGCTGTCGCGGAAGGCCCCGGAGCGTAAGAAACGTATTGAAGAGTACTTAATCAAGGTCGTGCCCGGCGTGGAATCCGTAGAGGTCAAAGCGATGGGCTCCAAAGAAACGATTGAGTTTCGTCAGACTGTGGGCGGGTCCGAATATCCTTGGCGCTTCGACGCCGCGAATATGTCCGACGGCACGCTCCGGGCGCTTGGCGTGCTCGTGTCGCTCTTTCAATACTCATCCGGCGACGGGCCGGTTGTGCGGGTTGTAGGGATTGAAGAGCCCGAAACCGCATTGCATCCCGCAGCCGCCGGGTTATTGCTCGACGCGCTATTAGAAGCCAGCGAGAGAATTCAAGTCATTGTTAATAGCCACAGCCCCGATCTTTTGGACAGCAAGGAATTGTCCACGGACTCGATTGTCGCCGTGGTGAACACTGAAGGCGAGAGTCAGATTGCGCGAGTAAACCAAGTGGGCCGAGAAGCCCTACGAGAGGGTTTGTGTACGGCGGGCGAGTTACTCCGCCTCGATCAACTCTTCCCGGATCTCGACGATATTGCCGCCAGCGAGAAACAACTGAAGCTACTATTCGATCACGCGGATTGATTTGAAATGCCAGTTCGCCTTTGTTGCATCGTCGAAGGTCATGGCGAAGTCAAATCCGTTCCGGCGCTTATTCATCGCATCTGTATCGATCATAAGGTGAGTGCGCCAATCGTTCACCCTCCCATCCGTTGGGACCGCCATCGGCTTATGAAACCTGGTGAAGCCGAACGAGCCGTCCAAGTAGCGTTGAAGTTCGCGGGGGCCTCCGGAGGCGTGCTCGTTTTGGTAGACGCAGATGACGATTGCCGGCTAAGATCGGACCGCATTTGCTGCGCCGCGCAGAATCGGCGGCTGGCCGCGTACCCGTTGCCGTAAGCCTCGCTTACCGCGAATACGAGTCCTGGTTTCTCGCCGCCGCCGAAGGCTTCCGAGGCTTCCGTGGCTTGCCCGCCAGCCTGGAAGCACCCGGCAATTCCGAGGAAATCCGCGGAGCCAAAGAGTGGCTGCGAAAGATTGCTGACGTTGGCTCAAGTTACCGGCCCACCGTCGACCAACTCCTCTTCACCCGACAACTGGACCTCCAACTGGCCAGGCGATCGCGTTCCTTCGTCCGGTTTGAACGCGAACTACTATGGCTACTGGAGCGGCTCAACGGGCCGCAAGCAGCAGCTTGACGGACCCAGGGCTCAGGGTCTCTAATGGACTGAATGGTCAGGCGCGGTTCCTTCCTCCTAGCACTTGCTTTCTCATGCGCGGCCTTCGGAGCCGTCAAGAGTGTTCATACTCTCGAACGCTCCGACGTCTTAAGCGGCAAAACCTTCGGCAAAGCCGGAGCCTATGAGCGCGTGACAGGCAAGGTGAACTTCACGCTGGACCCCAAGTTGTCCGCCAATCAATTGATCACCGACATCGACTTGGCGCCCCGCAACGAACAGGGTCTCGTGGAATTCGCCGCCGATTTCTACGTGCTCAAACCCACCGACCCGAAACTCGGCAACGGCACGGCGCTCTTTGAAGTATCCAACCGGGGCGGCAAAGGCATGATCGGGATGTTCAGCGATTCACCTTCGGCGCGCGACCCTCGCGACGAAAAAGATTTTGGCGACGGGTTCCTGCTGGAGCGCGGCTACACGTTGGTCTGGCTGGGCTGGCAGTTCGACGTCCCTCATCAGCCGGATCTGCTACGGCTTTTTTCGCCGGTTGCGACGAACAACGGCCAGCCTATCACCGGCATCGTGCGCTCCGAGCATATTCCGGACGGCCCCTCCGACGGGTTTTCGCTCGCCGATCGCACCCATCTCCCCTATCTCGTGGCCGACCCCGCCGATCGTGCCGCCCAGCTAACCGTTCGTGACCGCTGCGAAGGCGCGCGCCGCTTGATTCCCCGCACCCAATGGAACTTCACGGCCGACCGCGGCGGCGTATCGGTCGAAGGCGGCTTGACGCCCGGCAAGATCTACGAAGTTGTCTACACCGCCAAAGACCCGGCGCTGGTCGGACTCGGCCCCACCGGCATGCGCGATTTCCTTTCCTACCTCAAATACGGCTCCGACATCGCGAGCATCAACAGCCTGGGCGATTTTAAGTACAAGCGCATCCTGGGGTTCGGCACCTCGCAATCCGGGCGTTTCCTCCGAACCTATCTCTACAATGGCTTCAATGCCGACGAACAGGGCCGCAAGGTCTTTGACGGTGTCTGGGCCCACGTGGCGGGAGCCGGGCGGGGTAGCTTCAACCTCCGCTTCGGACAAGCCTCGCGCGACGGACATCCGCACCTGAATTGCTCCTACCCCACGGATATTTTTCCGTTCACCGATCTGCCGGAGAGCGACGCGGAAACGGGCCTGACCGCCGGTCTGCTCGACAAAGCGCAACTCGCCGCCGTCGTGCCGAAAGTCTTCTACACCAACGGATCGTACGAGTATTGGGGCCGTGCGGCGGCGCTGATTCACTCATCGCTCGACGGCAGAGAAGACGCCTTGATGGCGCCCGGCACACGAGCGTATTTCCTGACGGGAACCCAACATGGCCCCGGCGCCTTTCCACCGAAAAAAGGCGGGGCCGAGTATGTCGCCAACGGCAATGATTACCGGTGGCACATGCGTGCGTTGTTGGTGGCGATGAATGAGTGGGTGTCGTCCGGCAAAGAGCCGCCGGCTTCGCAGGTTCCGCTGGCGGGCAAGGATCAGTTGGTGTCGGCCGGCGCGGTCAACTGGCCAAAAATCCCGGGGAGCAAATCGCCTACCCGGCCACAGCGCGCTTGGAGGGCCGACTACGGGCCGGACTTCCGCGCCAAGGGAATCGTGACGCAGGATCCGCCCAAGATGGGCGCCGCCTTTGCAGCCGTGGTGCCGCAGGTGGATATCGATGGCAACGAAACGGCGGGCATCCGGCATCCCATGTTAGTCGCTCCGCTCGGCACTTACACGGGCTGGAACATGCGGCCAGCGGCGATCGGCGCGCCGGACGAGTTATACAGTATGGTGGGCTCCACCTTCTTCTTCGCCAAGACGAAGGCGGAGCGAACTAAGACCGGAGACCCGCGCCCCTCGATCGAAGAACGCTACAAGAACAAGCTGGAGTACGTGGAAAAGTTCACCGCCGCAGCGAAGCTGTTAGCGAAGGACGGCTACTTACTCGAGTCGGACTTGAAGATGGTGGTCGAGCGCGGCGCCTGGTTCTGGGACCAATACATGCTGATGCCGCCTGCCGCGAAATGAGCGGATTCCTTAGCGGACGGAAATAAGTGCGCGAAGCTGTGGCCGACCTGCGGGTATACTTTGACGCGCCCAGCGCCCGAACAAACTGGGTGCCTGGCGCTGGTTGACTGCATGGGGTTGGTGATCCAGGCGCGCGAACGGTCAGACAGGCAATTCGTGACTAACTCAGATGCCGGTTATATGCGATCACAGGGTCGGAAGGCCGATTGTCTGCAGTCGCCCGGAGGAGTTCTCTCAACAGCGAGGGCAAGGCCGAGGGTCGAGCGACGAACACCGTCCGTGTTCGTGTCTCGCGATCGTGTCTTGCGGTAAACTCCTTCTGGAACCGAATCATTTCAACTTCCTCTGCGGGCGTCCGGCCAAGTTCCGGGTTGAATTCTCCGGTCTCCGGGTCCACATCCGCGAACGGGTCAATTCGGACAACAAACAGCCTCGCCGTGGTGACTAGAATTGGGACGAAGACAACACTTCGTGACGAGCCAGATGCTTCGAGATCGCGGGCAATCGAACGGTGAACTTCCGCAGCGTAGGCCTCGGTCGAAACCACGAGGGTATGAATGATGTTCTCCAGAAGTCTGCTCTCTAATTTGTCATTGGACTTGACCGCGTGCGCACAACAGAACTCAGCGCAGAACGCAAGGGGCCCGCAGTGAAAAATGGTGTATCGTACCGAGCGTTGCGGGGAGCAGCCTTTCAATGTACTTACGTACAAGCCATGGAAGGCCGACGTCGGGCGATCGTCTGGCCGGAGCAAGAACTGGTAGACATCCTCCTGAGACCTCTTGCATTCGATTATCAACCGCGTCCTGTTTTCAGCGGCGGCGACGATATCTATGAAACCGATTGAGCCGTTCCCGCCGTCATAGGCCACTTCCGTCTCCACTTTGAAGCCACCTTGCCGTTGGATCGAGTCAGCGATGTGACACTGGAATGGAAATCCGCTCCTCTTGATTCCATCGAAAAGCTTCAGGTCGGCCGCCGGCGTCTCGTTCCCCATCGGCTTGATGATCGCACGTAACGAGCACACGCTTTGGAATCGGACTTGCCATCATCGAGCGAAGCACCAGGAAAAGATCTCGATCGAAGCTGTACTGAGAATGGACCCCATCAGCACACAGCCGGTTCCAATCATCGAAATATGGAGGCCGTCAGTCTGCGTAGCTTTCAAGGCCTCGTTCAGAGTTTCAATCGCAGCCTTTCGAACTTGGTGTTCCGATTGAAGCGCCCCATCTTGAGCGATTCGATTCTGGTCGACCTGATCTTGCAGTGAATCAAGCTTATCTGACTGGCTCTCAAGGCTTTGTTCTAGCAGTCGCACTCTTTGCTCCACTGACGCCCCGGGCGGCAACCCTACTCGAAGAGATGCCCGTCCTCCTCTTAGCGACACACTCCCGGAGGCGGCTCCGACCCATCTGTGAACGGAACCGCTCCCATACGCAGGGCGCCGCCGGAGCCATTCGCGAAAACTTTGCCACAAACCGGGAAAATCGTAACGCTTGGATTTACCTTGGATGTCACACACGACGATCACAATGCCAATCAATTGCCAAACCAACCCCGTCAATCGAACCGTTCGCTCGGACGGGAACGCCAGTGCAGCCACAAGGGCACCACCAATCACAATCACGGCGAAGAACAAGTGCCGCGGCGGTTTCTCGGAAAGCCACCCTGACAGGGTCCTCAGCCAACTAGATAGGCGTTTCAATTCTTCTTTGCCGTCAGCCCAGGTCATACCTTGCCAGTATACGTAGGCACACCGCCGTGTCCGTGGACAAAACGTCGTCACGCGCACCGCCCCAGCGAGGCGAAACCGTGTTACGCCATGTTATAGCGGTTGGTTCGTGTTCGAATTCCTGCTCTGGCTCCTAGCGCGACGTCCAGCAGATCCGCCATCGAGGCAGCTTAGCGAAGAGTCGTTGCATTTCGATCAAGCCCGACGATTCGCGAGGCGGCTGAGACCGTGTGGCGTGGTCAAAGAGACATCCCATCTGCGCCAGCGCCACCACATTGTCCGCCTCGCGAACCTCCTGCTGCCGGATCGCCTCCAACTCGGGCCCAGCCTCTTTCCAGGTCTGGACCCACTTGCGCATCATCTCAAGTTCGGTCATACCTCAATTATCCCTCGCCCGCGCCCCCCAGTAAACGGATTCTGCCCGGCGGTTGAACTCGGCTACAGGCCCGGTCGCGGCAGCTTTACCGGCTCCCATGGGAACGCGCCTTTGCGGCGCATAAGTCGGCGATAGACGCGGTCACCGGCGGTCGCGTAGAGCCAATCGAGATCCGACCCGCCAAAAACGACATTGGTCAAGGCGCCGGGCTGCGGCTTATTAATAATGCCCACGACGCGGCCGGGTTGATCGCAGATTTGGATGCCCACGCGCGTCGCCACATAGAGATGACCTTCAGTATCGAGGGTCATTCCATCGGCCAAGCTTTGGCCGGACTCGTCGATTAGTTCCATCCGGTAGAACGGCTGGCCGTTAGCAAGCCCTCCGTCCGGCTGAATCTGGAATGACCAAACGAATTTGCCGCGGTAGTCGGTCGCCATCAGGAGCGACTGGTCCGGCGAAACGATCACGCCATTGAGCGATTCGATTCCTTCATGTACGGCGCGGCGGGTTCCGGCCGGGTCGATGTACCAGATCTTCTTGGTCGGCGGTTCGGAAAAATAGATGCCGCCGCTTTTCAAAACGACCAGGTCATTGGAATTCACGCCTTCGGCATGGACTCTTTCGCCCGTGCCGTCCGGGGCCCAGGACACAATGCGCTTGCGGCCGTTCTGGCAGGCGTAGAGCCGGCCGTCAGGCCCGAACATCATGCCGTTGACATTGCCGTCGTCTTGTTTCCAAAGTGTTACTTTGCCGTCCGGCGCGATCTTGTGAATCTTGGCCGCCGGGATATCGCTGAAGAAGACGTTGCCGTCTTTGTCGACCGAGGGGCCTTCGGTGAGTTGATGACCGCTCGAAAGCAGTTCCCAATCCTTCCCGGGCGCGAGAAACTGCGTGATGTAGTGGCGGGGTGAACCGCCCACCGAAGGCACAATCGGCTTGGTCCAATCGCGCCAGAGCCAGCGTAGCGCATCGGGCATCAGCGGGCCGCCCTGGCGCATGTTGTGGCCTTCCTCGCCGATCGTGAAGGTAGAATCGTAGCCGGAATATTGTAGGGCGCTGTAAAGGTCCTGGTTACCGATAAACCAATTTCCAGAGTAGATGTTTTGATCGTTTTTGCCGTCCTGCAGATAGACCCGCAGCGGCTTGGGTTCAGTCTTGCGGACCAGCCACGCATAGTCATGCCCGCCCTTGAGATTGGTGTAACTGCCAATGAAGCTGAGCACGCGGCGAAAGGCGTCCGGACGATTCCAGGCGGCGGTGAAGGCCGCAATCGCGCCCGACGATGAGCCGGCGATCGCGCGCAGATTCGGGTCTTGCGTGAGTGTGTAGCTCTTGCCGGCTTCGGGCAGAATTTCGTCGATCAGGAAACGGGCGTAACGGTCGCCCAACGCATCGTATTCGTAACTCCGGTTGTAGCGGGCCATCGCGGTTTCGCTGAGCGCCGGCATGACGCCCGGGTTGATCATGATCGCGATCGTGACTGGCATTTCGCCCTTGGCGATGAGGTTGTCGAAGACCACGGGGATGCGCGATTGGCCGTCCTCTTTCACATAGCCGCCGCCGTCTTGAAAGACCATCACTGCGGCGGCCTCGCTGGCCGTATATTGAGCGGGAACGTAGACCCAATAGTCCCGCACCGAGCCCGGGAAGACCTTGCTGGCGGACCAGGAGTGCTGGGTTACTTTGCCCTGCGGAACGCCGGCTTGGCGAGTGGAATCGGGACCGTAAGGATAGTCTGCGGCGAAGAGTTGCAACGCGGCGGCGGCCGGCCAAGCAAAGGAGGTTAAGCGCATATGAGCACGATGGTATCGCGAACGGCGTGAGAGAATGGAGGTTCGCTTTGGAACATTTGACTCCATGCATGATTTGAGTTATTTTCGCAACAATCTGGAAGCGATCGCGGCGCGTTTGGCCGATCGCGGCCTGGTCTTGGATCTGGACGAGTTCCGCGCGCTCGATGCGCAACGCCGCACCGCGATGACCGATGCCGAGCGGCTGAGCGCCGAGCGCAAAACCGCGAGCATGGAGATCGGCAAGCTAAAGCAGCAGGGCGTAGATACAGCCGAAGCACAGGCGAAGGTACGCGAACTGGGCGATCGTATTGACGCCGATAACAAGAAGGCCGACGAACTCGACGCGGCTTACCGCGATAAACTTTCGCGGATTCCGAACATTCCGCACGAATCGGTTCCTACGGGTAAGGGCGCTGAAGATAACGTCGAAGTGCATGCCTGGGGGGAGAAAGTTACGTTCGATTTTTCACCCAAACCGCACTGGGACTTGGGGCCCGAACTCGGGATCCTGGATTTCGAACGCGCCGGCAAGATTACAGGAGCGCGATTTGTCGTTTACTTCGACCAGGGCGCCAGGCTCGAACGCGCGCTCATCAACTTCATGCTGGACACCCATACTCGCGAGCATGGGTATACCGAAGTTCTGCCGCCATTCGTCATAAACTCAGCTAGTCTATATGGCACCGGGCAGTTGCCGAAATTTGCCGAGGACTTATTCAAACTTGAAGGCACGGATTACTATCTGGCCCCTACCGCCGAAGTGCCGGTGACGAACCTATTCCGCGACGAAACGTTGGACGCCGATTCGTTGCCGATTAGTTTCTGCGCCTACACGCCGTGCTTCCGCAGCGAGGCCGGGTCCTACGGGCGTGACGTGCGCGGCATCATCCGGCAGCACCAGTTTCAGAAGGTCGAGTTAGTCAAGTTCACCTGGCCCGGCCAAAGTTACGATGAGTTGGAAAAGCTTACTTCGCATGCCGAAGATATCCTGAAACGCCTGAAGCTGCCGTTCCGCCGGATGGCGCTTTGCACGGGCGATATGGGTTTTTCCAGCGCCAAGACTTACGACCTTGAAGTTTGGCTCCCCAGCCAAAACGAGTACAAGGAAATTTCCTCCTGCTCTAACTTTGAAGCGTTCCAGGCCAGGCGCGCCTCGATCCGGTGCAAGGCTGGCAAGAAGAGCGAACTGGCGCACACGTTGAACGGCTCCGGGCTGGCCGTGGGGCGCACCTGGGTGGCGATTGTGGAGAACTACCAACAGGCGGACGGAACCGTGATCGTGCCTGACGTACTGCGGCCGTATTTAAACGCGGAACGGATTACGAAACGGGGCAAGATAGGGTAGCTTGCCCGCTTGGCTAGCGCCCTACGAGGCCTTTATCGGGCGGAAGCCCCAACCCTTGCGGAACGCCGGCTTTATTAACCGGTTCGCATCGTTGTTATTGGTGATCCTCATCTTATCGGGATCGTACTCAAGTTTGCCTTCATGGCGCAGCGCGATGACGCCCAGCAGCATCCATTCGACAAACGGCGCCGAGACCTCGAAGTTGGAACAAGCCGGATCGCCGCCCTTACAGGCGCGAATGAAGTCGCGCATGTGCCCTGGCGAACGGGTGAGCATAGGAGCTGGCATGCGATAGTCCTTCATCTTCTCGACCGGGAGTAACCGAGTTACTTCGCCATAAGTGCCAGTGGTTAACATACCTTTGTCACCAATGAAGAGGCTGCCGTCTGGCGACGGATGGCGAAGCGGGGACGTGGCTGTCGTCAACGCCTGATGCGCCTCCCAGTTGAAGACCCGGCCGGGAGAGCGGAATTCACTATCGGCGGGTCGCGCTCCACCCGCGCCGCGTCCACCGCCGCCGCCGGGTCCACCCGCGGTTGCGATCGACGGGGGATCGCCAATCCATTCGCCGGCGGGAACGCCTTCAATCACCGGACTCTTCTTCAGTCCGTCGTACCAGAACACCTTCAACGCGGGCATGTCGCCATAGGGTGCAAAGTCAAATCGAATCACCGACGCCTTGGGGAACATGAACGGGCTGGCGCCTTCCTTTTTGATACATTCCACCCCGATGATTTTGCGTTGGGACAGATGGAGCGCCATATTCGGCGCACCCAGGATGTGGCACGCCATATCGCCGAGCGCGCCGCAACCGAAGTCGTAAAAGCCCCGCCAACTGAAGGGCTGATAGAAGAAGCCGCCCCAGCGGTCTGGTTGCGTGGCTCCGCCCGCGGTGAACGGGCGATACTCGGCTCCACCCAGCCAGAGGTCCCAATCAAGCGTCGACGGAACGGCTTCTTCCTTTGGAATTTCGGCTAGACCCTGAGGCCAAAGTGGACGGTCGCTCCAGGCATGAACTTCGGAAACCCCGCCAATGTCGCCGTTCCAAACGATCTCGGCGCACTGCCGCGTGCCTTCGTTTGAATAGCCCTGGTTCCCCATCTGGGTGGCCACTTTGTACTTCGCGGCAGCTGCGCGCAACTGGCGCGCTTCCCAAATGGTCCGGACCAGCGGCTTTTGGACATAGACACTCTTGCCGCGTTCCATGCACCACATCGCGGCGGTGGCGTGCATATGGTCGGGCGTGGCCACGATTACCGCATCGATATTCTTCGCTTCCTTGTCCAGCATCTTGCGGAAGTCACGGTACCGGGGCGCGTTGGGAAATTTGTTGAAGGTGGCGGCGGCGCGGCGGTCGTCCACATCGCACAATGCGACGATGTTTTCCGTCGGAGCGGCAGCGGAGATGTTAGACGCTCCCTGCCCGCCTGAACCGATCGCCGCAAAATTCAACTTTTCGTTGGGAGATTTGTACCCGGCCATCTTCAACGAAGCGGCGCTGCCGAATCCTGCCGAAGGAACGGCCCCAGCCAGCAAAGTGCCATAGAAAAAATGTCGCCTGGAAACAGACATGTTCAATCTCCCCATCCAACGAGTTTTTTGCTATTGGCGATCATACCAGAGCCGCCTCTGAATTGGAATGATGGGAATTGTCCATCGCCGATTCCCCGGCTTGACTGACTCCGGCCATGTAATAGAGTTGGGTCAGGAAAAAGCTTGGGTTCAGAGCGCTTTAGTTCGTGCTGACAGGAGCCGCCTCCGCGCTGTTCGCACAAGCTTTGTTCGGAACATTGGTGGGAACGGTCGTTGACCAGAGTGGCTCGTCGCTGCCCAAGGCGTCGATTGCCGTGACCAACACAGGGACCAATCAACGCTGGGATGTGATGGCGAACGAGTTTGGCGGGTTCACCTTGAACACGGTTCCTCCTGGCAACTATGACGTCAAGGTCACCGCCCCGGGATTTCGCGCTTACAGAAAGTCTGAAACTCTAAGCGCCCGGTAAAAGAACAGCCTTGCCCGATTGCCACAACCGCACCGTCTCAAGCGCCTGGTTGGCTTCGCTCAGCGGGAAACGATGTGTGACCTGCGCGGCGAACTTCGCAGCCCAATCGCCCAGCGAGAGCATATGCAGCGCCGCATCCACATGGCGCGGCTCAAAACCCCAGGACCCGCGGATCTCAAGCTGCTTGCGTGTGATCGTATGCGGATTGAAGTTGATATTTCCAGCATTCGCATACTGGCCCAACACCAGAAATTTGCCGCCGTCACGCGCCAATTCAATGCCCTCATTCACCGCTTCGGGATGGCCCACACATTCGATCACGATGTCCGCTCCGAAACCTCCAGAGGCTTCGATCACTTGCGCGCGCCGATCAGTCGCGTTGGATGCCGAGACGTCGAACGTCACATCCGCTCCGAACTGACGGGCCAACTCCAACCGGTGCGGCGGGCGGCCGATGGCGATGATCTTGCCTGCGCCGGACTGTTTCACTACGGCGAGCGCGGCCAGACCAACCGGGCCGGTGCCCTGGATCACCACAATATCTCCCCAAGCCAGCGGGCAACGCTCCAGGCCATGAATCGCGGTCGTCAGCGCGCAGCCGGCGCCCACCACCGAAGCGGTGTCCAGGCCCTCGGGTAATTTGAAGATACTTGAACCAGGCCGCAACAGAATTTTTTCAGCGTACCCGCCCCGCAGGTGCGGCGCTTCATCGCAGCAATACGAGATACCGTAGGCCTTGCGCGCCACGCACCGCGTGGGCTGGCGTTTCACGCGGCAATAGAAACATTCGCCGCAAACCAGCGAACTGGCCCAGGTAACCCGATCGCCGATGGCAAGCTGGCGGCCGCGCCAATCGACAGTCAGCCCGGCCCCCAATTGTTCGACCACCCCCACGCTTTCGTGACCGAGAATGATCGGCAGGGGTACAGGCAATTCTCCTTTCCACAAGTGAACGTCGGTCCCGCAGATGCCCGCCATCTCGACACGGATCAGAGCTTCGCCAGCCCCAGCCGAAGCGGGCAGCGGGAAGCTGCGGAACTCGAGCGGCTCGTTGTAGCGAGTGAGGACGGCGGCTTTGACTTGGTTCATTTTGAAAACGCGACTCACTTTCGAGGACAAGCGCAATGATCGAACAGAATTTCCCATTCTAGCCGTTGGACGGCGAGCGCCACGGTCAGCGCTGGGCTGCCCGGGTTGACGCGCGCCTGTTCCCAATAGTCGATCCAGGCGAACGGGTCCCACTGTGAGGCCGCTGCATGGTACCCAACCTCGGCCGCTGCGGCGGCTATCGACGGAAATACGGTATGCCTGCCTACACGGCGGAACCAATACGCAGCGTTAGATGGATCGGGTTCGCGCCGGTGCAGGATGCCATGCCAGAACGCGGCTTCGGGAGAAGACAGACCTTGAGAAATGGTATGGGAACGGTCTAGCTCGTCAAACAGCAGCCATAGGCCGGCCATCGCTTCGCGAGGGAATCGCGCATCGGGAAAGAGTGAGGATGGAGTGGCGGCAGCCAAGTCGCGAACGCCAGAGGCGCCGGCGAGGAAGGGCGCTACGGCTCTTCCATAAGAAGCGGGGGAAAAGGCCATGACAAAGAAACGGGGACTGGCGAACCAGCCCCCGGGAGCTCATGTTGAGAGTATGCCGAAAAACGAATCGATTAAGCAGAGCGGCGGCGCAGCATGCCCAGCACCAACAGCGCGCCACCAGCCAGAGCAAACGTGCCCGGTTCCGGTACGTCGGCATTGACGAAGTCGACGAATACGTCGCGACCAGGTCCGCCATTTACCGACATTTTAATGAAGGCTATGTTTTGGAGCAACCCACCCGTGAAATTCACCGAGTAGTTTGCGTAGGCGGTGGAGCCTACGGTGGCCGTTGTCGAGGTGGTGCAGCCCGAAAGACCATCAGCGGCGGTACAGGCCGTAAAGAAAACCGAGGAGGGAGCCTCCGGAGGCGCGAGCGCATCCTGCTTGGCAAAGAAGCTAAACCCACCCAGGAAATCTGCGTCCAACCCGTTGTTCCAGATCACGGTGAACAGGCCGGTATTGGTGCCCGGCAGATTGGCCGAAAAAGCTCCGGCTTCTGTGAAGTTCGTGTCGGCCTGGGCGCAGCCACTGGCGTTGCCGCCAGCCGCAATTGTTCTTTGTCCACCGACCGCCTCTGGAGCTGCCGTCGTGTTGGTGTCCGGACCACCGCAAGGGGACGCATTCGGACTCCGCACGAACTGAATCGTGGTATTGAAGGAATCCACCGAAGTGATAATCGCAGCAGAACCCACTACGGCCGACAGACCTAGCAGCCCCGCCAACACAAAACTTTTCCTCATTCCGACCCTCCTTCAGACATGCAATCCTGCCCCGGTATCTATGTTCACGGTGCTAGGCGACCCCTCTAGTCTAGGGCTGGCTATGTCGGCTGTCAACAAATTATTTAGAAATATAATGGTACAAACTGCTCATTTTGACAGACCTACCTGCCACCCAACAGTAACGGACGTTCCAGTACTTTCGTTGGTACATGAGTCCGAAGCCATTAAAAAATATACGGATAGCGACGGATCAACCAAGGCCGAACGACGGCAAATCGCTGGGCCGATGCGACATCCTCCCAATGGGAGCTATGACTACCCTCAGATGATCCTCGCCCAACCCTGTCTTAAGACACGAGATGTCTCTCGCCGAAGAGAGACAGTCTTGGGCGTCGGGATGAGCGTTTGGGCACGCTCAGCCGCTGGCCGATCTGGAGAATGGCCATTCGATTTGGGTGCGGCCCTTGGCCGGGCCCGGTCTGATTAGCAAGAACCCGAATGGAAACCGGATCGTGTTTTTATCCCGGCGTCGCGGGCACTCCTGTCTCGCTCGGTCTGGCTCCGTCGCCGAATCCGGAACGTTACCGGATCCGAGGGCTGCTGATGAGTGCGCTTGCGTTAGCAAAGCCCGGCTTCACCCACTCCATCACCAGGAACCAAGGCGCGCGGCGGTAACCGGCCGCTTTCGACTCCCGCAGATCGGCTTCCGGAGCCGGCTCGTCGAAATAAGTGAGGCGCAACCCTGCCGACAGTAACTCGCCTAGATACGCGCTCAACGGGCGATGATAGTTGACGATCCGGATACCGCGATACTCGATCCGCATCGCGCGTTCCTCTAGATAGTTGTCGACCGGATAATACAGGCGCTTGCCGTCGCTCCCCTTAATCCATCCGGTGTCGGCGCAAGCGGTATTGAAGCTGTTGAGATTTGCGATCAGCAGCGCTGCCCCCAGGACGCAAGACGCGCGCCATCTCTCTAATCGCCGCCTGGAGGTCGGCGATATCGATCAGCGTCAGATAGCTCACCACCAGATCGAACGAATCGTCGCCAAAGGGCAGGTGTTCGGCGGCGGCTTCCACGTAATTGCCCTCAATATCGCGGGCCCGGGCGGCGGCAATCAGCGCCGGAGTCGGATCGATGCCCGTCGTCGCGACGACGCCCACCCTGCGCAGCATCCTGCAAAAACGGCCTTCGCCGCACCCTACATCAAGCACAGCCTTCGGAGAACGGGCGACTGCGCGCGGCAGCATGACCCGATCAAGCACATAGCGCCGTCCGAAATCGCCGTGTTCGCCCATGTCGGCGATCCAGGCTTCCGCCGACGTCTGCCAGCCGCTGTCCATCGTAAACGATGATAACCCCCAGACCGGCAGGGGCGCGCTACTTACTCCCAGGGCGGCGCCGACAGGATCCGGCGAGCGCGTTCGCCGCCAGTGACACCGTCGCCAGTGTAAGTCTGCATCCTCCGAAAGAAAGCCTCTCGCGCAGCCGTAGTGTGGAATCGCGCGACGCTCATTCGCTCCAACTCAAGCACTTCGGCCGCGAATGCATCGGTGGCCTGATGCATTCCGAACGCCGACAGCACCAGCCTGCCGCCGTGTTTGTTCCACAGCAGCCGGTTCAACTTGAAACTGAGCGCCATTGCCTCCACCCAGCCTTCGTTCATCTTCTTCTTCATCGCCGCTATCTCGGCCAGTTCAGGTTGCGCACCCGGCGGCTGGGAACCCTTCAGTGCCGCCGCAGCACGATTCCATTTCTTCCGCATCGCATCAAGCTCGGGGCCGGTGGGCTCGATTCCATTGATCCGCGCGATCTCGCGCGCAAGAGCGCTATCGATCAACTTGTCTGAAACGACCGTCTGTCCGTTGACCGTCAGCAACACTTCCTGCCCGGCGACAGCAGCGCCATTGACGGCAGTCCCGGTCTCCGCTACTTTGCGCCGTTCCTGATCTACTGGCGCCCCAACTTGGAACGTCGGTGAAACACGGCGTCATCGTTGACGGCCAACCATCTCCTTGATCCCTTCCAGGCGAACGTAACTGGCTTCCATGCCATGCTCCATGCCCGTCGCAAGCATCGCTTCACGCGTCTTGGCATCTGGCAAGGTCATCCGCATGATCATTAGCGTGCCGCTTCCGTCCTGTTCGAAAGTCGTCTCAATGTGGTTGTCGGGGGTGGGATCGGGGAGGTGCATCCGCTCCACGTGAACGATGCGCCGGAAGGGCTCCAGCGCCACGAATTCGCCGGTCAGATAGAACCCGTTTCCTTGGCCGTCGCTCCATTCGTAACGAATCTTGCCGCCGGCTCGCGCCTCGTTCACGCAGACTGGCATGGTCCAGCCATCGGGGCCGAGCATCCATTTCTGGATAATCGAGGGTTCCGTGTGAGCGCGGTACACCGCTTCCGGCGGGGCGGCGAACCGCCGAGTCACGACGACATGCTTGTCGCCTTCGGTCTTCAGAGTCATCCTGGTCATTGTCATGGGTTATCCTTTCGTTCGTTTCGTTTTTTGGTCTGTGATTCCAAAACCTTGTCGAGGCGGGCATAGTTCGTCTCCAACGCTCTTCGTAAGAGTCCAAGCTATCAATGCGCGGGCCACGGCGCTCCTGAAGGACGGTCAGCCGACGATTTCCGTGGACGCGAAAAAGAAGGAACAGGTTAGGGGAATATAAGAATGGCAACCACGATTTGGCATCCCGAACGATTTTGAAAAGCAGAAAGACACGCTCTATGGAGTTTACGATCTGGGCCTGAATGCGGGCTGGGTCGGTGTCGGCACCGATCATGACACATCGGCGTTCGCCGTGGAGAGTGTATCCGGCGCTGGTGGAACATGATGGGCCGCGAGGCGTATCCCAAGGCCCGCCAACTCCCGATTACGGCCAACGGTGGAGGCAGCAACGGATCGCGAGTGCGGTTGTGGAAACTGGGTTACAGAAACTGGCCGACGAAACCGGACTGGAGATCTCGGTCTGCCACTTCCCGCCCGGAACCAGCAAATGGAACAAAATCGAGCATCGTCTGTTTTCCTTCATCACGAAGAATTGGCGCGGCAAACCGCTGGTGAGCCATGAGGTCGTCGTCAACCTGATCGCCACCACAACGAGAATCGGTCTTCGCGTTCAAAGCCAACTCGACACGGCCAAGTACCCGAAAGGGGTCAAGGTCGGCAAGCAGGAATTCGCCGCCATCCAACCGCTCCCCGACAGCTTCCACGGCGAATGGAACTACACCATTTCGCCTCGCCCATAATAAGACACTTATGTTTTACAGATACTTAGGCGGCTAGCTACGGCGATACGACGTGGCCACGCGCTTGATCGCCTCTTCGTTGATGGTGATGGAGCCGGACTCCTTCAATTGGCGCACCAGCCCTTCTTCAAACAGATCGCGCCGCTCACGCAGCTTGCGTTCACGAATCAACCCAACGAGCATCTGGCGTTCCTTGTCCAGGCCAGCCAACGAAGGTTGCGTACGGTTGGTGATCTTCCAGTAGTACAGCGTGGCGCCGATGCGGAATTTGGAGGCGACGAAGCCGACGGGGTTCGAAAAGGGCTGCTCGCCAAAAAACGCTCCAGTGAGATTCGGCATCTGGCCGCTGCGGTCGAAATCGCCGGAATCGATCACTTTGAGGTTCAGTTCGGCGGCGGCTTTCTTAAGATCGTTGCCGTTCGCCTTCAGCTTGGCGTCGAGCGAAGTGGCTAGCGCCTCGCTCGCTTTCAAGGTTTTCGCTTCGACCACCGAGGCCTTAACGCGATCTTCGACTTCGCTCAATTCACCAGCGCGAGCGGGCGACATGCTGTCCAGAACGCCCAGAACCATACGGCTATTCGGCAGTTCCAGTGGCTCGGTGACGCCGCCCTTCTGCAGAGCGCCCAAGGCGAAGTCCAGTTCCTGCGAGCGGCCGATCCCAGGGAAATCTCCCCCCCCGGTCCATTTTTCAATGCGGCGAATGTCGAGCGCGTATTTCTGCGCAATCTGTTCAGCCTGCCCAGGCGACTTGAGCAACTCAGCGCGAGCCTGATCGACGATCTGCGGAATCTTGTCGACCAACTGGCTCTTGCGATAGTCGGTAAGGAGTTCGGCCTTCGCTTCTTCAAACGGCTTGGTGCGAGCGAGTTCTTTTTCAATCGTCTGAATAATGTGATATCCGAATTGCGACTTCACAAGGTTGCTGGTCTGCTTGGGACCAAGCGCGTAGGCCGCCTCTTCGTAGGCCTTGTCCAACTGGCCGCGCGGATAGAAGTCCAGTTCTCCGCCCTTGGAGCCGGAACCGGGATCCTGCGAATTCGCTTTGGCGATGGCGGCAAAATCTCCGCCCGCTTTGATCTGGTTGAGAAGTTCCTGCGCCTTGGCCTTCGCCTTGGCGTCGTCGTCCTTCGAAGTCGTGGTGTCGGATTTGATCAGAATGTGGCGCGTCTTGACGCGGTCTTGCGTTTTGAACCGATCGATCTGCGCGTTGTAGATAACCTGGAGTTCACTATCGGCCGGCTTCAGATTGGCGCCCATCTTTTCGACATCGGCCACCAGCAAAGTTGCCGACAGCTGTGGCGGCAGCATGTAGCGCGCCTTGTTGAGCTTGTAATCTTCTTCAAGCTCGGCGCGGGCCGGCGTGATCGTCTTGCGAATATCTTCGGCATCCAGTTTGATGACGTCCACGCGAGCCTTCTCGCTCTTCTTCAAGAACTCGGACTCTACTTCCTTCGGCGAAACGATGATGCCATCGAAGGCCACCCTTTGCAGCTTTTCAAGCAGGACGTTCTGCCGCACCCGCGCTTCAAACTGCGGGATCGTCGTGTTCATCCGCTGCAGATAACTGGCGTATGCCTCTTTGCCCGCAAACTCACCGTTCTGCCAGAGCGCCGGAATCAGCAAGCGAATGCCGTTGGCGACTTCGGCGTCGGACGCAGCTAGACCCATTTTGCTCGCTTGACAGGACGTGGCCATTTCCCCGACCATCTGGTTCACCATCTGCGGTACCGCCAGTTCGGCCACTTCCGGCGACATTTCCCGGTTGCGAATCTGCATCTGGACGAGTTGCGCCACATGCTGCGCGGTGACTTTCTCGCCGCAAACGTCAGCCACCGTCGTTGCATCGGCCCCGCTATCGGAAGGACTCCCGAAACCTGGAACGAGCGTGATCACCATCGAAAGCGCCACCAGCGACAGCAGCACGATAAGCAAATACCGCATGGTCGTGTCGCGGGAACGGAACAGATCTAGCATGACTTCTCCTGCCTGAGCTACTGCCTCATTCAATGAGGAAACGACGCGCGGTTTCGGGCGTGAGAAATCGCCACTTGAAAGCGCACGTCGTTACATTATAGCGCGGGGCTTAGGCGGGCTTGGAGCCCAGAAGCCGCGCTGGCAGGAATAGGACGGCCTTCACCAGCTCTAGTACGCCGCCGACTGCAATGCCAACCAATCGGAACGGCAAGAGCAGCAACCACACGAAAGGATAGAGAATCAGCGCGAGCAAGGCCAGCGGCCAGCACGCTATGAAGAGGATGCACCAGAGAAGAAATTTGATCATCGATTCGTCGCCTCCAACCCTGTCTATAGTTAGATACGGATAGGCTGGCGGCGAGTTCCGCGAGAATTCAGAGCGAGGAACGCCATTTCCAGATCGCTTCGATGAGTGACCTCTCAAGCCAAATCTCGAAACGGGGAGCCAGTTTCTCCATTTCTTTCTTGTACGTCAGCAAGAACGGTTCGCCGATGATCGTCACCGATTCGCCCTGAATCAGAAGCGTGGAAGCCCCGAGAACGCCTTGGAATTCCCGGCCGACCTCGTAAAGCCAAACAGAAATTCCATCTTGCAGTCCTCGCCCGAATCTGTAAAAAACAGCATTACTATCCTTATTTCTCTCCAAACAAAATCAATAGTCATAGGCGCCCTTCACAGGGCTCCAGGGACAAGGAGGTGAGTTAGCTCTAGGAGAGAAAAGAAGGAGGACCGCGTTTTTGACAGGACCGGGCGTAAGAAATCCGGTACTGCGCCTCACTCTGTACGAGCGGTGAGGCATAACTCAGGACCGGCGACACTAAAACCGCAGACATTCCGGCTGACAAACTGGCTGTCACAGGGACAGACTTCCCATCGGGGTAGATAGGGCACTGGACTTAATGCCGCGAACTTCGTGCGAAGCCGCCTTGGCCCCCGACATGCCCTTCATCGAGCAATGATGCTTGCCGTCACGGCGGCAGCACGCGGGTAGTTGCGATTCAGACGGCGCAGCAGCGAGCAGCGGCGAGATCGGCGGGAAGCTGATCGCGGCCAGAAGCAAAACTGCGTAGACGCGCTGCAACGCCTTATTGTAGCCGTTACTTCACCGCTATAGTCAAGCCGGCCTGGCTCGTGCGCTCGCCAATGCGCACTACCACAGCTTGATTGCCCGCCGCGATCGCCTCCGGCACGCGCACGTTCAGTTGCAGCACGCCCGCCACTAGTCCCGGCGCGGCGCCGGCATAAAGCACGTCGACGCGTTGTCCGCCGATCGATACATTTACCGGCAGTTCCGGCCGCGGGAACGGCGCTTCGAACGCGATCTTGCCATCGACGCTAGCGGGAACCGTGCGTCCTTCACCCGTGCCATAGAGCACGACGATTGAACCAGGGTCGGCAGGATTCGCCGTCGAATTGACTGAAAGATTCTGATTCAATGCCGCCGCCTGGCCGCGGCCGGATGCGTTCGCCGAGAAAAATCCCGGCGCCGACGAAGCCACTGGCAGGGTCAACGTTCTGGATCGCGCCCCCTGATACTCGATCACGATTTCAACCGTCGGCCCAATCACACCCCACGGCACAATGGCGCTGGTCTGACGCTCCGATGCATAGATGATCGGCGCCGCTTTGCCGCCAATCAACACGCGCGTGCCCGAAACCGTTGTGGGGAAAAACCCATCGGCCGGTGCAGCGGAAACCAATGGTGACGGACCGATCGCCGTGCCCGTGATAACCACAATTTCACCCGGCGCAACCACAGAGCCGTCGTAACTGGCCGCACTGGCCGCCGCCGCGATCGTTACGTTCGGGCCAATCAGCGCCGCCTCGCCGAACTTCGCCAGGAACACATCGCCTAGCGGCAGGAACAGCCCCTGCGCGGTGCCAAACGCGCGTTGGTAAACACCCGCCGTCGTGGGGAAATCCAGCGACGACGTACCGCCGGCGACGTACACCGAACCCCTCGGGTCTGACGCAATTCCGATCGCGAAATCATTCCCCTGCCCGCCGAGATACGTAGAGAACAGCAGGCTCCCGCCGTTCGGACTCAGATGGCTGAGGAACACATCGCCGGAACTATAAAACTCATTCGTCCGGCCGCCTGCATAGCGGCGTTGCGTCGCGTCTTCGGTGACCCAATAGTCCACCGAAAGCGTGTGACCCAGGATCCAGGCGCTGCCGTCGTCGTTCGCTACGATGCCCGTGCCGCGATCATCGGCGGTGCCGCCCAGATACGTCGAATATTCCCAAGCCGTGCCAGCCGGATTCAACTTCGCCGCGAACGCGTCGCCTGCAAACCAATCGGCGGTCACCGATTGGCCGCGATAGTTGGCCTGGCGTGCGACGGCGCTAATCGGGAAATCCTGCGACAGCGTGCTGCCGGTGATGTAAGCCGCGCCATCCTTGCCGACCGCGATGCCAAACGCTACGTCGTCACGCGCGCCGCCCAGCAGCGTTCCATAAATCAGATTCGCGCCGGCCGGATCCAGCTTGATCACGAAGGCGTCGCCCAGCCCAACGGTTACGTTGCCGCCTGACCCGGCATATCGCGTCTGTGGCGCTGCGGCCGAAAGCGGGAAACCAAAACTTGAGTTCGTCGCGCCAGTGACGAAGGCATTGCCTGCGGCGTCCACCGCAATCGCAGTGCCGGCATCCTCGCCATTGCCGCCAAGGAACGTGGCATAGATCAACTTAGTCGCGCTGTTGTTCAGCTTGGCGACGAAGCCATCGGCGCTCTTGAGAGCCGCGAACGTGCCGCGCCCGCCACGGAAGGAGCGCTGATACGACCCCTCGGTCGACGGGAAGTTCGCTGAATTCGTCCCGCCGGTCACGTAGATGTTGCCCGCCGGATCAAGCGCGATTGCCGAGCAAGCATCCAGCACCGTGCCGCCCAAATAAGTGGAAAACGAAATCGCGTTGCCGGCCGAGTTCAAGCGCGTGATGAAACAGTCGCCCAACCCCGGAGTGCTGGCGAATTCGCCGACCGGCTTGCCGTAGACCCGTTGCACTACGCCGGCGGTCACCGGGAAATCCTCGCTGCTGGTGGAACCGGTAATGTAGGCGGCGCCTTGCGGATCGACCGCGATGCCAAAGCCAAGATCGATGCCGGTTCCGCCGAGGATCGTCGAGTAAACCAACTCCGTCGCATCGGCATTCATCTTGGTCACGACAATGTTTCCCCGCGCCAGCGCAGGCGTCAGCGCGCCAGTTCCGGGCGTGGTGGGATAACTGTTGTCGGTTGAAACACCTGTCATGTAGACGTTGCCGTTGTTGTCGATCGCCAGCCGCGAAGCGGTTTCATTGCCGCCCCGGCCGAGGTACGTCGAGTAGATCACAACGGGGTCGATGATCAGCGGGCGATTCGGATCGTACACGCCAACCTCAAACCCCAAGCTGGACTGGCTTTCCACGCGATAACGTCCTTCAACACGCCGCCTCATGCCGGCGATCGATTGATATAGCAGCGGCTTCTTCCACGTCACCGTTCGCGTCCCGACATGCAACAAAGCGTCGCCTTCTGCATCTACATCCATCGAATCCACGCCGCTCAAGCGCATGCGGATCTGCCGGGGATCGGCCCCCGGCGCGACGACGAAGTCATGCTCCAGCCGCCCTTGCGAACCGTAGTAGATCAAGTCGATGCCGGGGTAGACCGAACGGTATCGAAGGCGGCCGAAGGTGGGAACGTCGCGGATCCACTTCGATGGATCGTCGCCCAATAAATAGTTGATGCGGCCGGAGAGCGGCTCTTCGGCTTCAGCGGCAACGTGCAACTTCGCCCCGGCCAAACTTGCCTTCACCACGCCTGCGCTCGCGCCCAACGCATCACGCAGATCAAGCGACACCTCGCCCGCTTCGTCAAAAAACAAAGACATCCCACCGCCGCGCGCCACGAACGAAAATCGTGAGTCCGCTTGTCCGGCGTTAGCTTCGAAATTGATCCTGCCGCCGCCACCGGGTACCGCAGTTAAGCCCGGCGAAACGCCGCCACTGCCGCCCGGCGGACAACTGACCAGCGCATCGCAATCGCAGCACAGATCGGCCGATTGAATGATCGGGTACCGGCAGTTCGCGTTCTGGCCGGAAAAAAGAAAAACGGCCAGCAGGGCCACTAAAACGATCGTCGCTCGCTGTTCGAAAAAGGCGGTCCGCAGTCTGATCATAAGGTATCGTCCAGAGAGAGAGTTATTATAGCGGCCTTGCGGCTCGCGCGCGCCACCAGAAAAAACATCCGATCGCCGCGGCGGACGCGCCAGCCCACTGGTCGACGGAGATGCCAGCATAGCGCACCGGGTCGACATGCAAGCGGTCCAGTGCGACTCGAAACATACCGTAGACCATCAACATAGCCGCCACGTAGAAGCCGCGCGGCCTGGCCACCCGATCCATCCAGACAAAAGCGCCGCACACAGCCATCAGAAACAGCAGTTCCAGCAACCCCAGATCCCAACGGGCGCCGTCCGGATACGCAACCGTCAGCCAACCTGTATCGGAGCGCAATCCCGGATGATCGTGCGTCACCGTGCATCCCGCCCGGCCAAATGCGAAGCCAAAGGGAAATGAAAATCCCACCGCATCGAAATAGCGCAAGCGATCCGGCGCGGACACACCTCGCGCCAGCAGATAGACAAAGCCGCCGGCCAACGCGCCGAAGAGCCCGCCGAAAGACGATATGCCGGGAAGCCGCACCTCCCCCCATGCGCCGCTCAAAACCGCCGCCAACAATTCCGGGCGATACAGCAGCTTAAAAAAGATCGCGCCCGCGAATCCAGCGGCCACCATGGTCAGGCTCATCTCCGCCGCCCACCCGCCGGGCAAGCCCATCCGTTTGGCGCGCGCGACCAGTAGAAAATGCGCCGTCAGGACGCCCAGGCTCACCAAGAGCGCGAAAGGCTGAATCGCCAGATTGCCAATGAACAACGGAGGCAACGTAACGTACGGGATCATAGTGCGTCTATCTGAATGTCCGAACCGCTAATCTTCATCCCGGATGGTAACCTGAAACAATGCGTTTTTCCTCTCACTTGGCTGGTGTGATTTTGCTGGGCGCCGCCGCCATGTCCGTTGAGGCTGCGGGCGAGCTTTCCAATCGCCGTGCGCCTGGCTTTTCTTTGCCCGATTCCAACATCAATTATCACGACCTGGGCGACTATCGCGGCAAGGTCGTGCTGGTGGACTTCATCAAGACTTCGTGCCCGGTTTGCAACTCTTCTCACAAAATCATGGAGACAGTCCGGCAGAAATATCCCGATAAGGTGACGATCCTTTCGGTGGTGCCGGCGAGTGAGGACAACTCAAACACGGTGCGAGCGTTTGTCGGCGCCAATTCGGTGAAGACTCCGGTGCTGTTCGATTGCGGCCAGGTGATGGCTTCTTATTTGAAGCTCACGCCGAAGAACGCGAACAGCGTGGCGTTGCCGCATCTGTTTCTGATCGACGCCAACGGGATGATCCGGAACGATTGGGAATATGTGGGCGGCCCGGGCAATGTTTTCGAATCGCTGCCGGCGCTACAGAAGGAAGTGGAAGCACTTCTCAGTGGCAACGCCGGCCCGGCTAAACCTCCGGTTAAGAAGTAACCCGCTTTTTAGCGGGCCTTCAGTAGGTCGCGGATTTCGCCCAACAACACTTCGCTCGCAGGAGCGGGTGGCGGCGCCGGCGCGGGTTCCGCCTTCTTGGCGGCGTTCATCGCCTTGACCAGCATGAACATGACCGCAGCCACGATGACGAAGTTGATCACCGTCATCACCCATGAGCCCCAGGCAATCACGGGCGCACCCGCTTTTTGCGCTGCGTCCAGTGACGTAAATGCCGCGCCGTCCTTCAGGTTGATGAACAGGTCTTTGAAGTTGAGACCGCCCAGCATCAGCCCGATGGGCGGCATAATCACTTCGGCCACCAGCGAGTCGATAATCTTGCCAAACGCGCCGCCCATGATAATGCCGATGGCCATATCAAGGACGTTGCCCTTCATCGCGAAATCTTTAAATTCTTTCAACATGTGCGTGCCCCTATCGTGAAATGTGTATTGTGCATGACGCCAAGTCTCCCTCTTTTTGTGGGTGCTGGTGGGGAGTACGGTCCGGTAAAGATTATCACACCTTAGGACGGGAAGGAAAGAATAAATCGGCCGGCAACGAATTGAGCCCGCAAGGAGCATTCTGGGCGTGCCAGACGGCTTCTGTGCGGGCTCAATTCACAATCGGAATTAACGGCGCGAAACTATTTAGCTGGCGCAGCCTTCTTCGGCCCGGCGGGCGCCATTGACGCCGGCACCGGACCTGCCCCAGGGCCGACAACCGGAGCGTTTTTGTCGTATAGGTCGACGATCTCTTTCGTAATGTCCAAGCCATTGGCCGCCCAGAGCAGCGGGCTCTGTTGCGCGCTGGTGTCCACCACAACCGCATACCCGTTGTCACGGGCATACTTGTCGATGACCACCATCATCTTCTGGCCAAGTTCATTGAGAACCTTGTCCTGCTCCTGTTGGAGCTCTTCCTGCGCGTCCTGAGAATCGCGCTGAAGCGATTTAGTCAGCGAATCGATATCGCGTTGCAGGCTGGCAAGCTTCGCCTCCGCCATCGTGTTCCGGCTCTTGTTCACCTCGGCTTGCTTGGTGGTGATCTCGGCTTGTTTAGCCTCGATCTCCTTGCGCCTCGGCTCCACCTTAGCTTGTAGCCCAGCAGCGGCCTTTTGGCCTTCCTTGGTGCCTACCATTGCGTTCTGGATATGGATCGTCGCAATCTTGGTCGGAGCCGGAGCCTGAGCCAAAGCGATTCCAGAATAGATGGCCGCCATGGCGGCCCCGACAAGCATTTTCTTCACCTTACTTACACTCCCATCAGATACTAACACTTCTTGTCGCCTGCTTTTTAGAACGTACGGCTGATGGTGAAACGCCACAGCCGGTTGCGTTCATAGAACGGGTACGCTTGCCCAACCTGAGCGAGCGAATTTGCATAGGTTCGTTGGTTGGGGAAATTGGATCGGTCAGCCACCACGGGCGGCACGATGAATTCCTGCACGAACTGGGGATTGTAAGCCCAGTAGAGCCGGAACGGCGCGTTCACCACGGGCATCATGATCTGAAATTCGACACCCACCGAGCTGCGCATTTTCATGGTCTGCTCAGCGATTACCGCTTTGCGATCGAACGCCGCCTGCGGGAAGAAGCCGTTCAGATCGTTCAAGCGCCCGCCATTAACCACCAACTGATTCTTGTTGGTGATCCTGTTGATGCCTGCGTCGGCGAAAAACGCCAAGGTGAGAGGCCCAAAAATCGGGATCCGATACTCAAGATTACCCACGCCCTGCGTGTCGCCGCCGGGCGAGATCAATTGGTAGCTGGGGATCTTAGTCGTGGCCGCGATCAGCGACAGGCTCCCGTCCGCACCGACGATGCGTTGCGTGCGGGCCGAGCCGTCGTCGTTAAGCACTTGAACCGTCGCTTCCGTCGGAATGTAGGCGATCGGACTGATCTGCCAGATTTCGAAGCCGCGGATGTCGTTTTCGCCACCCATATAGAAGCGGTTGAACGGCGGAGCGACACGGCCGGAGTAGCCGGTCACATACCGTCCTAATCCATGCATGCCAATGACGTGGCCCTTCTTGAATCCGGCGCGGAAGTACTTCACGTCCGCCGTCGGCTCAATCATGCGAACGTTGCCGCCAAACGTGGCAAACTGCATCGTCAGATAGACGCTGCGGCCACGAGAAGGTGTGATCGGATGATCAACCGTGTTGTAAGTGTAGGAAGGAATGAACGCGCTGGTCTTGATGCCGTCCAACTGGTTCTGTCCAGCCAAGCCTTGGAAGCTGATGTACTGGAAATATTGACGAGCCGAGTCGGACGACGTCGCGATATTTTGCGTGCCGTAACTATAGGTCAAGCCAACGCGGGCGAAACTCCGCCGCCACGGCGAACTGAGAAACGTGGTGAAGCCATAACCATTCGAAACATAGTTCAATAGGTTGTTGGTGCCCAGTTGATTGTAGAGCGGGATCAGATTGCGTCCGGTCAGCAGCGAAACTTCCCGGCCCTGATCGTAGTTGAACCGGGTCGTATAAATCGTGAAGCCCGCGGTGATCGGCCGGTCAAACAGGTACGGCTCGGTGAAGCCGAGCGTGATGTTCCGCATGCGGTCACCCAATTGAGCGTCCAGGCTGAGTGTTTCACCCAGGCCCAGGAAGTTATTCGTGGAGTAACCGAAGCCGATAAAGCTGCCTGCAATACCCGATACCCCACCATTGAGCTGCACCGAATTCTTGCCGCGTTCCTTCACCTTGAGTGTGATGTCCACCGTGTTGGTTCGCGTGTCGCGCTTGATGTCCGCCGCTTCGTTTTCCTTGAGTACTTCGAAGTAGCCGAGTTGATTCAGGCGTAGCAGGCTCAACTCCCAATAGCGGGTGTTGTAAACCTGGCCTTCATCCAGCAGCACTTCGCGGCGGATGACCTTGTCGCGCGTAGTTGTGTTGCCCTGGAAATCCAAGCGCCGGAGGAAGAATTGCTTGCCTTCGTCCACCGATAGGTTGAGATCGATCTTACCGTTGGTGGCGTCCGGCGCAAAATCCGGCTCTGGTACAAAGTCGATATACCCGAATTCGCCGTAAATCTTGCGCATTTGCTCCAGGCCTTTGCGCAGCTTGGTGGTGGAGAAGATATCGCCTTTCTCCATTTGGAAGACCTTCGGGAAGATGGTTTCGGGCGTGCGGAACAGCTTCACACCGGTGAAGTTCATGTTCTCCATCTTGTAGAGCTTTCCCTCTTCCATCATGATCTTGATATCCGCCTTCTTGCCGGGCTTGTTCGTTTTGAACAGCGGAATCTTGAAGCCGCCCGGTCCACCAGTGTCGCGCACCGTCGACGTGTGCTCTACGGCGCGCGCGGTGAAGTAGCCGCGCTGCTGGTAGAAGTCCCGGATCATATCCTTGTCCTGTTCGAGCTTGGTTGAGTCGAACGACTTGGCAAACAGATGCTCGGCGTAAATCGAATAAGGAATTCCAATGGGCTTGGAATTCTTCATCGCCCGGATGACGGCGTTGTCCTTGAATGAGTTGTTGCCTTCGATCTCGATCTCACCGACCTTGACCTTGGGGCCTTCCTTCACCATGAACTTTACTTCCAGCGACGAGGGAGGAATCTGCACCACCTGCGGTTCGACGCTGGCAAACTGCCGGCCGCGCTCAGACAGGTATTCTTTCAGTACGATGGCGGCGCGCTGCACGCGGGCCGGGTCGTACTGCTGCTCGACCGAGAGGCCGACTTTACGTTCCTTAAAACGATCCAGAATTTCCGAGACCGTGATGGACTTCATCCCATCGTATTTGATGGAACGGACCACGCGGCGCTCGGTCAAACGGAAGCGAACAATCCAGCCGGTGCGCCCAGGTTCCTGTTCGAGTGTAATGTCATCGAAACGGCCCTGGTTCCATAGCGCCATAAAGTCGCGATGGAGGGTTTCTTTGTCGATCTTGTCGCCTTTGCGCGAAATAATGAGCGCGCGCAGGGTATCTTGCGGGACACGCCGCGCCCCGCGGAATTCGATCGCTTCAATCACGTCTTCCACTGGCGCTTCTGCCTCGCCCGGTTTGGCGGGCGCGGCGGTTGTGGGCGGCGTAACTGGCTTCGGCTCTTCGGGCGCAGTTGTGGGGCGCTCAAAAGGAGAAGCGGGCTTGGGAGCCTGAGCGGCGGGCGGTTGCGCAGCCGGAGCGCCGGCAGCCTGCGGGACCGTTTCAAACGGGTTAACCTGATTCTGTTTCGGCGGAGGGGTCGGCTTAGGAGCCTGCGCCTGAGGTTGAGCGTGAGCGAGTGAAGAGAGGACGAATGCGGCGGATGCGAAAACGCACAATCGTACCGCGCTCAGGCTCGTTGGCCTGCCAAACATCATCTAGAACGGTTCCTTTCCACTCTGCGCGCCAGCCTTTGGGACGTCTGCGGTCTCCCACCGGTTTCAGCCATTGCTGGATGCGGTGCGTGGGGTCAACTTCAATATCTTAGCGAATCCTAGACCGATCCACCACATTCGCGGGGCATACAGCGTGACTTAACAAACGTTGCCGACCGTCGCCGAATGTCATCGGCCCCTGTCTTAGAGCGCTAACCGTTTTCATTGTATAGAGTTGGCTGCGAAACCGGCGACTCGGCCCGTTCGGCAGGCTCCTTAAGATAGCCGTGCGCGAGGACGGCCGAAACGGCCACTCCAGCCGAAGCGAACAGGTAAACGGCCGGGTACCCGTAACTATTCGCTATCTTCCCGGACAGAAAAGCGCTGGCTCCGACGAAAGCGTCGACAAACGCGGAGACCGCTCCGAGCGTGGCAGCGCGTTCGGCCGGATGCGCTCGCTTTAGAACCGTCGAGGCGATTGAGGGCCAGGGGAAGGAGAAGCCAAAACCGACCAAGGCTGCCGCGGCCAAAGCGATCGGCGCGGGCGGCTGCGCGGCGGTAACCAACAGACCGGTTGTCATCATCCCGACCCCGGCATAAAACGTGATCGCCGGACTCAGCTTGTCCGGCAGCCCGCCCAGAAAAAACCGCGACAGCAGAATCATCCCGGCGTATAAAGAAACCGCGGTACCGCCGATATTCCCGCTCGAAGCCAGATGCAGCACCAGGAAGCCGACCACAGCGGGGTAGTGAAGATTGACGAACCCAAGCGTCAGTCCGGGCAGGATGGCGCCACGCGGGATCCAACTGGTGCGCTCTCGCACCGCCGGAGGCGTGTAATGTTCGGGGACGAAGCGCAACGCGGCAATGGCGGGCCACGGGGTCAACGCCAGCATCCATGCCGCTGAATCGTAAGTGCCGAGGAGTTGGCCAATCACCGGCCCCACGCTCAACCCGCCCCAGATCCCGGAGCTAAGCCAGCCAAGCGAGCGCGCCTGCCGGTCCTCCCCGCCCAATTCGACGATCCACGCGGCGGCGCCAGTGAAGAGGAAGGCTTCGCCCGCTCCTTGTAACAGGCGTCCAGCAAAGACGGCCCAGATGCCGAACGGCAGCAGGTAGGCAACGCCCGCGACGCTGCACAGGGCGAGCCCCATCGTATATGAGTATTTGCGGCCCCGGCGATCCGTCACCGGCCCGGAGATCAGGCGCGAGGCCAGGGCGACGACGGAAAAGACTCCGATGGCGAAGCCGAGCACCACGTCGGACTGGCCCAGGTCTTTCTTGACGTGCGGACCCAGCACCGGTAGGATTGCTCCGATTCCGAGAAAGCCAAGAAACGTCGCGGCCACGACAAAGGCCATTTGCAGGCCGGCATTGGCCGGTCGAGACCCCATTACCTTCAGTGTAGCGTTACTCTGGTAAGGATGGTGAAGACGATCATTTTCGACCTGGGCGGCGTAATTGTTCCCTTTGACTTTGCGCCGGCGTTTCAGCGTATGGAAGCGTGGTCTGGGCTAGGGCGCGAGGAGATCCGCGCGCGCCTGCTGGCCGACGGGCTTTCGATGAAATTTGAGCGCGGCGAATTGTCGCCCGAAGAATTTCGCGAAGAACTCAATCGCCGCCTCGGCGCGGCCGCCTCGCAAAGTGATTTCGTTGAGATGTGGCTGTCGATCTTCACGCCAGGCAAGACTCTGATCGCCGAGTCGCTAGTCGCATCGCTCGCCGCGCGCTATCGTATGGTGCTGTTATCCAACACAACTTCGACTCACTTTGACTGGCTGCTGCCCAACACCCCGCACCTCCGCCACATGCACGGCTACGTGTTGTCGTATGCCGTGGGCGCGGCCAAACCGCAACCCGAAATTTATGCCGCCGCAATCGGCAAGGCGCTATGCGAGCCGGGCGAATGCTTCTTTGTCGACGACGTGATCGCGTACGTCGAAGGTGCGCGCGCGGCCGGCATCGACGCGGTCCAATTTACGGGCGAGGAGCAATTACGCCGGGATCTCGCGGCGCGCGGGATTGAGATGGCAAGCGCCTAGGTGTCACTCTCGGAACTCCGTGGCGCACTTCCGTCTACATTTATTTGGCATAGCTCTTGGCGCCTAATGTTGGAATGATACCGTGCGCGTATCTCCTTGCCCAAGCACGACCGTCATCGGGGAAGGGCTCAATTGGTTCCACGAGCGCACACAGTTCCTCCAATCCGGTTCCCAGAATCTAGGGCCGCCATTTCCCTTCCTGTTGGAGGTGCGTATCCAACAGAGCCCCAACTTGTTGATTCAGGCCAACGGTACGCTTCGACAACTCGATACCTACCAGTTCTTATTCTCCGTTCTAATTTCTGGGCTGGTCGGGGAACCGCCCTCCAAACCTCTTTGGGCGATCCTGGACCACACCGACCGTATTGAGAATCATCCAGTTCGACCGGGGTTCGTGGTGGATTATGCCGCCCAAGAAAATGACCGCGCGTGCTGTTGGTTCGCACGAAGACCGCAGATTCGTTGGATTGGGTCTCTCGCGACCGGGGCGTTCTCGACCGTTGTGGTCCCAGCCCCACCCAGCATTTCAAGAGGCACGTTGAGGGATATGCCGTAGTCGTCGAATCGCCGAACTGAAGGACCGTCGCAAGGGACTCTATGCCATCCGTTGGCGGTCCTTGACTGTCGGACCGGATCGCGCTGTTGAGAAGATCACTTCATGACTGACGGCGATGTCGGCAGAAGAAATGGTAGCCTGCGACGGTCGGCACTGGCTCCGCTGGTGGCGCAAAGCGATCCGTTTCGATGGACCAAAAGGGTCCTTTTCTCCCACCTAAAAGGGCAATGGCGGGATGTCATTGATTTCGCGCGACGCCAAACCGGGCGAAGGGGTGGCCCCGAAAAGCGCCCTTGCGTCAGGCATCGGTGATCTCAATCCCCAACCGGCGCGTCCTGCTCAACGACTGCAAAACCGCCGAACCCGGCGTCGGACCGCTTCTCCGATTCTTTGAACATCGGACAGCCCTTCTCCTACCGGCCCGCATCCTCAAACTGGCTGATCCGGATCTGGCCATCGGGGAACACGGCGCGAATCTCCAGATGCCCGCCAAGAGCCTCGATACACTCCACCAGTGTGCTGACGCAGATGTCGGTGCGGTGCTCGATCCTCGAGACCTCGCTTTGGTGCACGCCGAGGACTTCACCGAGTTGCAGCTGCGTCATCTCACGGGCTTTTCGGAGCGCATCAAGGGGCATGGATGCAAGGCTTTCTTGAAACCGCTTCTCGATCGTCTGGCGTCTGGCGGGCGGCATGGCCTCGATCAGTTGCCGGAAATTGCGGGTTGGCATTAGATCCTTCCTTTTCAGTTCGTTCAGATGGTCGTCAAACAGCCTATCGGCAATTGGTACGAGCGTTTCGTACCATTGGTTCATCGCCGGGCTTGTCACCAGCCATCAACAAAATCGCGGTTCGCAACGGATTGAAAGCGTAGAGCGTGCGCAGTGGCCTTCCGTTCCTTTGTGTCCGCAACTCGCGCATTTGCGGATAGCGCGAGGTCACGGCTTTGGAACTGTGCGGAAATCCAAAACGCGGGTCCGAATTCCATGAGGTGACGCACGGAAAGCGTGACATCGTCCTGCTCGCCGTCACTGAGGGAATCCCACCAGCCGCGAAACTCGTCCGTGAATTCGACTTCCCAAGCTACAGCATACTAATGAAACAGGTCACGACTAGTTGTAATGTGGTTATCCAGCCACCCGTCGCCATACTGGAATGCCGGGAGTACTCGCCAATATCCGGGCACTACGTCGATACCGATGAAGGCGGGCGAACGCCAATGAAACATCCGCTTCTTATCCGCGTTCCTCGCCGCTCAGCCGTCGCCGCCTCAGCGCTGATAAACTCCTTGTTCGGAGATCCCATGAACCGCAGAACCTTGTTAACCACCGGAGCCGCCGCCATGGCCGCTCCCTTCAGCTCCCTGGCCGCCCCGCAACTCCCCGATCTCGGCAAGAGCAAGTTGAAGATCACCAGCGTCAAAATCGTGAAGACGCGCCCGCGCATTCCACCCACTCCCTTCAAGCCCGCAGCTGGGGCCTGGAGCACGCAGGAAGTGGAAGTTGCGAATCCGATGTCGATCTACCCGAAATACAAAGCGACGCGGTCGCTCTTCAATCCCGACCCCGGCAAACTCGGAGACTTCACCGTCGAACTCGCCACGGACAAAGGCGTCAAGGGTTACGGCAACGGCGGCATGGCGGGAAACTACATCGTCGAACAACACCTGGTCAAGCTGCTGCTGGGCGAAGATCCTTTCGATATCGAAAAACTCTGGGACATCATGTGGCGCTCCACCATGAGCTACGGGCGCATGGGCGTGACGATGAACGCGATCAGCGGTGTCGACGTCGCGTTGTGGGACATCATCGGCAAAGCGCTCAACATGCCGGTCTATAAGCTGCTCGGCGGGCAGACCAAAGACCGCATCCCCATCTACTGCACGGGCAACGATATCGAGCAGCATGTCGAATTCGGTTTCAAGCGGCTCAAGCTGGCCATCCCGCACGGCCCCGCCGACGGCCGCGATGGCATGCGCAAGAATGTCGAGTTGGTGAAACGTGCGCGCGCCGCGCTGGGCCCGGACGGCGACATCATGCTGGATTGCTGGATGGCCTGGACCGAGCGCTACACTTTGGAAATCGCCGAGATGATGGAGCCACACCGCATCTATTGGATGGAGGAAGTGCTCCCGCCACACGACTACGCGGGCTTCGGCCGGCTGCGCAAGGCGATCAAGTCGACTCGCATCGCCACCGGTGAGCATGAGTATGGGCGCTACGGCTTCCGCATGCTGCTCGAGAACCAATCGGCGGAGATCTGGCAGCCCGACGCGCAATGGTGCGGAGGCTTGACTGAACTGCGTAAGATCGGCGCGCTCGCGGCCACCTATGACATCCCAGTCATTCCGCATGGCGGTGGCTTGACGCCCGAGTCGGTGGCGTTTTCGATGTCGACCGTGAACGCGCCGTGGTGCGAAATGTTCATGCCCGCGCCCGGCGGGCCTGCGGACTACTACAAGAAATTCGAAGACGACTATCGGCTCACGCGCGGCCCCGAAGGTCTGTATATGCAGCCGCACGACAAACCGGGCTTTGGCTGGGATCCGGCGGTCTAAAGGTCAACCATGAAACCCAATTGGCACGGCGTGTATCCCGCCGCAACGACGCAGTTCAGGCCGGACGAGTCGATCGACTTCGACGCTACCGCCCGGCATCTCGACACGATGGTCACAGCCGGCGTGCATGGCATTATCCTGCTCGGTAGCGTGGGCGAAAACACCGCACTCGACTATGACGAGAAGCTCACCTTTCTGAAAGAAATGAAAGCCGCTCTTGGCGGACGAGTGCCATTGTTGTCCGGCGTCGCCGAGATCACCACGCGAGGCGCCTGCCGTTTCGCCCGCGATTGTGAACGCATCGGTCTCGACGGGCTGATGGTTCTTCCGGCGATGATCTATAAAGCCGACGCTTCCGAAGCGATGGCGCACTTTCGCGCGGTGGCCCGGGCCAGCGGCTTGCCAATCATGGTCTACAACAACCCGCCCGCTTACTTCGTCGACATCACGCCGGAGATGTTCGCCCGGTTGGCGGACGAACCAACTCTCGTGGCGATCAAGGAATCTTCAGGCGACGTACGCCGCGTGACGGACCTCGTGAACACAGTCGGCGATCGCTACATCCTATTTAGCGGCGTCGATGATCTCGTGCTTGAAAGCGTCCTCCTCGGCTCGCAAGGCTGGGTCTCGGGCCTCGTCAACGCCTTCCCGGACGAAAACCGCGCGCTGTGGGATTTGGCCATCGCTGGCCGCTGGCAGGAAGCGCTGGCGTTATATCGCTGGTACACGCCGCTCCTGCATCTGGACACCCACATCAAGCTGGTGCAGTACATCAAGCTTTGCATGGTGGAAGTGGGCTTGGGCTCAGAGGTCACACGCGCGCCCCGTCTGGCGATTGAAGGCGAAGAACGTGCGCGGGTGCTGAAAATAATTCGAAACGCGATCGTCACTCGGCCGCATCTCGACAAGGTATGATTCCTGGCCTGCACCGGCGCGTCGCCGTGATCGACTCGCACACGGGCGGCGAGCCGACGCGCGTGGTGATGTCGGGCGGCCCGGAGCTTGGACGCGGGTCGATGGCCGAACGCCTGGAGCGGTTTCGCGCGCAGCATGACGGCTTTCGCGCGGCCGTGGTGAATGAGCCGCGTGGGTCTGACGTCATGGTGGGGGCTCTCCTATGCGAGCCCGTCGATCCCGCGTGCGCGGCCGGGGTCATTTTCTTCAACAACGTCGGATACCTGGGGATGTGCGGCCATGGCGCTATGGGTTTGATCGCGTCGCTCGCCCATGCCGGCCGCCTGGGTGTAGGGACCCATCGAATCGAAACGCCCGTGGGGGAGATCTCTGCGACGCTCGACGAATCCGGCGCGGCCACCATCGTGAACGTCGCGAGTTACCGGTCCCGGACTGGCGTTCAAGTCAAAGTGGATGGCCGCGCGATCACCGGCGACATCGCCTGGGGCGGAAACTGGTTTTTTTTATCGAACGATCATGGCGCGGATATCGTACTCGACAAGGTGGAACAACTTACGGAGTTGGCGTGGCGAGTCCGGCAGGCGCTGGAGCGGCCTGAGGTGGATCATATCGAACTGTTCGGCCCGCCCTCGGACGTGCGCGCCGACAGCAAGAGCTTCGTTCTCTGCCCCGGCAAAGCCTATGATCGGTCGCCCTGCGGCACCGGCACAAGCGCCAAACTCGCCTGTCTCGCCGCCGATGGAAAGTTGGCCGAAGGCGAAATCTGGCGGCAGGAAAGCATTGTCGGCAGCGTCTTTGAAGCCACCTACCGGCGCGATACAGAGGGGCGCATTCTGCCCAGCATCAAAGGCACGGCGTACGTCAACGCCGAAGCCACTTTGATTCTCGACCCACGCGATCCCTTCGCCGAAGGCATCCGGAAATGAGCGCGGCCACTGCCGATGTGGCGATCGTCGGCGGGGGCATCGCCGGAGCGGCCTGCGCCCGCGCGCTCGCGCTTGAAAAACTGCGAGTTGTCCTGATCGAAACGAACGACGTAGGGAGCGGGGCGACGGCGGCGGGCATGGGCCACATAGTTACGATGGACGATTCGGAAGCGCAGTTTGCGCTCACATCATACTCGGCCAGGTTATGGGGTGAGATACGCCCTGACCTGCCTGCCAACGTGGAGTACGAATACTGCGGCACCTTGTGGATAGCGGCGGACGCCAGCGAAATGGAGGCTGTCCACGCCAAGTGCGCTTACTACGCGCAACGCTCGGTCCGCACGGAAATCCTGGACGAACGCGCGCTGCGTCAAGCCGAGCCGCATTTGCGCGCGGGTCTCGCAGGCGCTCTGCTGGCGCCATCCGACAGTGTGATTTATGCGCCTTGCGCAACGCATTGGCTATCGGAGCAAGCCAGAATGCGCGGCGCCTGGATCCGCCAAGGCGTGGAGGCCATCAGCGTCGAGCCCGGCCTCGTCAAACTCAGCGACGGATCCACGCTATCGGCCGGCGCCGTGATCGTCGCCGCCGGGGCAGACTCCGCCCACCTCATTCCCGGCTTGCCGGTCCGGCCACGAAAGGGGCACTTGGCGATCACTGATCGGTACCCCGGGCACGTCCGGCATCAACTGGTAGAACTCGGCTATCTCAAGAGTGCGCATGGGCACGACAACGAAAGCGTGGCGTTCAATATCCAACCGCGCAGCACGGGCCAAATCCTCATCGGCTCCTCGCGCCAGTACGGTTCCGCCAGTTCGCAAGTAGAGCCGCCGATGCTGGCGCGGATGCTGCGCCGCTCGTTCGAGTACATGCCCGATCTTGCCGAACTCTCCATCATTCGCACGTGGACCGGCCTCCGCGCCGCGACACCCGATAGCCTGCCGATCATCGGGCCCGTGTCTCCTGGCTTGTGGGCCGCGACGGGACACGAAGGGTTAGGCATCACCACATCACTGGGGACCGCGCAACTGATCGCGGATCAAGTCCTCGGCCGCCACTCCGCCATCCCCATTGAGCCCTACCTTGCCACGAGGTTCGCCGCCTCATGACCGCGATCGAAATTACGGTCAACGGTCGGGCAATCGAAGTGCCGGAAGGCACAACCATCGCCGCGGCAATCATCCGGGCCGGAGTAACATCCTTTCGCAAAGACCGGGGCCCGCTCTGCGGCATGGGCATCTGCTTTGAGTGCCGCGTGACGCTCAACGGACGCGCCCACGAGCGCAGTTGTCAGACCCTTTGCCAACCCGGCATGAAGGTGCAAGCCGATGCCTAGCTTCGACGTGCTCATCGTCGGCGCAGGCCCGGCGGGCATGGCGGCCGCATGGGCGGCGTCATCATCGCCATCGCGGCGAATCGGCGTGATCGACGACAACCCCGCAGCGGGCGGCCAAATCTGGCGCGGCGGCGAACGCAACAGTCCGGGGTTCACACGCTTCCGCACTTGCGGCGCAGAGGTATTGAAAGGCGAATGCGTGCTGGGCCGGCTCGCCTTCAACACACTACTCACCAGCACCGGCAACGCGATTGAATTCGGCAAGCTCATCGTCTGCACTGGCGCGCGCGAACGGTTCCTGCCGTTCCCCGGCTGGACGTTGCCCGGCGTCATGGGTGCGGGCGGTTTGCAGGCGATGGTGAAAGGCGGGATGCCGATCGACGGCAAACGCGTGATCGTCGCGGGCACGGGGCCATTGCTATTGGCGGTCGCGGCTTATCTCAAGTCGCGCGGCGCACGCGTTCTCCGGGTGTCCGAACAGACCTCGTTTAACAAGCTCCGCACGTTTGGCAAAGCCTTGCTACGGGAGCCGGGCAAGCTAGCGCAAGGCCTCGGCTTGCGCGCCAAACTACTCGGCACATCCATCCGATCCAGTTCATGGCCACTACGAGCCGAAGGCGCCGAAGGCCACCTGGCATTCGTCACGCTTCATCCCGGTCCTCGCCGAATCGTCTGTGATTATCTGGCGTGCGGCTTCGGCCTGGTCCCCAACATCGAACTCGCCGCCTTGCTCGAATGCCGCATCGACACCGGGGCCGTCGCGATCGACCGTTGGCAACAAACCACGCAACCCGGCATCTACGCGGCAGGAGAAATCACGGGCGTCGGAGGCGTCGAGGCAGCGCTGATCGAAGGGCAGATCGCCGGCTACGCCGCCACCGGCGATCGCCCAAGAGCCGAAACGCTATTCAAAGCGCGCGACCGCGCCCTCCGCTTCCGCCGCGCCATGGAAACAGCCTTCGCGCTCCGTCCGGAACTAAGCACCCTCGCCGACGCCGACACCATCGTCTGCCGCTGCGAAGATGTGACGCTCGGGCAGTTGCACGACCAAAGATCCTGGCGCTCAGCGAAACTGCAGACCCGCTGCGGCATGGGCGCCTGCCAAGGCCGAGTCTGCGGGCCCGCCGTCGCGCACTTACTGGGGTGGCCTGCCGAGTCCGTCCGCCCGCCGCTGTTTCCCACGGCAGCGGGAAATCTGGCGAGACATTCAGGTACGATCAGAGCAACCGGCGAAATTGCTCGGAAGTATAAGGAGTCCGTTTCAGACTCTGGGTAGAGTTTGGATGTTGGCGCCAAGAGGCAAGAAATACAGCATAATTATGAGGCGGCGCGCCTTCATGCGAGGCTTTGTCATCATTCTCGTATCCTTGGATACAAGACGTGATATTTGCAGTCCCACTTCGTATGGTTTAGACTTTGATATTCGTGCATCGGGAAATTCTCCTTTTCGTGTGCTTGAGCGGCTCGCGTGTTGGAGTTTCCCGGTGGACTGCCGGAAATGTCAAACTGCTACTGCCACCCCAGCAAAGCCGGGGGACCTCCCTGCTGGCTTAGTTGACCCTAAACCTGAAATCTCCTGGCGCGCGGGTTCTCCAAGTATCTGAATGGACATCGTGTACCCAACTCCGCACCTTTGGCCAAGCGTTGCTCCGCGAAACTGGCAAGCTAGCGCAAGGCGGCGGCCGACGCGCCAAACCGCCCGGCAATTTGGGCAGGCGCCAGGTTTCGCCGATCCCGATCAAGGGAGGGAACGCGCGGCGTTTGCGATGCTGCGGCAGCGCCATGGCGCGCTTGAGAGCGCGCCAGCAGGCAAGATTGCCTGCCCCACAAAACGCGGTCAGTCCGCCCTTTGTAAGTAGACCCGGGCTTTCCAAACCGCGAGGGCGTAGGCCATGACAAGATCGTCGGATTGACCGGAGCGAAAACTATCGTGACCGGCACGCGATGTACGGATGCGGTAAGCCTCCATCTCTTCGCGCAGCGCTTTTAGACCGGACATGCCGGGTTCTCCCGACAGGCACTTACTCATGAGGGCATAATTGGCGTTGGCCATCAAGGCTTTTTTGGAAACGCGCTCGATGCCGTGAGAGAAGGAACCGGGGCCGCTGGCGGTAATGGAGACGGCCGAGATCAGGACTTTCATGTCCTGCCGGCGAAGGATCTCAAGAAAGGGTTGGCCGCAACCAGTCGCGTCGACTATCATCGTGATGTCGCGGGGATCGCCTAAGTCTCGAACCATCCGGTTGAGTAACTGGGCGAGACTGTCGTAGGGCGTGTTGAGCGGGAACCGTTCAATTTTACGGAATATTAAGTGCGTTTCAGAAATCCATTGGAAGGTAACCGGGTCGCGGCTTTGGGTGGTTCCGCGGACGAGTTCGAGGATGACCACAGCCGATGGCGTAGCTTTCTGACCGAGGTCGAAACCGATATAGAAGCGAGTGGTGGGGCGGGCACTGGCGAACTCTTCGGCGGCGTGGTAGCGCTCGACGCCAACCGCTTGATCGAGCGCGTCGATTTCGAAGAACGACTGGCCGGTGTAGCCGAAGTCGCAATAGTATTCGCGCATGAATAACGCAGGGCCGTGCAGGCGGTGCTCGTCGGCGAGAAATTCCTCACTAATACGTGGGCAGTCGGCGACGGTTACAGTGAACTTACTCCCGGTGTTTTGCGGGGACGACCATTCGTCGTAGAAGAAGCCGGCGCGATTGCGAGGCGTGGAGAGCAGCCAGATGGCGCCGTTGGTGGTGGCGAGCATCGGGCGCAACGAGTGATAGAGGTCGTCCGGCACGTAGGCGGCTTCGTCGACGATCAGGAGCGAGACGGCTGAGAAGCCGCGCAGGGAATCGGGCTGGCCGGGGAGCGCAATGATCCGCGAGCCGTTCGGGAGAAGCAACGATTCGTCGTGGCGCGGGGCGCGGCGGACCGGGAGTCCGAGTAACTTCGAGAAGCCAATTACTTTCTCGAGGAGTTCACCGGCCTGGCGGAGGGTGCGCGAAGCGACCAGCACGAGCGAGCCGGGGTTAGTGAGAGCGTGGTGCAGCGCCTTGATGGCCCCGGTGGTGGACTTACCCCATTGGCGGCAACAACAGACGACTACGTGGCGGGAGGGACTGTCGAGGATTTCGCGCTGCCTGTCATCGACAGGGAACTCCAGCGTTTTGACGGCGAATTCACTCGCGGTGGCGGGAATAAACGGCGCCGGCTGGACCGCGGGCGGCGCCGTGCGAGGGCGATGACGCGAGTAAGTCTTCCATTTCGTTACTTGAGGATGTAAGTTGTTTCTGTACTTAGTAACTTTACTGAGTATGCGACTTGAGAATGTAGTTTGCATGATTGAGCATCCATTTACTTCGATGAGACGGACGGACGGTTTCTCGCAAAGGCCGCAGAGGGGCAAAGGGCGCAAACATGAGGCTTTGCGCCGATTGGCCCCGTGTAGACCAGCGCCGGGCTAAAGCCCCCCGCAAGCTGAAGCTTGCCCTACAACGGAGAGTTCGTTCCTCATATTTTTGTGTTTTTTGGGGGACTGGCCTCCCGGAGGAGAAAGAGGCTGCGAAGGGCACGATCGTATTGACGGAGTTGGGCGGATTGGAAACGCGCGTATGTGGCGAGGGTGACGCCTTCGGCGGCGAGTTCTTCGAAAGCAAAGTGGGCGCGCGTTTCGGGATCGAGGTTCGAGTAAGTGGCGTCTAAGTCACTGCGTTGGGCATCCATCTTGTGGTCCATGGCGGCGGATTCGAGGGCGATGAGCCGGCGCAAGCGCCAAGTGGCAGCGATCATGCGGTCTACTAAGTCAGATTCGGCGCGGGTGACGGGGAGGAATTGGCGATAGTAATCGTCGCGCAGGGCGGCGAACTCTTCGGCCGATTCCTGGTGGAGGAGTACGGCATTGCCATACATTCCGTGTTTTTCGGCGTTGCGAGCCGAGCGGGCCTTGCCTTCGGGCGAAGTGGGGCCGGTTGAAACGTTTTGCGGGGTGAGGTTTTCCACGCGTTTATAGTGGCACGGGCGACCGTAGGGTTTGAAGTGCTTTTCGGGTATGTGATTAAGAACAATGAAGAAGAAAAATGTGAATCCGTGTGAATTTGGATCAGGCCCACCCAATATGGCATATAATGTGGTGCATGGCTGTGGAGGACACGCGCAATTCCGTACAAACTCAGGTGAAGCCTGCTTCGGGTTTGAATGAAGAACTTCGAGCAGACTTCGCGCGCTGCTTCACGGCCCTCACACGGGGAGAGAAGGGCGAAGGCCATGAGCCCTTGCGTTGGCAAGAACGCATGTATGAAAAGCTTTACCGCAACGATGTAAGCGACTTTCCCGAAACCTGTGATCTTCCAACCGGGATGGGGAAGACGAGTATCATCTGCCTGTGGGCTCTCGCTTTGCGGCGGCAGTGCCTCGACAATAAGACACGTCTACCCACGCGGCTGGTTTACGTCGTCGATCGAAGAACGGTTGTGGATCAAGCGACCGAGATTGCCGAACAGATTCAGCGGAATCTCTGGTCGGTCGGTCTGGCGGACGATTGGCTTTCTGTTAGCACGCTGCGGGGCCAGTTTGCCGATAACCGTGAGTGGACCCGCGATCCCACGAAACCCGCGATCATCATCGGGACGGTTGACATGATTGGCAGCCGCTTGTTGTTCAGTGGGTATCGTTCGTCCTACAAGTTACGCCCTCTTGACGCCGGTCTACTGGGACAGGACTCGCTCTTAGTTCTGGATGAGGCGCACCTGTCCGAGCCATTCAAGAAATTGGTTGATTCATTGAGCAACCAAGGGACGTTTCAGCGGGGTCAAGGTTCGCCGATGCGAGTGCTGTCCATGTCGGCGACGGCGAGCGAGGGCGGCTTGAGACGCTTCCAGCTTGAAGAAACGGACCTTGAGGGCGATAAGGAAACCAACCCGATCCAAAGGCGGTGGGATGCCCCTAAACGGCTCTGCCTTGAACCCCCGGTTGAAAAAAAGAAACTGCCGGAGGAAATTGCCAAGGCTGCGTTGAAGCTCAGCGAGGAGAAGGCGCGGGTTGTTGTATTCGTCCGGAGCCCGGACATGGCTTTGATGATTGAAAAAGCCGTTCAGAAGGAGCTTCAGCAAAAGGACTGTGTTCGCGCTCTAACCGGCACGATGAGAGGGTTGGAGCGGGACGAGTTGCTTAAAACGGCAGTGCTGAGGCGATTTTTGGACGGTGAGGAGAAGCCAGAGCACCGGTCCGGCAAGGAACCTGCCGTGCTGGTTTCGACCAGCGCCGGCGAAGTCGGCTTCGATTTGAATGCCGATCATATGATTTGCGACGCGGCCCCGCTGGATTCAATGATCCAGCGATTGGGCCGGGTCAACCGGCGGGGGCATGGCGAGGCAACTGTCCGGGTTTTCTCCGCCATGGCCGATGAAAAGCCTCCGAAAGCGAATGCCAAAGCTGAGAAAGCTGTGGCAAAGAAACGAACGTGGGGCTCGGCGGCCGCCGCAACCCTCAAATGCCTTGAGCGACTGCCACGCGATGAGCACGACAGGTTTGACGCAAGTCCGAAGGCACTGGCTGAATTGAAGACGAGCCTAACCAACGAACAGCTTGAAGAAGCGTTGACACCAAAACCGGAAACGGTTGAAGTAACGGATATCCTGCTCGACAGGTGGTCGATGACCACTATCATCGGAAACATGCCGGGCCG
>JAYUSQ010000105.1:0-22011 GCA_043755595.1 Acidobacteriota bacterium | reverse complement strand
GCCGTTCGAACGGTTTAAAGTCCTGCTCAACCTTGCCGGCAAGGTCTGGCTGGAAAGCTGGATAACTGTCAATCGCGTCTCTGCAATTCTTGAGACCCAGCCCGCTCACCTCACGCAGGATCTTGATCGCAGCAATCTTGTTACCCTGTCTCAATTGTTCGATGGCAGCCGGAGGGAGGGCCGGAAGGGCTTGATGCTCTCGATCCATATTCAACAGGCTACACCACTGGAACTGCTCGTCGCATCGCGGCTCCGGCCGAAGGTTCAGTTACTACTGCGACAGTCGAAGGCGAAGTAACTCGTCGGGTTGTTCATCAAACACAAGGGGGCCGGCGGTGAGCATCTGGCGCCGTCTGCGCCAAGGCAGGGCGATCGCGAGGGCGGCGAGCCCGGCTACTAAGAAGACAAGAGGCAGATGGCGGGGGCCGGTTAAGGCGTTAAATCCGATGGTGGCCATCGCGGTCGAGTAAGTAGCAAAGAGTCCGAAGTAGAGCCCGGCTGAGAACGGCAGGTTTGCCTTACCGGGCAGATACGAGCAAGTAAACGGCACCTTGTCGAAGCGGAGGAGAGCCGCCTCGACCAGCACCCAGGAGAGCAGTAAGTTCACCAACGAGTGCAAGGCCGCCAACGGTGCGTCCCAAAATATCGTCTCGGCGATGAAGAGCGGAGCCAGGACCGGCAGCGTCATGAGAAGAAACGTCGCCTTGCGAACGGCGCGATGGTAAAGTTCGCGGCTGGGCGACTCGGTCATCCGGAAAACCCAGTTGGCGCGTAACTCCGCGGGAATCGTGAAGGCGAAGCGGAGTCCGGCGAGGATCACGAACGTGAGGATGAGCGGCACCATGAAAAGGCGCGGGCTGGGCTTCATTAAAATCGCATAGCCGCCGGATCGCATCACACCGGCGAGGAGCGCATTGAGAACGAAGGCGAGCCCCACGCCGGTGTAGCCACCGAGAATCAGCCAGTGCCGGCGGCTACGAAGAGCGGTCTTGATAGTGAACCAGAAGACCGCGCTTTCGATGGGGTCGCGCAGCCACACGCGGTTGATGAGCCAGGCGGCGGCCCGTTGGACAGCCGATGGCGTGCCCGCCACTTCGCTCGCCTGCTCAAGTGAGTGCCTGGCATGCCGGTAGTAACTCAACAGATAGACAGCGGCGGCCCACGCTAGAACCAGCGCCATCCATTTCAGAGAGAGTACGCTCAGTTCACCCCATACTGGCTCAGGCCGGTTGGCGATGACTTGTGCGAGTCCTAGAAACCACAGTTGAGGGACAAACCAAAGCCACGGATCCTGAGCCGCTACCGGCAAGGCAGGCTTGATGAGCGAGATACCTTTGGGATAGGCGAACATCGCCACCAGCGTCAGGCAAAGCGCCGAAACCTGAACGATCGGGGTGATCCGGCGGAACCAATTCGCCGGAAGCAAGTTCATGAGTGTGCCCTGCACAGCGATCAACCCGAAAAAGGAAAAAGCCGAGGCGGCCGCAATTGCAAGCGCGTGTCCAACCCAGAGCGCCAGGCCGGCTAACATCGGTTCCCGCGAGGAAGCGAAACCGAGGGGCAGGAGTAAGGCGGCCGGTCCACTAACGATCAGCATGAACATACCGAGATACTTCAGTAGAGCCGCTACTTTGGCGGCCAGCACCGTGCGCGTGCGAATCGGCAAAGCGCCAAGCACCACCCAATCCCGGCGCCCAAGGAACAACGAGTCCCACTGGAAGACGGTGACGAAGGCGATCATGGACATGCCGTAAAAAAAGTAGAACGCCTGATTGAGCCAAAGGGGCGGGGCATCGGCGCGGCGGAAGAGGAGGCTGGCGCTCATCCCGAGGCCAGGGACAGCCAGGACCGCGAAGATGTGGCCAAGGCCCAGTTTGGACTCGGCTTCAGGGTGGATGATCTCAACATCGAAGAAGCCGTTGAAGAAGTGTCGAACCAGTTCGCGGAATTGCACAAGGCTAGCCCTTCATCACGTCGACAATCTGACCCGCCGTTTTTTCGGTATCTTCCTGCACTACTAGTTGCGCGAACACCGATTCGAGCGAAGGCAGACTCATCAAGTCGCGGAGACGGGTGACGCTGTCGTTGGCGACCATCTTGCCGCGATAGAGAATAATAACTCGCGAACAGACTTTCTCGACGGTTTCCAGTACGTGCGAGCTGTAAAGGACGGTCTTGCCTTGGCGCGCCAGGGCGGTGAGTAAGTGACGGAAGGTGAGAGCGGAAGTAACATCAAGTCCGGAAAGAGGCTCATCGAAGATCAGAACGTCTGGATTATGGAGCAGGGCCGCCGAGATTAGCACCTTTTGTTTCATGCCCTTCGAATAGGACGCGATCGGTGAGTGGCGGTATAGGTGGAGGCTGAACAATTTCAGTAGGCCCTCGATTTTATCTTTGAGGACCGGCTCCGGCACTTGACGGAGGCGGCCGACTAGCTCAAGATACTCGTAGCCACTCAGGTATGGATAAACATAGGGCTCTTCGGGAACGTAGCCGAGGCGGCGCTTATATTCGATGAGTTGTTCGTGAATGGGGCGGCCTTCAAAGAGGACCGTTCCGCGGCTTGGCTCCAGGAGACCGGTGAGGATATTGACGGTCGTGGATTTGCCGGATCCGTTGTGGCCAAGGTACCCAAGTACGTGGCCGGGTTCGGCTTGGAAGCTGACGTCTTCGAGCGCGGGAATACTGGCGTAGAACTTGGTGAGGCCTCGAGCTTCTAGCATATGGAGTTTGCCGTAGCCATTTTAGACACCTTCGTGGGCGGAAAAGTTCCCGTGGATTCGAGGAGGAGATTATAGTTTGAAAAGGCTTTCCGTGGCTTTGCACGTTTGCCTTTGAAAGCTTGCATCCGTTGAACCCGCAGTCGCGGCGCAAAGAAGACGGAATAAATGCCTGGGGCTCATTCCTCCTCCAAACAGCTTGCGATTCTGGCGATGCCGTCCTTGAACAGGACGACCTCGAGATTGATCGGCAAGCCCACTTTGAGATGGATAGCTTGAGGCAGACTAGGTCTATCGCGAGGCGTATTGCTTGGACTTGTTATTCCGCTCATTGGTGACCGAAAAGGCCCCATTCTTCTCGGCCGACACCATCAAGCCGAATCCCTTGCAAGCCTCGTCGACATTGGCAATCATCTCTTCGGCCACATTGGCTTCCTTCCCGGCGCCGAGCGCAAAGTGAACCTGCCACAAGTCTTCGAGCCCAGGGGAGGCCTTTATCGCGCGCCAAGCCGCCGGAGAGCCGCCCTTTTTCGCTCCGTTGTTCATGATCGCTACTCGCGGCGCCATCGCATGGACCAAGGCCGGTGAACCGGAAGAGTCCATGCCATGGTGGCTGGTCAAATAGAGATCCACTCCACCCAGGCGATTGCTTGGGCAGACCAAATCGAGTTCCTTGTTCCAAGTCAGATCGCCCAGGTCGGCAAATCGAAATTTTCCGTAGCGAACCACGATCCCGAGTGACCGGGCGTTCTCGGTCGGGTCAACGTCCTTCTTCGGGGCATCGGCACAGAAAGCATTCGGCTTCCCGCCGCCGGCCAGGCTCTTGGCCAACACGTCGCCGTTGGCGGAAACCGCCGTAACCTGCAGTTCCTTCATCGGAATCCTGTCGCCCGGCTTCAACACCAGATGTTTTGATTTCGCCATGGCGCGTTCATAGGAAACTGAGAGTTCCTCGGCCGCCTTGCCCGTCTCGGTGTTCTTGCCATGATCGACGAAGGTCCCAACGGGAAACTTCGCCGCCAACTGCTCGATGCCACCGGAATGATCGCGATGGTAATGCGTCAACATCAAATAGTCGATCCGCTCAAGCCCAGCCTTGCGCGCCGCCGCAATGATCCGGTCGGCATCGCGTCCATTGAACCCAGGCCAACCGGCGTCCACCAGCAACGACTCCTTTTTCGGCGTCACCATCAGCGTCGCTTGCCCGCCCTCCACATCAATGACGTAGATGTCCAGGCTGGATTTAGCCGCCGCCAAACCCGTCAATCCGAGCGAAATCAATGCGACCGCAATCGAGGTTCTCATCACGCGCATCCTACCATGGAACCGGTATGACGCGAGGAGAACGGGAACAAAGCAACGCCCGGTGGCGTATTCTAAGCTAGGGAAGAATCGGCAATGGCATTTTGCACACAGTGCGGAAATCGCGTCGGCGGCGCAGATACGTTCTGCGCCTCTTGCGGCGCGCCGCAACGCCCCCCATCCGGCCTCGGCGGGCCGAGGCAGCCGGACGCTGGACCAGCCGATCCGAAGTTCAAGGGGATTTTCGACAACCTCTCGCCGCGCAAAGCTTCTTTGCTTTGCTACATTCCGGTCGCCGGCTGGATCCCGTCGATTTTCATGCTCTCCTCCGCGCGTTTCCAGAATGATCGGCAGGTGCGCTTCCACGCCTTCCAGGGCCTCTACCTTTTCGTCGCCTGGCTGCTGGCCGATTGGGTCATCGGCCCGATGTTCCGGGGCATGAATCTGCACATTGAAGGCTTGCTGAAAGCCGCGATCTTCTGCGCTTGGATTTTCATGATCGTCAAGACCAGTCAGAATGAGCACTACCGGCTCCCGGTCTTCGGCGAGCTTGCCGAGCGCTCGGCCAACGAGCAGCGCTAGCACTCCTCCTCGCCAATCCGATATCATGTCCGTCGTATGTGGACACGCAGGCAAGCACTCGAAGGCCTAATCGGATTGTTTGGTCCAGCCGCCTGGGCCGGAGCCGAGGATTGGGACGACCCCATCTATGGCCCCGTCAACGTCTTTGATTTCGCCGCGCTGGCCAAAAAGAAACTCGACCCGATCGCCTGGGATTATCTTGACGGCGGCTCGGAAGACGAAATGGCTTTGCGCGACAACCGGCGGGCGTTTGAGGATCTGATCATCCGGCCCCGCTTTTTAGTCGACGTTTCCAAGGTCGATACCCGCGTCGAAATCTTCGGCAAAAAAATCGCCTATCCGATCTTTCTCGATCCCTCGGGCGGCAAGAATTGCTTCTTCAAAGGCGGCGAACTCGAAGTCGCCAAAGGAGCGGCCGCCGCGAAAGCCCTTCACATTTCCAACGGCGGCATCGACGAGTTCATTGAGAGCGGCAAGGGCCCCGAAGCCTGGTGGCAACTGACCACGGGCGGCAATATCATGACCAAGCCCGCACGCAAGGCGTTCACACAACGCCTTGAGGATCTTGGCTGCTCAGCCATCTGCTTCACCGTCGACATCATGCATGTCTCGCAGCGCGAGCGCGATATCCACGCGGGCTTTGATCGCTCCTGGTGCGAGTCGGGCCTTCCGCCGCGCGGCGTCGATGGCAAAATGCCGAAAGCGCAAAGACCCTGGCGCGCCGGCCTCTATCCGGAACGGCCTTCGCCTACCGCCACCTGGCAAACGCTCGCCGATCTCTGCTCTGAAACAAAACTCCCGGTTGTCGTGAAAGGCATCATGACGGCCGAAGACGGCGAGCGTTGCGTCAAACACGGGGCGGCCGGCATTATTGTTTCCAATCACGGCGCGCGTCAACAGGACCATGTCGGCGCCACCATCGAAGCCTTGCCCGAAGTCGTCAAAGCGGTGAACGGAAAAATTCCGGTGCTCTGCGATGGTGGCTTCCGCCGCGGCACCGACGTACTCAAAGGTCTCGCGCTTGGAGCCAAAGCCATCTGCGTCGCGCGGCCGTATCTTTACGGGCTCGCCTCTTTCGGGCAGCGCGGCGTGGCGCGCGTGATGCATCTCCTGCACACAGAACTCGCGCTCAACATGGGCCTCGCCGGGGCGCCGAATCTGGCGGCCATCGATCGCGGCCACGTTCGCTATCGGTCGGAACGCCGCGGATGACCCTGCGTCACAGCGCGCTCTTCCTAGCCAGCGCCTCCCTGCTGTTATTGTCGGCGGCCGACGAGCCGGGGGCGATCCTTTCGCCACCGCCGGATTCCACGCATCCCGCCGCGGGCCCCATCCGCTTCATCGGCCGAGGATCCGGGCCGTTAAAGCTCAACGGAAACGCCGTCATCACCCAGTCACCGCACGAAGGCGTTCAAACCACGGAGTTAAAACCTGCCAAACCCGGCCTTCATACGCTGGAGTTCGAAGGGCAAACGCTCCGCTTCTCCCTCGGACCCGCCGCCGCTTCGGGAACCGAAAACTTCGCAGCCTTCAGGCCTCACCCGCCGGCCAATCAGTGTGAAACCTGTCACGCCGTGCGCAACTTCCGCTGGCGCTTCCAACGCATCTCGCTCGCCAGCGTCTGCGCCCAGTGCCACGCCAAGGAAACTTTTCAAGCCAAACACACGCACGAAATGGCGGTCCTCACCGACTGCCAGCTCTGTCATAATCCGCACGGCTCAACTACCGCCGCCACCGCTCACTTGAAGCTTCCGCGCGAAGCCGCCTGCAAGCAGTGCCACGCGCTTCCATAACATAACCCGCCTTCAAGCGCCGAACAAATCCATCACCGGTTTCCCCTTGCCATCCTTCGTCGCATAAAACGGCCGCTTTTCAACCAGCGCTCCGAAGTTGGCCGGAATCCCCATCGCGTGATAAATACTGGCATGCAGATCCTCAATACGAATGGGATTCTCCACGACCTTGCACGGACGTTCATCGGCGGTGCGCCCGTACAGATGGCCTTTCTTGACACCGCCACCGAACATCAACACGCTCCCCGCTTCGGTGAAGTGGCGATGCATCCCGTACTGACGAAGGTCCTGAATCCGCTCGGGAATTTTCACCTGATCCTTCACCGGCCGGTCCGGCTTGCCTTCCTGAATCATGTCGCGCCCAAATTCGCTGGCGACGACGATCAACGTCCGATTCAACAGACCGCGCTCTTCCAAATCAAGCACCAACTGCGCGATCGGGCGGTCGATGGTCTGCTTCACTGTGGCCGCTCGCGTGTGGCCGTTCTCATGCGTGTCCCAGTAGCGGAACGGGATGTACTCGGTAGTGACTTCGACGAAGCGCGCGCCCGATTCAGCCAGCCGGCGGGCCAACAGACAGCCGCGTCCGAAGCGCGATTCGCCATATCGCTCCGCCGCTTCTTTCTTCTCGAGCGAAAGATCGAACGCCTTGGCGCCCGGCGACGTCAGCAGCCGATGCGCATTATCCACCGCGCGGTGCAGTGAATCCTGTTGGGAGCTGTTCTCGACCGCGCCCGCCTCCACCAGCTTCTTGTACCGCTCATAACGCGCCGCAAAGCGCTCGGGTGTGATGTGCGCAGGCGGCCGCACCGCCGCCATGGCGTCTTCGGGATTGGTAATAAAAAACGGGCCGTACTCCGCGCCCAGGAACCCCGCCGTATGGAAAGACTTGAGCGAATCGCTTTCCGCCCCGATCTCAAGACTCTGCCCGACATCGACAAACGCCGGCATATCCGGATGACGCGGTCCCAAGGCCTTCGAGATCCACGCACCCAGATGCGGCGCGGCCACGGACTGCGGCGGCGTGTACCCGGTGTGCCAATGGTATTGATGCCGGCTGTGCAGGATAAACCCGAGATCGGCCGCCTGATAGCCACGAATCAGCGTGCCGCGATCCATCACCTTCGCGATATTTTCCAGGCCCTCGGAGAACTTAATGTTATCGACGGCGGTGTCGATCGGTTTGAACGTGCTCAACACCCGATTGGGATCGAGGCCCGGCGCAAACGGTGTGTAGGGTTTGGGATCGAACGTCTCCGTCTGCGCCATACCGCCCGCCATCCAAAGCAGAATGAGCGTGTCGGCCTTCGCGTTGTTCTTCGTTTGTCCGAACCCCGTCGAAGCGCCCGCAGCGGCTGCCGCAGCAGTTCCGATCAATTCACGTCTGGTCATTTTCATGGCCCTACCTCACGTACTGAAACTCGGGCGATAAAGCCACAGCCCACAGAAAATCTTCGAGTCCATCGGGTGACGAAACCCCAAACTCGCGCGCAGCGTTGCGCTCGACCGCGCTCGGCGTGCGCCCCAACGCATGGCGATACACCCGCGAGATTAGCGCATCGGGATCTTGGCTAGGCGGCGGGGGCGCCACCGGCGAATCGCCGTCCACGGCCAAATAACGCTTAGCGTCCGGCTCCGCGCCGAAGACAAAAAATCGAATGCTCGGACCGATATCGCTGGCCCGCGAAGCCTCGTCAATCCCAACCTTGGCTTCGAATTCCTTCACCCCATCCCGCAACTCAACCACCTGCGTAGAAGGCACGGGCGCAGCGATCCGTTTCCGCCCGCCCGGCAAATTGGTGTCCATCCAAAACGCCTTCGTGCGCGCCGGGTCATAGGAATCCACATCCTGCACGACCAGCCAAAGTTTATTCAATCCCCTGGTATCGACCTTCACCGGCATCGGCGCCTTGTTTCTCGAACTCACGACGCCGCTGTCGAAGAAAGGCGCCGGCGCGGCAGGCAACTGACCTAACATACGCCGCGCACCGCGATGCAGCACCTGAGCCAACGTCGACCCATTCACCAGTTCAAGGGCCTGCAGCGTGGTAGGCTGCGTCACTCGTTCAGTGAATACCTGATCGCGAATCGGGCGGCCCAAGGAGCGCTCAAGCGGAGTCGACTTCAATTGCCATTCGCGCGCATACTTGGCGTTCTCGGCCTTGCGCGGCTCCAGCGCGCGCCACTCGCCGGTGATCGACGAGATGGCTTCCGAAAACTGCTCACCCGAAAGCCGCCGCGGAGCGGGCCCCCGAAATATATACGGCGATGTCTCGACCCCTGGCCATGACTCCATCTCGTACGCTTTCGAAGTCATCATGCGATGCAACAGCTTCTTCATGTCGTAGCCGCTCGCTACGAAATCGGCCGCTAGCCAATCCAGTAATTCCGGCGACCATGGCCGCGCATCCAGATCATCCACCGGTTCGGTAATCGCGCGTCCAAACAGCACCTTCCAGAAGCGATTCACCAACACCCGCGGCGTGCGGCCGTTCTCCGGACTCGTGAACAACCGCGCCGCCACTTCCAGCTTCACCGCTAGCGGCGCGAACGTGTCCACGTTCCCCAATTCCGGATACAAAAACTTCGTGTCGGCAATCTGATTCGTCGGAGTATCGCAGCGATGAATCTCCAGCGGCACAGGCGCAAAGAAACTGGCGAGCCCGTAGGCGTCCTTCAGTTTCCAACGGCTGATAAAGCTGTCGTGACAGGAGTTGCATTTCAGATTCACGCCGAGAAACACCTGCGCCGTATTCTGCGCGGCCTGCATCACCGGAGATTGCGAGGAGTTCACCTCGCCGCGCCAGTTCACGCCAATCAGGAACCCCTCCGGCCCCTTCTTCTCATCGGGATTCAGCAACGCCTGTACGAATTTGTCGTAAGGGAGATTTTTCTCCAGCGCCGGTTGCAACCAGGGAGTAATAGATTTGCGATCGCCATGATAAACCACGCCCTCATCGTTCCGGAGATGGTCGTTCCAAAACGTAATCCAGTGATGAGCGTACAGCTTGGCATCGGCCAGCAACGTCCGAATCAGCGCCGCGCGTTTCCCCGGCGCCCTATCTTTCTCGAAAGAGTCCAGTTGTTCGGGCGAAGGCAGCAGGCCCCAGATGTCCAGGTACGCCCGGCGGGCAAACCGTGCGTCGTTGACCGGTCCGGCGCGCTGGACTGCGTAGGTCTTGAAGTAAGGTTCCAGCAACTTATCGATAGGATGATTTTCGCTCGACTCGGGCAGGGCAGGCGCCCGCAGCGAGAGCCCTCTCCACGACGCGACGCCGGGAGGGCCAACGGCGGTGCTATCGTCAACGGCCGTCGCCGCCAGCGAGACTCCAGCCGCCACCAGACAGACAAATATCCGCATGCTAGTGATTCTATCCGCTTAGCGGGTCTACCGGCGGCGAAGCCCCGCCGATTCCTATTGCGAAACCAGCCTCGCGTGGTGAATCAGATCATCCGTCTCCACCTCGCTCTCAAACCGCCTGATAGCCGCTGCGATCGCCTCTGCGGCCAAACGCGAGCCAGCCTCGGTGAAATGGAGCTCATCGTAGAAATTCTCACCGCTTGCCGGTACGGCGGCGGACAAATCCACCTGGGTAACCCCGAGGCTCGCCGCCAGTGCCGCCCAATGTCGATCGCACCTCCGCAGCAGGGCATCGGTGGCAGCCGAGGTGTAGTAGGCCGCTGGCGGGCCGGGCTCTTCAAACAAAATCGGCGAGGCGCAGAAATTCCACGTGCGGAGTTCGGTAGCGGCAGATAACTCACGGTGCAGCCAAGGTTGGCGTGCGAAAACCACTCGCGCCCCCTTCGCCTGAGCCACCGCGACAATGCTGCGGAAATCTCTCTCGAAGCGTACCAGCATGCCCGCCGGATCCGGAACCTCATCGATCCATCTCTCGGTCTGCCGCCTGCGCCGCCTCAGTTCGGCATAGCGGCTCCCGGCGTTTTTTCGATAGTAGGTTTTGCCCGTGAAGCGCCGAAGGATAAGGAGCCCCAGGCGGGTGGCCGCCAAACCTCGGAGCGACCAGGAAAATTTCGCGCGCGGATGGGCGGCAAAAATTCCATCCAGATCGAGATTGCACTCGGGTAGAACCGCCGACCCGCCCTTCTCCAGCCAATCCACCACATCCGACATGCCCACCATCAGGATCAATAGATCCAACTTCTCATAGCGGGGCAGCGTGCGCTCAAGCATCGTGACAACCGCCCCGCACGTCATCATGGACCGTCCGATATTGCCAACGTGAACAGGGCGGCCCCCGAATTTACTGTTGAGTTCATCCTGAAGCACCGCCGGCCAAGCGGCGCGTTGATCCAGCAACCCGCACTCGGCTGCACTGCCACCAGCAACCAAGCCCCGATAGAGCCCATCCCGGTTTTCCGGCAACGGATCGCCTCGCTCGCCTTCCCCATTTATTTCGACCCGGCTCATCGCTGCCAGTCCCGGCAGCGCAATTCGATCAAGAGTCATTCGGACGCGCTCATAGGGCCGCCGGACGTAGTACGCGCTCGACCGGCGTATCCACCAGCGACAAGCCAACTCAATGACTATCGCCGACAGCGCGGCGGTCAGAATCACGGCTAAATAAGGCACAACCACCTCCGGCGCGGATCGCTCCCGGGCTCTCCTGATAGTTGAATCGATAATCCACCTGACGACTCAGCGAGAATGCGAAATTTTGGATCGACTCAAGCCCGTTCGCCTGCGTCAACTGACGGGCAGCCCCACCGGCGTCGCCCTTCAGTGCATCGGTCGCGGCTCCGGAAACGATCTCGGCCAACTTCTGAATGTCGGCCAGTTCCTGCTGATTCAGATTGCCCTCCACCTGAATCTTTACTTCCGAACGCTGCGTCAGGATCGACGCATAATCCACGCCGTCCGCCGCCACGGCGGCCGTCGAACTGGAGGCTAGAGAAAGCACAACCCTGTCGCCCTCTGCCGTCGTCAAACTAAGTGAGGCGTTAGTAGATTGACTCGCTGCCGCCGTGAAGCGGCTGGTCGAAGCAGCCCGTGAGGAAGTGTCTGGAGAGACCGGCGCTGGTGACCGCGCCGGAGCCTGAGGGGGCGCAGAACCATTCCCCTCACGACTCGGAAAACCCGAGATTTGCATTGAATTGTTGCCTCTGCCAGTCTCATCGTCGCGATGCCGCCAGACGAGAGGGAAAAATGTCAGGGCAAATTCACAAGCGCTACGGCCGTGGGACCCGAACCCTTGGGTGTATCAAATGTTCGTAGTAACTTCCGGCTCGAAACCGAAACGACCGACACTTTATCTTTCTCTTCCAACGCCGCAAAAGCAAACTGGCCGTCCGCCGAGATCGACAACGAAACCGGCTGCCCATCCACCGCCACCTGCCCCGTCGCCCTGCGCCCGGCAACATCGGCAAATTCAATCTTGCCGTCCTGTGTTAGCGCGTAGATCAACGTTGCGCCGTCGGGCGTAATGCCAATTCGCGCCGGGCCCTTGCCAGTCTTGATTTCACCGATCGCCGCTTGCCGCCCCACATCGATCACCGTGATGTTGGCCGAATCGCGGTTGCACACAAACAGCACTTGGCCGTCCTTGGATAGCACGCTACCCTCGGGCCGTTCGCCCACGGGAATCGACTTGACCTGACCAGTCGTCAACTGAACCACCGACACTGTCTCCATCCCGGAGTTACTCACGAAAGCAAATTCTGCGCCAGACTTTCCCGCTGGCAAAGTCACCATGTGCGAGAGGCGGCCCTTGGTGTCGAAATGCCGGATCACGCGCCGCCGCACCGGGTCGATATGCAGGATACGATCCGGAGCCTCGGCCGTCACGCCCAGGTAGCCAGTGCGCTCATCGACGGAAATACCATGCACGCGGCGGTACTTCCCGGTCGAGATCGTGCCGGCCCGTTTGCGCGCCGCAATGTCGATGATCGAAATCGTGTTGCCCCCTTTGGTTGAATCGGCTGCGCCCATCTCGCCGCTGTCGGTCACATAAGCGAATTTGCCATCGCCCGAGATCGCCATCTCCCGCGGAAGCCGCCCAACTTTGACCGTGCCAAGCGGCTTCCCGTCCAGCGAGTAGTAGCCAACTTCGCTGGTTTTATTGAAAACCACCAACAGAATCGGCTCGGCGCCGGCAGCGTAAAGCGTCGATATGACCAGCAAGAAAATAGCCCGCAACATCCCATCTATGATAGCCGCCCTCGCCGCTACTGTTACGATGAAAGATCCGAATCGATATGGAACCTGAGCAACCCGAATCGCTGCCGCTACTGGTGTGCGCGCTGATCGTCTCTCACAACTGCGCCGAGGCGCTGCGCCGGTCGGTGGCCGCGCTGGAGGCCTCGAAGAACCGCGAACAGATTGAAATCCTGGTCGTCGACAACGGCTCACAGGATGCCTCGCGTCAAATGGATTCCGAGTTTCCAGATATCAACGTCCTCCGGCTGCCGCACTTCTGCGGCCTCACCAAGGCGCGCAACATCGGCATTCGCACGGCCAAAGCCGAGCATCTCTTGATTCTTGAACCCGGCGTGGAAGTAGAGCCCGATACCGCCATGGCATTGGTGCAGAAGTTGGAGAGCGATTCGTCGGCGCTAGCGGTTTGCCCAACCGTAGTGGATCCGTCGGGCGCGTCGCTTTCGAAGATGTATCGCCTGCCTGCGGCCGGCGAGGTGGCCGCTCATTGGGAAAATCCAGCGTCACTGCCCACCGTCAACGATCCTGCCTCCCTGGAATTGCACGACGGCAAGGCCATTCTGCTTCGCCGGAATACGATTCAGGGCATGAACTATCTCGACCAAAAGTTTGGCGAACATTGGGGCGACGTTGAGCTCGCGTTCCAGATCAAGCGGGCCGGCAAGAAGATGGTCATGGTTGCCGATCGAAAGGTCCGCTTGGATCGTTCCTCCGCGCCACTCTGGCGCCCCACTGAGCCGTCCGACCGTGCCGCCTTCGCGGCCGACGCCGCCAACGGAGCCGCCGTCTATCTCGGGAAACACTTCGGCTTTGGGGCCAGCCTCTCGTGCCGTCTCAAGATCGTCTTCGGAGCCTTGCTCCGCACGATCGCCTTTCAGGATTTCGGCTACAGTTCGTCGCTGCTGAGCCGCACGATTTCCGCGTACAAGATCGACGGCAGTTCCCAACAGCTATAGGTCCGGTTCCGAGCCGCCATGCGCAAGCATGCGGTCTGCACCAATCCTGAAATTCCTTGAGCCGGGTACACGGCGTTGCAAGCGAAGTCTGTCCGCCCCTGCCGGACGCGCTCCGGCCAGAAAGCAGTGCCACGCCAAGCGGCAACGAGTGTGCCCAACGGCTTATCGATCGCGGTCACATCTACCCCGCAACTTGCCTGCTCACGGGTCCAACCACATCACCGAAAGCGGCAAGAGCCTTCCCCTTGGCACGACCTCGGATGTCAAAGCCGAAGAGTTGCTCATACGGTCGCTCAGGAAATGAACCTGCCATAGTGCAACGGAAGGGGGGTGCTTCGAAAGGATCAATTCACAGCTTCCATCCCCAGGTCTCCCCAGGTTGTAACGTGGAAGCCGTACCCCATCAATCCCCGGATTTTGTGTACTCCTTCTACCTGCGCGACGGCCGCGAATTATCGCGAATTGCGGCGACGCCAAAGCAGAAGGGCGAACAAAGCGGTGCCTGCCATGGCCCCTGCGGCAGGTTCCGGAGTTACTAGCGACGGCCCTAGCGTGCCGACAACCTCGGCAGCCGAGAATCTGTACACGGTTCCACCTGTCCCGGAGACCTGAGGGAAGGCCGTGAGGTTGTTCAAAAAGAAGCTGCGGATGCGTGCAGCTGCGGCTGCATCCTGGCTGAGCAGATCTGCGACAATCGAGCTTTCGGGACGGACAAAGGGCCACGGGTCTCCGACGTTGACGAAACCATTGCGGAGTGCAATCACCACATGGTCTGGGGCCAAGAGATCCAGCCCCAAAAAGGTGAGGTAGCCCGATTGGACAAGAGGTCCCGCTATGCCATCCCCGGTATTTACGGGGCCGATCAGATCCACGCCCGAAAATGCAGGGACTTGGTTGAAGTTGAGATAATCATTGGCAATCAGGGCACTTGGCGAAGCTGCGTTACAAGATGCGATGGGGACCGTGCACAGGATCCACGGGCCGATTAAGTTCCGCGTCGCGATTGTGACCGTAACAGGCGTAGCGATAAATCCAGCGGAAAGCACCGAAGGCACGAATGCTAAGAGCAACAGCAAGAACGCTTGACGAGTCTATTCGATCCTGGTACGCGGTTATGAGTTACTAACTTCATATGCGGATTCCTTTCGACGTATTCCGGTCATCGCAAGAAAAGCGCCAAACAATAGGGACCGTCTCGGGGAATTCATGACTCACCTCCCATTGATTCGTCTCCGCAGCCAAACGCTACAGACTTTAACACACAGGGGGGGACGTCAAGGCCTAGTATCGCCTAGTATTGGCGGTATTGGCCTAGCAGGAACTTCGCATGAATCTGTCAAATCACCTGAATGATCCACCGGCGAGTTAGTAGTCGTGCGGATCGAGTCCAGCGAGTAAGCCCACTACCGGTAGACGCTTACCGCGCAGATAGGAACGTTTTCCCGGAAACGCTTCCAGGAGAGCGACTCGGATTCCACCCGGTTAGTATGACTGACCGCTCGCGCGGGCCAGTAATTAGTCTTTGGCCGTTTTGGAGGAGGGGCACCTGGTTCGTATTGGAGCTGTAGCGCCCACACTCTACCAATTTTTGCCGCCAAAGCCCCCGGGGTTTAACCCTAGTTCCGCTCACCATCCCCCTCAAGAAACTCCAGTAAGCCCGCCACCGCCCCCTGATCGTAGCCTTCGAGCAACCCCTCGGGCATAATCGATTTATCCAGCTTGCGCCGCCCCCTGACACGCCTCTTGAGAATCGTAATCGGCCTGGGCTCGTTGGATGTTCTCAGCACCAGCACCTTGTCATCCTCGCGTGTCACCAAAGCTTCGAGCGATGACCCATCGGCGAGTTCAATCGCCTCGCTGCGATAGGGTTCCGCCACCGCACGGGCAGGCCACAGAATCGCCTCAAGCAGTGCAGCCCGGTCCAGCCGTTCGCTCACATCTAATAAATCGGGGCCGTAGCTGCCTGCCGGCACGTGGCAAGCGACGCACCGTTTCTCGAAAATCTCCTTGCCCTTGCCGGCCGTAGCCGTTGGCCGCGTTTCGGCGGTTTGCAGTTCATAGATCTCCTCGGCGGTCGGCAACCCGCTCGCTACGCCCGCCAGCAAGGGGAACCGGCGCCGCGCCTGACGAGCCTCGGTAGCGGTCAAAACATTCCCTGCGAAAGAGTCGAACAGTTGACTCAATGAACGCGTAAAGTTCGCGCCGCCGCCCTGCCAATTCGCCGCCGCGCCGAACCACTGCAGCATCGCCCCCTTGTGCGCGGCGGTCCAGCCGTCGTGTACGCTTCGCAAGCATTGCGCGTAGTAGACTTGCAAGGGCCGCGAAGCCGTCGGCATCGCCTCCAGTATCCTCTCCACCGCGGCGGACCCGCCACACCAGGCCAGGGCGGCAGCCGTCTGTCGCATCAACGCCTCGTTGCCCGCAGAAGGTTCGAATTGCGACAGGAGCACCAATGCGGATCGTTGGCGGAGATCGGCGTCCTTGACTTCAGCCGAAGCCACCACGAAAAGACGCATAGCGTCAAGCCGATCGGCCGCGCGCAATTTCGGATCGGCGAGAAATGGCATCAGCTTCTCAATCACGGCCACCTGTTCCTCCTCGCGTCCCGCCGCCGTTTCGGCCAGCGCGAGCATGCCCTCAAACGCCGCTCGTGGATTGGTCTCAAAGAGCACGCGCGTCTTCCATGTTTCTCGTGGCGCTCGCTCCAGCGCCCGCCGCGCGGCGTGCCGTACAAACCGGTCGCTGTCTGCCAGCAGCGGGTACAGAGCTTCGTCAACTGAACCGTCGATGGCTTCAGCGGCGCGGCGACGGACAAACGGGTCGTTATCGCGAAGGCCCGCCGCATCTACTCCGCCCGCAGAAATTGCCGCCGCGCGCACACGCGGTTCGACGCTTGAGGCCAACGTCTTCAGCAGCGCCGGCTTCGGTTTCGGGCCCAATCGGTGCAGCAACAGGATCGCCCTGACGCGGTCTTCGACTGACGCGGACGATCTCAACGCGAGCGCGTCGAGTTCGTCGCCCCAATGTGCCTCCAGCAGTTCGTGTTGTCGAAAGAGCGCGGCGTGACCCCAACTGGAGAGCGGTTGCGGTTGGCGGACAATCTCCGCGCCACCAGCGCCAGTCTCCCGCCACTTGCTCCAACGCTCCGGCCAGGAAGGCGTGTACCGTATGCGGTGCAAGCCTTGCGCGCCCGCGAAGTAGACGAAACCGTCTGGCCCTACCTGGATCGCGGCCACGTCAAGCGCAAGACTACTGGCGAACTCAGCCGCTAGTTCGCCAACACGATAGGTCGCGCCGTTACGCACCATCCGCCGGGCCGTAATCCGCCCAGGCGGCCCTTCGGCGGCAAACAAGGCGCCGTGAAATGCGGCTGGGTAGACAGCATGTTCATAGAACTCGATGGCCTTGATCGAAGCGGTTTCGGCCAGCGAAGGCAACATATCGAATTGATACTCCGGGACCCCGTACACTCCGCCAGGCACGGCGTGAACCAGACGCGGCGCGCCGCCGCGGCCCGAGTCCAGCACAAAAGCCTCGCCGTCGGAGTCGTAAGCGACGGCTCGGGCATTGACAAATCCGCCGGCTATCGTTTGCAATTCCTCACGCCATCGAAGCAGCTTGCCGCCATGCGCCAGCGTGAGCGATCCGTCCGGAGCCCGGCGCATGTCGTAGGATCCCTCGGGCGTATCGGGGAGCGCCGTAAGATATTCCGCGCTGTCCATCGCGTCATCGCCGTTGCCATCTTCCAGGCGATACAGTCCGTACTGACCCGCATCATTGTTGCCAATCAGGTAAAGCACCCGGCCGTCGAACCACAGCCCCCGCACCTGCCGCACGGTGGTAGTCAGAGTCTTTTCGGTGTCGAAAAAGCCGTCCCGATTTTGGTCAAGCAGCAGCGTCGCATAGCCATGCGCTTTCACAACCACCGGACGGCCACGGCTATCGAAGGTGAACGTCGAAACCGGCCCGAGCAAGAAGGGCGAAGCGGCGGCCTCAATCGAAAAGCTCGGCGGTGCGCGATAGGTCACGGTGGGCCGCGCCTCTCGCGACCGGCAGCCGATGGAGAGCGCGAGCGGAGCCACGACCAGCATGACGATCTGCCGCATTGCGAGAATTTCAGGCTAGCATCGATAAGTGCAACTGCGGCGCGAACTCGGCGTCTGGGATCTCGTTCTGTTCAATACGGCCGCCGTGGTCGGCATCCGCTGGCTTGCGGCTGCGGCGCACATCGGCTCCGGCTCGCTGGTGCTTTGGGTATCGGCCGCCGCTTTGTTCTTTGTGCCGTGCGCCATGGCCGTCGCTTCGCTCGCCGGCCAGTTTCCTCATCAGGGTGGAATCTACATCTGGACTCGCGAGGCCTTCGGCGAGTGGCACGGCTTCCTCTGCGCCTGGTGTTACTTCCTGAATAACTTCTTCTATCTCCCCAGTCTCGCCATAGCCGGCGTGACGATGGCGCTTTACTCGATGGGACCTCCACTCGATCGCCATGCAGCCAATAGCGCCGTCGTTGCCGTAGCCGCACTCGCGCTGCTGTGGGGCGCGACCGCAGCCAATCTATTAGGTCTTCGCGTCGGAAAATGGCTCGGCAATATCGGCGGCTCGGCGACCTACCTGGCAGCGGCCATTCTGATTGCCGGCGGGGCAGCGGCATGGATCGCGCGCGGAGGACCGGCCACGCCGATCGAACTGATTCCTCATCTCGACGCCGCCAAGTTGAACTTCTGGCCGCAAATCGCGTTTGCCTTCGGTGGGCTCGAACTCGGCGCAGTGTTGGGCGGCGAGGTCCGCGATCCTGCGCGCTCGTTGCCGAGAGCCGCCTGGCTGAGTGGCGCGGCGATCGCCATCTTCTACATCGCGGGAACGCTGGGAATGCTGGCGCTGCTGCCTGCCAACGGCATCAGCCCAATCACGGGGTTGGCGCAAGCCGGAGCGGCACTGAACTCCCGGCCGGCGGCGTTCGCGCTCGCGGTTCTCGTCGCTCTCGGCATCGTGGGTCAATTGAATACCTGGCTCGGAGGCGTGGCGCGTCTCCCGGTCGTGCTCGGCGCCGAGCGCTATTTGCCCGCCCGCTTTGCGAAGCTCCGGGATGCACTCGTTTGGCAAGCGGTAGCGTGCAGTTTGTTTCTGCTGGCGATGCAAGCGGGCGAGAATCTGCGCACTGGATATCAGTTGCTGGTCGACATGATGGTGATCACCTACTTCGTGCCGTTCCTCTACTTATTCCTAGCCGCATGGCGTCTGGCGAAGTTGCGCGTTTCAGCGGCGGCAGGCCTGTCGGTGACTCTGCTCGCGTTGGGCTTGTCGTTTGCGCCGCCCGATGGAGTTGCGTCGCTGTGGCGGTTTGAGGCAAAACTGATAGTTGGTTCGGCGCTCATCTGCGCCGCCGCGCGCTGGTGGTTTATGCGCTCCAGAAGGGACTGTATATGACGTATCCCGATTCGGTTGAATATCTCTACTCGCTCGGCAACGAAGTGAAATCGGTCAAGCTTGGACTGGAGCGGATCACCGCGCTGCTCCAGGCGCTCGGCAATCCGCATAGAACGTTTAAGTCCATTCACGTGGCTGGTACGAATGGCAAGGGTTCGACCTGCGCCATGATCGAAGCGGGCCTCCGGGCCAACAAAGTGCGAACCGGCCTCTACACGTCGCCGCACCTGGTTTCGCCCGTCGAGCGAATCCGGATCGCCGGGCGGCCGATTGATGAAGGCCGGTTCGCCGACGCCTTCAACTACGTCCACGCCGAAGCCGAACGGCTGGTGGCGTCTGGCGTGATCGATGTCCATCCCACCTACTTTGAAACTGTCACCGCGATGGCCTTCTGCTTGTTCAAGCTGTTCAAGGTGGAAACCGCTGTGATCGAAGTCGGGCTCGGCGGACGGCTCGACGCCACCAATGTGATCTCGCCCATCATGAGCGTAATCACGTCCATCGATTTCGATCATGAAGCCTGGCTCGGCTCCAGCATCGAAGCGATCGCCACGGAGAAGGCGGGCATCATCAAACGCCAGACTCCCGTCATCATCGCCCCACAGCGGCACAAAGCTGCCGAGGATATCCTGGTGCAGACAGCGGTAGAGCAAGGATGCCTCTTCGCTCGCGCCGAAGAAAGCCGCGGTCAGACCAAAGAGATCGACGCCTTCTTCTCACGAACCATGGTGCGCGGCCGGGGCCTGATGCTGTGGATTGACTGCCCCCTCGCAGGCGAGCATCAGGTGGACAACGCGGTCACCGCTGCCGTCGCCTTGCTCAATCTGAAGTATCCACCGGTCAGCGTCCGCGAAGGGATCAAGCAAGCCTACTGGCCCGGCCGCCTGGAACGTGTCGCGCAGAATCCCGACATCATCCTCGATGGCGCGCACAACCCGGCGGGCGTGCGTGCGTTGGCCGCGTATATACGCCGCTTCTTTGGAGGCCGCAAGGCTTGGCTGATCTACGCGACCATGCGAGATAAGTCGGTGGACGAAATCGGCGAGACCCTTTTGCCGACCGCCGACGAGGTGATTCTCACGCAAATTGAGTCCGAACGCGCGCTGCGGCCGGAGGCTATGTTGGAGATGTTTGCGCCGCATCCGCACCTCCGCATCGCGCCGAATCTGACCGAAGCGCTAGCCGTTGTCCGCGCCGAAGCCGCACCCGAGGACGTCGTGTTTATCACAGGCTCGCTCTACCTCGTCGGTGAAGCGCGCGCGCTCCTCGTAAAATAGAATTAGAATGCTAAGCTGGCTGCGAACTTACATTATCACTCCTCCGTTCTCAGCCGCGTGCTTCACGTCCTTCTGGTTGTGCGGCCTGGTTTCGAGTTGGCTTGACCGTTCCGGCAACACGACGCACTACGTGGCGCGCTTCTGGTCGCGGATGCTGCTGCGCACCGCCGGCATCCGCATCATCACCGAAGGGCTGGACCAATTGCCGGGCAACGGAGCCTTCGTCTACGTCTCGAACCATCTCAGTCTGGCCGACACGCCGCTGATGGCCGGCTGGCTCCCGACTTCGTTCCGCTTCCTGGCCAAAGACTCGCTGATGAAGGTTCCGATCATTGGCGGCCATCTGCGCCGCGGCGGACATATTCCGGTGGAACGTAACGACGCCCGCGCCGCGGTGCGAAGCTTGGCGCGGGCCGAAAAGCTCTTGCGCGACGCGCGAGTATCGATACTGGTCTTCGCCGAAGGCACCCGGTCACAGGATGGCGACCTGCAGGCTTTTAAGGCGGGAGCGGCTCACTTGGCCATCAAGACGGGCGCCCCGGTGGTGCCGTTGGCCGTACACGGCACAGCGGAAGTGATGCCCAAGGGCCACAAATTGTTGCGGCCGGGCGTGATCCGGCTGCTGGCGGGCGCACCCATCTCCACGGTTGGCTTAAGGCCCATCGACCGCGATACCTTCACCGCGCGGGTACAGGCGCGCGTGGCGGAGTTAATGGACAGGGTAGTGCAGATTCAAGGCTGATTCGCCTATACTCAGGAAATCGACATGAGCAGTATTTGGATGGTTAGTTGTTTCACGGCGTTGGGCTTGACCGCCCAAACACTCACTTTTGAAGAGTACTCGCCCAAGTCCACTTTGGTGGTCCCGGCTAACCCGAGGACACAAGCCAAGTTCCCCTTCGTCGACGTGCATGGGCATCCCCGTCAGATGGGTTCGGCTGAGAAGATCGACCAGCTCATCAAAGAGATGGACACGATGAACATGCGGATGATGGTTAACCTCGACGGACGTTCCGGCGAGGCGCTCAAGAAGACCATCGCCACTATGCGGGGCAAGTATCCGGATCGTTTCGTCGTGTTCGCGAACGTCGACTTTGCCGGCATGGACGATCCCAACTGGACCAACAAGACTGTCGCGCAATTGGAACAGGACCTCAAGAACGGCGCGTCGGGTCTGAAGATCTACAAGAACCTCGGCTTGGACGTGAAGGACAGCAAGGGCCAGCGCATCAAGGTGGACGACGCGCGCATCGATCCGGTCTGGGCGCTCTGCGGCCGGCTCAAGGTTCCCGTGCTCATTCATACGGCCGAGCCCGCGACGTTCTGGCTGCCGCAGGATAAGTACAACGAGCGCTGGCTGGAGTTAAAGGAAATGCCGGGCCGGGCCCGATCACTCGACAAATTCGCTTCCTGGGAGACCCTCATCGCCGAGCAGCACCGGATGTTCAAGAAACACCCGGGCACCACGTTCATCAACGCGCACCTGGGCTGGTACGGCAATAATCTGGGCGAGCTCGGACGGCTGCTGGACGAGATGCCGAACATGTACACCGAGATCGGCGCCGTGCTTGCGGAACTGGGGCGCCAGCCGCGTTTTGCCCGCGAATGGTTCATCAAATATCAGGATCGGGTGCTGTTCGGCAAGGATATCTGGGAACCGAGCGAGTACCACGTGTATTTTCGGGTGCTCGAATCCGCCGATGAATACTTCGATTACTATCGCAAGCGGCATGCGTTCTGGAAGATGTATGGCATGAACCTTCCTGACGATGTTCTGAAGAA
>JAYUSQ010000104.1:0-6545 GCA_043755595.1 Acidobacteriota bacterium | reverse complement strand
GCACAAGGTCACGATCATCCCGCGCGGGATGGCGTTGGGGCTGACGATGCAGTTGCCGCTCGACGATAAACACTCCTACTCGAAGGACTACCTACGCGGGCAGATTTGCATCCTGATGGCAGGCCGTCTGGCTGAAGAGCTGTTCCTTGGTCAGATTACGACCGGCGCGGGCAATGACATCGAACGCGCGACGGAATTGGCTCGCAAGATGGTTTGCGAGTGGGGGATGAGCGATCTGGGGCCGTTGAGCTTCGGCAAGAAGGAAGAGCAGATCTTCCTGGGCCGTGAAATTGCCCAGCATCGCGATTACTCCGAGGAAACAGCGCTCAAAATCGACGAGCAGGTTCGGACGATGGTGGACACGCAATTCCAGCGCGCCCGCAAGCTAATCGAAGACCGGCGTGAAGCGATGGTGCGGATTGCCGAGGCCTTGCTGGAGCGCGAGTCTCTCGACGGCGCCGAAGTGAAAGCGCTCATCGAAGGTCAGGCGTTGCGTCCTTTCCAGTCGACCCCCAAGGGTGACTCAGGGAGCAAGCTGACGCAGGAAGTAATCCGGCCCGAAAGTGGTGTTCGGATGCCGCCTGGGCTGATCGATGGCGAGCGTCCGCAGCCCGCGTGATCCCTCGCTTTCCATATTATTTGTTCGATGTCGACGGTACGCTCCTGGACTCGGCTCCAGACATCACGGCTGCGATCAGTCAGGCCCTGGCGCGTACTCGTCAGAACCAAGTGCCGCTGGACTTTTTGCGCAGCTACATCGGGCGGCATCTGATTGATCTCTTCGAGCATCTGCTGCCTGAATGGACTCGTGAGCGGCACGATCGACTGGTGGTGGAATATCGGGCCATCTATCTGGCTCGGGGCCACCAGAATACCCGGCTTTACCCAGGCGTGATCGAGATGGTTTCATCGCTGCCCGGGCGCAAATCAACCGCCACCACCAAAGGCACGCCGACTACGGGTCTCCTACTTGAGCAATTCGGGTTGCGCACCCATTTCGACCATGTGCAGGGAACGGACGGTTTCCCCAGCAAACCCGAGCCAGACGTGATTCTGCGGGCAGTGGCAGCGCTTGGCGCACGTCCAGAAGAGTGTTTGATGGTGGGTGACTCAGGGCCCGATATGGAAGCAGGCCGACGGGCGGGCGTGAAGACCTGCGCCGTGCGATGGGGCTACGGAAACCAAACCGAAATGGCCCAGTTCCATCCGGACTATTGGATCGATCAGCCCGGCCAGTTACTGTCCTAGCCGCCTCACTGCTCGCCTTTAGATTGAGCGACGATCGGCCCGGTAGGAATCGGGATCCCGGCAGCTTTCATCACCTGGTGAAAAGCTTCAATCGTCACAGGCGAAGGTTTGTAGTTCCCGAACCGGTATCCTAGCGCGATCGTCAGCGGCGTCCAGCCCTGCTTGTTCTTCTGGTTCCACACTTCGGGCTTCGCCCCGCGCTGCGCCAATAGCAACACCACACCCGGTAAATTTTTGTAGGCCGCGCCGTGCATGGCGGTTTCGCCATTTTTGTCGACGGCGTCAATGTTATTGCCGAGCTCAAGCGCGACTTTCACGGCTTCGATCACTTCCGGCTCAGTGCCGGCGTCCTCACCGGGCGATCGCGTGCCCAAGCCAGCGGCAGCGATCAGAGGCGTGGCATTGTCGGCGTTGGGAATCAATGGATCGGCCCCAAGCGAAGCGAGCGTGCGCATCATCTCGCTATCGCCGCTGCGGGCAGCCAGGAAGAAGGCGGTGGCGCCCACCGTATTGAGGCTCGTGAGCCCAACGTTGATCTTCCGGGTCATGCGGGCATTGAGGTCGGCGCCCTTCGACTTCAGCTTTTCAATGAACTGGAGGCTGGTCATCGAACCGGAACCGCGTGGCGCAGGGTTGTTGTCGCCGCCTCCGGGTTTGCGGACGCCGGTGATCGCGTGAAGCGCCGTCCAACCGCTGGCATTGTGATTCGGATCCGCACCCGCGTCCAGAAGTTGGGCGGCCAGTTCAAAATGGCCGTTGATGGCGGCCAGGAGCAGCGCGCTGGTTCCCGTTCGCGCAGCGCCGTAGAGGCGGCCCGCAGTCGGAGACGGTTGAATGACATCGTTCACATCCGCGCCTGCTTCCAGCAGTGCGTTCACCACCCGCGACCGCCCTTCGCGCACGGCAAACAGCAGCGGAGTGAACCCCGAGCTCAGTCGCGCCTTCACATCGGCACCGGCTTTGATCAGCGCCAGCACCACTTCGACGTGGCCTTCGGCGGCGGCCCACATAAGCGGAGTTTGCTTCCGGCGGTCTTCCCGAACCTTAACGTCGGCTCCGGCCGCGATCAGAACCTTGACCGCCTCGGCATTGCCGCTCCGCGCTGCCGTCATCAGCGCAGTCTCCCCGCCCGTCAGCATGGCGTTCGGGTCAGCTCCGGCTTTTATCAGGAGTTCGATCATGGCGGCGTTGCCATTGGTGCAGGCGAGCGAAAGTGGCGTAACCCCGTATCGGTTGGTCGATTTGACTTGGGCTCCGGCGCGGACGAGCGCTTGAGCCGCCGCCAAGTCGTCGTTAGATGCAGCCCAGTGCAGAGCCGTCGCTCCGTCCACCTGCGCGGCGTTCGGGTCGGCTCGTTGTGCGAGTAAAGCTCGGATGGCCTGCGCATCCTTGTGTTGCGCGGCATCGGGGAGACGTGTGTCAGCCGCAGCCGCCGTGAAGGCAAGCGCCCCGGACAGGCAGCATCGGCGAGCCCAACTAAATCGCGAGAGGTTCGTCAAGTTCACGGATCTTACCCTTGCTGTCGGCGAACGCATCAAGGCGTACGCCTACTTTGTCAAGCAGCGTCAGGTGGAGATTCGAGAGAGGCGCCGGCTCGGCATAACGAATATGCCGGCCGCCCTTCATGCGGCCCGCCGCGCCGCCTGCCACCAGAATTGGCAGATTCACATGATCGTGTTTGTCGGGATTGCCCATACCGCTGCCGTACATGTATACCGAGTGATCGAGCAGCGTGCCGTCGCCATCGGGCGTCGCCTTCAGCTTCTCAAGGAAGTAGGCGAACAACGAAACGTGATAGGCGTTGATCTGCGCAACCTTGGCGAGTTTCTCAGGATCGCCGCCGCTATGCGTGAGTGGGTGATGCGCCTCCGAGACGCCGATTTCGTTATACGTGCGCGTGCTGGCTTCGCGCGCCAACTGGAAGGTAATCACGCGCGTCACGTCGCCTTGCAGCGCCAGGACTTGGAGATCGAACATCAAGCGCGCATGATCGGCGTAAGCGGCGGGCACTCCGACCGGGCGATCGAGATCTGGCAGCTTCGAATCAGCCGCGGCGGATTCCGCTTTTTGGATACGGCGCTCCACTTCACGGACCGTGTCGAGATACTGCGCGACCCGATTACGGTCGCTGGCGCCAAGCTTGTTCTGCAACCGCGCAATATCGGTGCTCACCCAATCGAGCAGGCTCGCGTTCTTACGCAATTCGGTGCGCCGGTCGGCCGCCGAACCGCCATCGCCGAAGAGGCGTTCAAAAGCGACACGCGGATGTGCTTCGGCCGGAAGCGGCGTGGTGGGCGAAGACCACGAAAGATTATTCTGGTAAACGCAGGCGTAGCCGTTGTCGCACTGCCCGACGGTCGTGAGGAGATCCATCGACAGTTCAAGCGAGGGCAAGCGCGTTTCCTGTCCGATCTGCTGCGCGGCGACTTGATCGGCCGTGGTCGCCAAGTGATAGTCGCTACTCTCGGTCCACTTTGCCGTGGCCGCGCTGAGAAAGGCTGCGTTCGAGGTCGCATGCGTGCCCGGATAGGCGTTGCGCAATTCCATGTTGGTGAAGACCGTGACCTGGTCCTTCACCTTTTCCAGCGAGCGGAGCGCCGGGGACAGTATGTCGAGCCTGCCATTCGTGCCCGGAGGAGTCCATTGCGCAATGGTCGATCCCATTGGCATGTAAACAAAGCCCAGGCGACGGACCGGCTTCGCCGGCGTGGCGGCCATGGCGGTCATCGCCGGAATCATCGCGTCAAGCAACGGCAAAGCGAGCGACGCGCCAAGCCCTTGGAGAACCATGCGTCGTGGCAAAGCCTTCCTGGTTACGATCATTGCGACCTCCTCATTTGAAACGGTACACTACCCGCTATTCCAATGATAAACGAGGAGAACCGGTATTCGCTTGCCCTCGCCTTGCTCACAATACCACGAACGGCGGCGGCGTCATAGTACTCGGTTCCCCGCCCCAAGCCATAAGTCAACAACTTCTCCGTCAGAGTCGAGGCAAACAGTTCCGGCCGATTCAAAATCGCCCGTTGCAAACCGGTGACTCCATCGAACTTGCTGCCATCCGGCAGGCCTCCGGCTGAGTCTACTGCCGCTGAGGTTCCTGCTTCGCGGCTCCGCCAGCGGCCGACGGCGTCGTAGTTCTCTAGAGAAAAACCGACTGGGTCCATAAGCTGATGGCAACCATGACAGGCGGGATTGGCGCGATGCTGGGCCAGCCGTTCGCGTATGGTCAGCGCTTTAATCACACCGGTGTTCTCGCTCAAAGCGGGAACGGAGGCGGGCGGCGGAGGCGGCGGGATACCAAGAATATTGTCGAGGACCCACTTGCCGCGAATGACAGGCGAGGTGCGCGTCGCGTAAGAGGTGACAGTCAGGATGCTGCCGTGACGTAGCAGGCCGCCACGTTGTTGGTTGTCGGCGCCAAAGTCGACCCGGCGGAAACGGCTGCCGTATACGCCAGGAATTTCGTAATGTTTGGCAAGGCGCTCATTGAGGAAGGTGTAGTTGGCGCTCAGTAGATCAAGCACGCTGCGATTTTCGCGCACGATACTTTCAAAGAAGAGCTCGGTTTCCTGCCGGAAAGCCTGGCGCAGGTTGTCGTCGAAGTCGGGGTAAGTGCGCATGTCGGGCGTAACCGATTCAAGGTTGCGCAAATGCAACCACTGGCTGGCGAAGTTTGTGACCAGAGCGCGTGAGCGAGGGTCGGCCAACATGCGGCGTACTTGTTTCTCTAATACGGCAGGCGTAGACAACGCACCTTTCGCCGCCACTTCGAGGAGCTCGTCGTCTGGAATGCTGCTCCAGATAAAAAACGAAAGCCGCGAGGCCAGTTGAAGATCGCTGAGCTTGTAGGCGGCTCCCGGCGTGGCGGCGGCGGGGTCCTGCTCTACGCGGAAAAGAAACTCGGGGCTGACCAGCACCGCGCTGAGCGCCATCTCAATGCCAGCGTCGAACCCGCTTTCCGAGCGCGCCTGACGGAAAAATTTCATGGGCGCTTCGAAGTCGCGCTCGGCCACCGGACGGCGATAGGCGCGGCGCATCAATTTAGCGAGCACACGTTTTGCGCAGGCTTCTTCGCCGGACGCATCCGAAGGCCGGCACACGAAGAGCCGTTGGCGGCTGGGCGCGTCTCCGGATCCCTTGGCTTCATACGGGCCATTGACCGAAATCGAATAAACGGCAGGCTGAATGCGGGGATGCCGATCCATATTGAAATGCGCCATATATGGCTGGCGTTCGGTTTCCAGCAGGGTCGAAGGCATCTTGGGAAACGTTGCGCCGACTACGTGCGGGCCCGCTTTCACGGCGATACGAAAGTTAAGAGGGGTGTCGACTTGTGAATGGTCGACACCGGGTGGCAGCGACTTCACCGTGAACTGCTTCACGCGTTCACCGTCGAAAAGCAAGTCGATCGTATGCGTCCCGGTTAATCCCTCGACATGTTCATTACGATCGCGCGCCAGACGAAGTTGAATCTCATAGACGGCGTCGACCGGAAACGTGTGCTTCAACAGCGTGCCGCCACGCGTGCCAAAAGGCATTTCAGCGAAGTGCTCTTCCTGAGTCAGGTCCGGGCGCAGCGTGACAGTGTCGCCGCCCGGGGATTTGATTGGGCTGCCGACGGCCAGACGGCTGATTTTGCGGGCCGCCGCGAGATAGCGCTCAAGCAGCGTTGGTGAAAGATCGCCGACCGTGATGTTGTCGAAACCGTGGCTGGCTTCGTCGCTGGGCAGCATTGACGTGACGTCTACGTCAACGGCCAGAAGATCGCGGATCGCGTTTTGATACTCGGTGCGATTGAGGCGGCGAAATGTGTCGGTGCGGCCGGGATTCAGTTTGACGGCGGAGGCGGCGTCGAGCGAGGTTTCAAGCGATGAAACAAGGGCCGCGTAGGTACGCTCATCCGGGCGTGGCAATCCCGAAGGCGGCATCTGGCGGGCACGCAGGCGGCGCACCACCTTTTCCCATTCCTGCGGATGTTGCGCGACGTTGTCGGCCGCGATCGCGTCGAGCACCAGACCACCCGATTTCATCTTGGCGTTGTGACATCCGGCGCAATACTTCTTGACGACCGCTGGGCGATCCCCTGACGCCTGCGCTTGGGCGGCGCTCAGCAGCGTGGAGAGCAACAGAAAGGACACCGGGAGACGACACATGCTGACCCCACTATATTGGCTCCGAGGGCTGAAGTGCAACCCTGAGTATTGTCCAATGCGTGATGAGCCTGAAACCAGATGTCGATTCCAATGCGGGGTGAGCCTGAGGGCAGGAATTGATTCGAATGCGGGGTGAGCCTG
>JAYUSQ010000103.1:0-6552 GCA_043755595.1 Acidobacteriota bacterium | reverse complement strand
TCCGCGATCCGTTCGATGTGAAGAGCGTCAACGGCGACATCAGCGGGCAGCCCCCCATCTGGGGCGCGGGGCAGACTCCGGCGGGCGATACCTTGAGGGCGGTGCCTGGAGGCGTTCTTACCTCCGCCATTTGCGGTGCGCTTGGGAACTGCCCTCCTGGTATCTATTACGCCATCGAGCGCGACACGCAGTGTGGGGGGTGTAACACGTGGCATCCATCGGGCACGCCGATCATCGGCAATAAACAGAATTTCCCGAACCTTAGTTTTACCGGAGGGGGGACTTTTGGCCGCTACATGTTTATTGGCGGGCTGGATGTGTCAGGTGCCCAAAACGTCACCTTGGATCCGGGCCGGTATGTTTTCGCAGGCGTACTGAATACGGCCGATCCGGTATTCAAGATCGACAACGGTGTGAATTTGAGCGGAAATGCCTCGGACGCCGGACGGATTATGATCTTCACCGATTTCCGCACCGGACTCCAACGAAATTCTCCCGGTGGTTTGGCGGTCGATGTAGACAGCTATGCCAACCAGATGGACTCGATCCCTGGTCTGATCCAGACAGCTTGTGGCGGCTGCATTTGGATCCAGAATCCCTGGGGTAACAACGGGTTGCGCCACGGCTCAGTGGACATCAAATCAGGCACCGCTCCGAATTCCAGCATACAATTGCAGGGCCTGCAGGCCGAAGTCGGGGGAGTGGCCACGGCGCTTCCCGCCGAACTTCAGCCCTATGGGCAGGTGTTGATGTGGCAGGACCAGCATAACTCTTACTCCTGGTACAAGCAGAACGGACAACTGGATTTGGCTTGCGGCGGCCAGAATACGCCTTGCGCCAACATACCGGATAGTCCCACAGCCCCGATGCTTTCGGTTTGGGCGTCTCCCAACACTTCTTATAGAGGCGCAATCTATCAACCCCGGGGAGCATGGACCAAATTACAGGGTTCCGGTGTGTATACCGGCCCCTTGCAAATTATCACCGGCGCGATGATGCTCACGGGAACTCCCGAAGTGACGTTGACCAGTACGTCCGATCCGATTTCCACATTCCGGACGGCCCTGGTCGAGTAAGACTAATGACGAACCCTCAGGCTGAACATCCTCGCATTGCTGCGTTGCTGCCGTCGCTCACCGACGTCATGTTCCTGCTGCCGGTCGCGTTCATGCTGGCGCGGGCCGAGGGGGCGCGGGACCTGATCGAGGGTGATACCGGCTGGCACATTCGCGCCGGGGAATGGATGCTGGCGCACGGGCAGGTGGCGCGGGCCGACATGTTCAGCTTCACCAAAGCCGGTGAGCCGTGGTTTGCCTGGGAATGGCTTTGGGATATCGGGGCGGCGCTGCTCCATCAGCGGTGGGGGCTCTCGGGAGTGGTGTTGGCCAGCGTGTTGGTGCTGTGTCTTACGTCCGCTCTCTTGTTCCGCTTGGTTCTGCGGACGTGCCCATACCGGCTGCCAGCCGCGGCGATCACGTTCCTGGCCGTCGCCTCCTCGTCGATGCACTGGTGGGCTCGACCGCATCTTTTTACCTGGCTATTTGCAGTGGTCGCCTTGTGGGTGGTTGCCTGGCAGGAATCGGGTGAGCGGCGGTTGCTCTGGACGCTTCCGTTGCTGACGATCGCCTGGGTTAATATTCACGGCGGATTTCTGGTGCTGTTTGTCATCCTGGGATGTTATGCCGCCGGCCATTTACTGAAAGGCCTGGTGGCGTACCTCACGGGGGAGGCTGGGCAACCGGCCCGTCTGGCGATTCCGTATGCGCTTACCGCGATAGCGTGTGTGGCAGCCAGCCTGATCAATCCTTACGGCGTTGGGCTGTACCGGCACTTGTTTGGTTTTCTGAGTGGCGCGCCGGTGCTGTTTGAGAGTGTCTCGGAGTGGCAATCGATGAGCTTTCACCACCCGATCGCGCGGTTCCTGGAAATCATGATTGCGGGTGCGGCCATGGCGGCGCTTCATGGTGTAAGGACGGGCCGGTATGGACAGGCTTTGCTGATGATGGGTTGGCTCCATATGGCACTGAATACCGGTCGCCATATTCCAATTTTCGCGATTGTGGCCGCGCCGGGCATCGGTGAGGCTTTTGCGGCCGCCGCCAGCCTGAACATCATGGGCAAGGCCGCATCGAGCTGGGGCCGCTTTCTCGGAGCGCTCAGCCGGTTTGAAAGCGACTTTTCGGCGATCGACAGACTGCCGCGCATCTATTTGGCGAGTGCGGCCGGGTTCGCTTTGGTTGTCTGGGCTTCGCTGCTGCCGGCGCCGCCGCCGAAGCTGCAGGCCTTGTTTTCAGACAAGCGCTATCCCGTGAAGGCGATTGCCTCGCTGTCAGCCGGGACTTTCGAGGGGAGGATCTTTGCGGACGATGAATGGGGCGACTATCTCATTTACCGTCTGACTCCCAGCGTCAAGGTTTTTATCGATGGCCGCTTTGACTTCTACGGCGCCAAGCATGCCGAGGATTATCTCGAGATTCTGGGCTGCAAGTACGATTGGGAGCGGCGGCTGTCGAACCACAAGATCGATCGCGTGTTGATGCCGGCGGGTCACTGTCTGGCGACCACGATCAAAGAGTCCCTTAATTGGTCGACCGTCTATGACGACGGCGTTTCTATATTCTTCCGCCGGCGCGAGGGAGCTGCTGCGGAAAAATCGATTCATAGAAAGGAAAGTGCACGGTCATGAACTTACTCAAGCGTTTCGTTACAGAGGAATCCGGACAGGATTTGATTGAATACACGCTACTGCTTGCTTTTGTGGCATTGGTTTCGGCTGCCATCTTTATCCAAGCCGGGACGTCAGCAGCTGGAATTTGGATTGTGGCCAACCAGCAACTGAGCGCGGCCAACGCTGCGGCGTCCTAGGGACTCTATTGCCCCATATGGCGCCATTTTGGACTTGCCGGCGTTGCCGGCAAAGTGTTGGGGGCTTTCAAACGGCTACCCGGAATATTAGTCAGCGGTTGGACTCAAGGGTCCAGCTTAACAGGGAGATTATTTTTCATGTCTTTGATTAAATCGTTTTTCGTCGAAGAGTCCGGCCAGGATCTGATCGAATACACGCTGCTGCTTGCTTTTGTGGCGTTGGTTTCGGCGGCCATCTTTATCCAAGCCGGGACTTCCGCTGCTGGAATCTGGGTTGTAGCCAACCAGCAACTGAGCGCGGCCAACGCAGCGGCTGGATCCTAAAAGGGCTTGTGTGCCCTGCTATCGGTTTTGATGGCGGGGTAGCAGGCTCCAGGAACTAAGCCAAATAGCACTTGTTTTGGCCTCACCGGCCCTGCCGGGAGGCCTGGATAGTGGGGGAGGAGCGTCCCCCCGGGATTGTTAGCCAGCAGTTGGACCCATAGGGTCCAGCTTTGAGAGGGAGATCATTTTCCATGTCTTTGATTAAATCGTTTTTCGTCGAGGAGTCCGGCCAGGATCTGATCGAATACACGCTGCTGCTTGCTTTTGTGGCGTTGGTTTCGGCTGCCATCTTTATTCAAGCCGGGACCTCAGCGGCTGGTATCTGGCTGGTAGCCAACCAGCAGCTGAGCGCGGCCAACGCTGCGGCTGGGTCCTAGGGCGCATGCCCGCTACTCGCCGATCGGTTGGCGGCGGGTTTGTCGAAGAAGTTCCGCCACTTGCCAGAGTGGCCAGGGACACAACAGGTCAAAAAATGGCAAGAGAACGAATATCTTTTATACTTATACGCAACGCCTGCCGGCGAGCGGGGCTGGATGGCGGAGGTCGTTGTCGATCGAATAGACGCTGTTTGGGCTGGGCCGCGAACCAATAGATCGGTGTAGCCCTCTCAGCTTCAGTTGCGGACCTAGTCGCGCTGGGAAGTGTCCAAACCGGATTCAGATAAAACTTCTGGCCTATACCGTCGAGCGGGAACCGGATGGGGCGTGCGCGATAGAATGATTTTCAGAGCGGAGGGAGTAGCGATGATTCGACACAACAAATTCGTGACAGATCGGACGGGCCAGGACTTGGTGGAATACGCTTTGATTCTGGCGTTCATTGCCTTGGTCGGCGCCTCGGTGTACGTTGGAATGAATCAGCCGATGCGGGGGCTCTGGACGGCCATGAACACCCGGTTGACGAACGCCAGCAACTAGAGCACCGCGGTAAAGGTAATATTCATGAATAAGCGTTTTGCAACGGTACTGCTGTTTGCCCTCGTGGTCTCGGCGGCCGCCAGTTTTCTGCTCTATCAGGCGCTCGGCTCCCGCTTGAAGCCCGACGCCAAAACCGTTTCCACCGAAGTGATTGTCGCCCGCGGGCCATTAGCGATCGGGGCTCTGATCAAAGACATCGATTTGACCACGACGCAGTGGCCGGGGGCCGCCCCGCCGAATGTCCTGCTGAAGAAAGAAGAAATCGTCGGCCGGGGCGTTCTGTCGACGATCTATGCCGGAGAGCCAATCCGCTCGGACCGGTTAGCGCCGGTCGGGGCGGGAGGCGGGATGGCCGCCACGATTCCTACGGGCATGAGAGCCGTCGCGATTCGGGTGAACGATGTAGTGGCGGTGGCGGGCTTTGTGACAGCGGGCACTCGAGTTGACCTGCTGATCTTGGGAACGCCCACCGATGGGCAGGGCACCGTTTCCAAGACGTTGCTGCAAAATATCGAAGTGCTCTCGGCGGGCCAGCAAATCCAGAAGGATGCCGAGGGTAAGCCCATGCCGGTTCCGGTGGTAAATCTTCTGGTGACACCCGATCAGGCGGAAATCGTCAGCTTGGCGAGCCACCGCGCTGAAATTCAACTCGTCCTTCGCAATCCGCTCGACAAGGATGCGACTAAGACCAAGGGGGCACTCTTGACGCGTCTGTTTGCGGATTTGCCCGGCGGAGGTTTACCAACTCCCGCTCCTGTCGCGCAGGGCGCGGTACGCCGGCCAGCCCCACCTCCTCCGGCTGCGGAGGCCCCGAAGAAGCCGGAGCCGCCAGTAGTCCTCGTTGTGGAGATCCTCAATGGCGCTTCCAAAGCGCAAGTTTCATTCAAACAGGCGGAGGCCAAGTAGATGCGCGTCGTTATGCTGCTCGGTTGGGTGATCGTGTGGTCATCGTTGGCCTTGGGTCAAGCGGATGTGCGGGAGCTTTCGGTAATGGTCGGCAAGTCCTTGCTCCTCGACAGCCCCGCCAATGTGCAGCGGGTTTCGGTGGCCGATCCAACGGTGGCCGAGGCCGTCATGGCCAGCCCGAAAGAACTGATCCTGAACGGCAAGGCGCCGGGTGACACCAGCCTGATTTTGTGGCAGCAAGGCGGCAGCCGCGTCGTATTTGACCTCAAAGTCCTGCCAAAGGTGAATCGTGTCGAGAACATTCAGAAGCAACTAGCGAAAGAGTTGCCAGGCCAGGATGTCACGATGACCATGGAAGGCCCTGACGTGTTTCTGCGTGGCACGGTTGACAACCAGACCTCCGCCGGCCGGGCGCTGGCCATCGCGAAACTGCTTGGCAACCCGGTGAATATGCTAAACATCATGGTGCCGCCGGTCGAGCCGCAGATCCTGATGAAAGTCCGTTTCGCCGACGTCGATCGCGGAGCGACGCTGGATTGGGGCGTGAACCTCATCAGCACTGGCGCTCTCAACACAATCGGCTCGACGTCGACAGGTTCATTCACTCCGCCCCGGTTCACACAGGATGGCGCCGGCGGCGGTGGCGCCGGCATCTTTAATTTCACCGACCTGCTGAACGTGTTCCTCTTTCGCCCAGATCTGAACCTGGCGGCCACGATCAAGGCGCTTGAGAGCAAGCGCTTGCTGCAGATACTGGCCGAACCGAATGTTTTAGCCATCAATGGCAAACCCGCCAGTTTCCTTGCCGGCGGCGAGTTCCCGTTTCCCACGTTGCAAGGCGGAGGCGGTGGTTTGGGCGCGGTGACCATTCAGTTTCGCGAATTCGGCATTCGTCTCAATTTTACGCCCACCCTGACCCCCCGGGGCACTCTGCGTTTGAATGTGACTCCCGAAGTCAGTGCGCTCGACTACGCCAACGGCCTCGTCTTTCAGGGGTTCACGATTCCCGGATTGTCCACGCGCCGGGTCTCCACCGAAATCGAGTTAGAGAATGGGCAGAGTTTCGCCATCGGCGGGTTGCTGGATAACCGGACGACGGAGTCCCTCAGCAAGATCAGAGGTCTCGGCGATCTGCCTGTGATCGGTAAGATCTTCCGGTCACGAACTCTAAACAAGAGCAACACAGAACTGATTGTGATCGTTACGCCAGAGATCGTCCGGCCGATCCCTGAGGGCCAACCCTTGCCGGAAATCGTCATGCCGGTACCCTTCTTGCCCGGCCGCAAGGATGCTCCGCGAACTCCTCCGGTCAGTGTGACCGGTCCGGTTTCCGTGAAGCCCCAGCGGACGGCGATTCCTCACGAGGAGTTGGCACAAAGCGAGAAGCAGACCCCCAGTACTCCGGGAGGGGCACCCAGTCTGTTGCAATTCGTGCCCATGCCGGTATTGGCTCCGGGCGCCGCACCGGCGGCGCCGCCGCCGCCCGTGAAGCCTCCGGCGTCGCCGCCGCTTCCGCCACACGTGAAGCCGGCACCGGCCG
>JAYUSQ010000102.1:0-55849 GCA_043755595.1 Acidobacteriota bacterium | reverse complement strand
TACGCGGTGAGCCGTGGCAAAAAACAAAAAAGGATCGGCTGTACGTCTTGACAATGGCAGCCCTCTCATGGAAGCCGCCATGCGCAAGCATGCGGTCTACACGGGCTTCTTAGTGGAACGAACGGGTCGCTTTCCAATTTCTTCGATCACGCGCTTACCGAAGGCCCTAAGCCCCGGCGCATCGTAGTCTGTAAACTCGCCACGCTTAGCTTCCGCAGTGGCGTGGGCAAGCCGCTTGGCTGTCTCCCCAGTATCCTCGCCAAGATCGGCGCGCTGGCGATCGGTCCGTACTTTAACCGCCGCAGCGCCTCGCGCATCAGTTCGCTGGCGTTGTTGTACATGCCACGGGAAACCGCATCTTTTACGAAGCCTGCGAGTTGGGGCGTCAAGGACACGTTCATCTGTTCAGTTCTGCCTCGCTAGGGGGAACACCTCACTTGTTGGCCTACGGACGTACGTTCGCAGAGTTTGTCAAACTCTGATAGTATGCCGCTGTACGCCGCAGGTGACGCTTCAATGCATTCATCTGATAAATGTCCAAATATACTTGGTATACTTGATACATGGCGCAACTCAATCTCTACGTTCCAGACGAAGAAGCGGCCCGCCTACGCAGCGATGCCAAAAAGGCGGGCCTGACGCTCTCCAAATACGTGGTCCATCTGCTTGACCATTCAAAAGGCGCTGATCGCTGGCCCGCCGCCTACTTCGAGAACGTTTGTGGATTCCTGAAGGACCAGGACTTTCCCGAACCGTCCGATCCCCCGGCCGAACCGGTCGAAGATCTGGACCTCTAATGAAGGGCCGGTACTTGCTGGACACCAATCTTTGGATCGCGCTGGCGAAAGGCGAGCCGGGCCTTGTAACCCGGCTGCGGCAACTAGACCCCGGGCAAATCTTCAGTTGCAGCGTCGTCCGCGCCGAGTTGATGTCCGGCGCCCGCAAGAGCCAGCGCGTCGAAGCGAATCTGACGAACTTTCAAACCATGCTCGATCCCTTTGAGTCGCTGCCCTTCGACGACATTGCCGCTGAGCATTACGGGGTAATCCGTGCGGATCTGGAGCGCGCCGGCAAGCCGATAGGTGGCAACGACATGTTAATCGCCGCGATTGCTCGTTCGAAAGACGTCACGCTTGCGACGCGTAATGTGGGAGAATTTTCGCTTGTCGCAGGACTGCGCGTGGAGGCTTGGCTCTAACTACTTACCTTACCCAAGCTCACCGAGCGCGAGAACCACGGATACAACAAAGGCAGTAAGAACAAAGTAAGTAGCGTACTCGTCGCCAATCCCCCAATTACTACCGTCGCCAACGGCCGTTGCACTTCGGCGCCAGTCGAAACCGACAGCGCCATCGGCAAAAATCCAAGCGAGGCCACTAACGCCGTCATCAACACCGGACGCAGGCGCAGCGACGCCCCTTCGAGTGTCGCTTCCTCCAGGTCCATCCCCTCGTCGCGCAAGTTATTGATCGAACTTACCAGCACGATCCCATTCAACACCGCCACACCAAACAAAGCGATGAAACCGACCGAGGCCGATAGGTTCAAGTTCATCCCGCGCAGCCATAACGCCACCACCCCGCCGACCAGTGCAAAGGGCACGTTCAGGATAATCAACAACGATTGACTGATGGAATGGAACGTCGAGTAGAGCAGCGCGAAGATGATCAACCCAGTCAGTGGCAGCACCAGCGCCAGGCGCCTCGTCGCTCGGTCCTGATTTTCAAACTGCCCGCCATAAGTGATCGAGTAGCCGGCGGGAACCTTGACCTCCGCCTCAATCCGGCGGCGAACCTCAGCCACAAAAGTGCCCAGGTCGCGCCCGCGCACGTTAGACTGCACCACGATCAGGCGCTGGCCGTTCTCGCGTGAAATCGCATCGGGCCCGCGCTCCAGCTTCACCTGCGCCACCTGCCCCAGCCGCACCTGTTCGCCGCCCGGCGCCGCCAGCAAAACCGAACGCACCGCATCCAGATTCTCGCGATACGCCTCGGGCAACCGGACCACGATATCGAACTGGCGCTGGCCGTCGATGAGCGTCGACACCACTGCGCCGCTCACCACAACTTCCATCGCATCGCGCAGATCGGAGACATTCAGCCCATACCGCGCCAAGGCCGCGCGATCCGCGGTGATGGTCATCTCAGCGACGCCCGAAACTATTTCCACTTGCGAGTCGGCCGCGCCGCGAACGCTCGACAACACGCGCAACGCGCGGTCTCCAATCTGTTCCAGGACCGCCCGGTCTTCTCCAAATACCTTCAACGCCAAATCCGCCTTGACGCCGGAAACCACTTCGTCCAACCGCATCGCCATCGGCTGAGTGAAGTTGAACGCCATGCCCGGCACATCGGCCAACGCTTTATCCAAAGCGTCGATTAATTCCGCTTTTGAACCATTGAACCGCTTCCATTCGGCGCGCGGTTTGAGCGGCACATACATGTCGCCCTGATGCACGCCCATCGCTTCGGTGGCTAAGTCCGGGCGGCCCAATTTAGTAACGATACTGGCGATTTCCGGGAACCCCTTCAACAGCAGGCCCTCTACCTGAGTCGACAGCACCGCCGATTGCGTGATCGACACGCCGGGCAGCTTCCGGCTCTCAATCAGAATCGAGCCTTCGTCCAGCCTTGGCATGAACTCAGAGCCCATCCGCGATAGCAGTACTCCCGCTCCGGCCAACGCGCCCACCGCCAGCGCGATCGTCACGTATCGATGCCGCACGACGCCGGCCAACACCCGCCGGTAACGTTGACGCAGCCACTCAAACCAGCGCTCGGAAAACTCGCTGGGCGGCCGGCGCGCAAAGGCGACGGTGGATGCGGCGGGAATCACGAACAACGCCAGCGCCAATGAACCAACCAACGCCGAACAAACCGTCACTGCCATGGGCCCGAACATACGCCCTTCTAAACCTTCGAGCAGGAAGATTGGCAAATACACCGCAATGATGATTGCGACGCCGAAAAGAATCGGCCGCCCCACTTCACGCGCGGCAGACTCCACCCGATCAAACGGCCGGTAAGCGCCCGATGCGTCGCGCTGATGCAATCGCCGCATCGCGTTCTCCATCATGACGACCGCACCGTCGACGATCATGCCGAAATCGATCGCCCCTAAGCTCATCAGATTCGCCGACACACCGAACATACGCATGCCGATAAAGCCCACCAGCATCGACATCGGAATCACCAGCGCCACCAGTAACGCCGCGCGCACATTGCCGAGGAAGACAAACAGCACCAGCATCACCAGCAGCCCGCCTTCCAGCAGATTGCGCCGGACCGTGGCGATGGTGCCGTCGATCACATCGGATTGATCGTAGAAAGGCCGGATCTTCACGCCGTCGGGCAAACGGAGCGAGGCCAGCCGTTCTTTCACGCGCTCGATGACGTTCTTGCCGTTCTCGCCCTTGAGCATGATCACCATGCCGGAAACCGTTTCGCCCTTGCCATCGCGAGTCACGGCGCCGTGGCGCGGCATCGGGCCAAGTTTCAAGGTCGCGACGTCCCGCAGCAGCACCGGCGTTCCGGCACGCGCCATCACTACGATATGCTCCAGATCTTCCAAGCCTCGCGCGCGGCCGAGGCCTCGTACATTGTATTGCTCGGAGCCATGCTCAATGTAGCCGCCGCCGAAATTTTCGTTGTTCTGACGCAGCCGTTCAAAAATGTCGCGCAGCGTCAGCCCGTAACGCAGCAGCGCCGAAGGATTCACTTCCACGTGATACTGGCGCGTCAGTCCGCCCCAGGTGTTGATCTCGTTGACGCCCGGAAGTGAGCGCAGCTGATTGCGGATCTGCCAATCGTGCAGGGTCTTCAACTCCATTGCCGATTGCGGGCCTTCGACCGTGTATTGATAGACCTCGCCAAACGCCGTCGCCAATGGACCGAGTTGCGGCTTCACAGCGCCCGGCAATCGCCCGCGTACTTCGTTGAGCCGCTCGTTCATCACTTGCCGGGCGAAGTAGGTGTCGACAGAATCGTCGAAAATCACACTCACCATCGAAAGGCCGAGCTTGGAAATCGACCGCACTTCCTGCATTTTCGGCAGGCCCATCATGGCGTTTTCGATCGGGTAGGTCACCAGCATTTCGACTTCGGCGGGCCCCATGGCGGGGCACTCGGTGACGACGACAACCTGGTTGTTGGTGAGGTCCGGGAAAGCCTCGATCGGAAGTTGCGAAAGAGAATAAAGCCCGTAACCGCCCACGGCCAGCAGCCCAAGGAAAACCACCCATCGATTCTGAAGATGGAAATCAATCAGCGCTTTGAGCATGGGTCGGCGAAGCTAGGAACCGATGAGCCGCTCCAATTGCGATCCGGCGATCACCATCGTCTCAGTGCGCTCAGGGCCGGTCGATACGCAGCCGACTTCGACGCCAGTCTGCTTCTCAAGGAATTGCAGATATTGTTGCGCGACCGGCGGCAGCCCCTCGTAATCCTTCACTCCGCGCGTGGAAGACTTCCAACCGGGCAACACTTCGTACACCGGCTTCACCCGCAGCAGATCTTCCTGCCGCGCCGGCATTTCTTCCACGCGCTTGCCGTCGATTTCGTAGGCCACGCAGACCGGGATCTGATCGACGTGATCGAGCACGTCCAACTTGGTCACGATCAGGCTATCGAAGCCGTTGATCATAGCCGTGTAACGTAGCAGTGGCACATCGAACCAACCGCAACGCCGCGGGCGTCCGGTGACCGAACCAAACTCATTACCCGCTTTGCGAATCGAATCGCCCACTTCGTCCAGCGCTTCGGAGGGAAACGGGCCGCCGCCGACGCGAGTGATGTAGGCCTTCGCAACGCCGATCACGCCATGAATCTTTGTTGGAGGAATGCCCGCGCCCGTACATGCGCCGCCTGCAGTCGTGCTGGAACTGGTGACAAACGGATAAGTGCCATGGTCGATGTCGAGCATTGTGCCTTGCGCGCCTTCGAGCAGTATGCGCTTGCCCGCCAGAATCTGCCGATTGATCAGCGACGCAGTATCGCGCACCATCGGGCGGATGCGCTCGGCCAGGAGCAGCATCTTGTCCAACACGTCCTCATCGGAGCCTTCGACGCCAAACGCTTCGGCGATGCGCTGCTTGTCGCGCCTCAGCCGTTTGTAGAGAGACGGGAAAGCCGCCGTATCCAATAGGTCGGCAATGCGCATCCCGCGCCGCCCGGCTTTGTCCTCATACGCAGGGCCGATACCGCGCGCCGTCGTGCCGATCGCGACTTGCTCTTTGTCCTTGGACGCCTCGGAAATTTTTTCGACCAGCCGGTGAAACGGAAAAATCACCTGCGCCCTGTTGCTGATGGCCAGTTGGCTGGTGACATCGATCCCCGCCGCCTGGAGCGTGTCGATCTCCTCCATGAGCGCCGCCGGGTCGATCACGACGCCGTTCCCGATGATCGCCATCTTCCCGGGACGCAGGATGCCGCTCGGGATCAGTTTGAGCACATACTTGATGGGCCCAATGTAGACGGTGTGTCCGGCATTGTTGCCGCCCTGATAACGAACGACGACATCGAAGCGGTCGCAGAATAGGTCGACGATTTTGCCCTTGCCTTCGTCGCCCCATTGGGAGCCGAGCACGATAATATTGCTCGGGTTGTTTCGGTTAATGTTGTGGGAGTCCAAACCCCGCTATTGTAGCGCGGAGGCAGGGAGGCTCACGGCATGTTACCCTGTCAAAAATGCCGTTGTCCGATATTTTTGTGGGCCTCGGCCAGGGGAATCTGGACCAGCAGTTGCGAACCATCTCCCCTGGCAAGCTCAAAACTTACAAGATGTATGACCGAATGCGGATCCGCCTTCACGTGGGGAAGCTGAACCAGGAGGTGCTGCGCACGATCGGCCCCAAGGTGTTCGCTCGCCTCGCGGGGAAGGAGGAGGACCTTGCTATTGAGCTCAGCCAGGCGATTCTGGTGTCGCATCTCGACATGATCGTCGCCGTGCTCGATCAACTGGGCATCCCGCACCAGGATGGGTTCTTCGACAAGGACACCGACGTCAAGTCACACCTTTCCGATGGCTGGCAGGCGCGCTGCTACGAGCATTTCCAGGAGAAGCACCCGAAGGCTGTGCTGGCGTTCTATCTCAACCATCTGGCTCACGAAGTAGTGCCTGGCGCGCCCATCTTTGTGCCGCCTACGCCCGTGGCCTGACGGCGGACGATTCAAAGCCATGGAACAGCAACTTGCGGAGCTTAAGGCGTCCGCGCTCGCCCGCGTTGCCGCCGCGACGACGGCGGAAGAGTTGGAAGCCGTGCGTGTCGAGGTAGCTGGGCGCAAGGGCGCGCTGGCTGACTTGGGCAAGGGGATGGGGAAGTTAGCCGCCGACGAACGCGCCAAGGTGGGAAAGCTCCTCAACGAGACCAAGACGGCGATCGAGTCGGCTCTGGACGCCCGCAAGTCCGCCTTCGACAGCGCGGCGCTCAACACCCGGCTTGAGTCCGAATGGCTGGATATTACCCTGCCTGCGCCCGGTGTCCGGCCCGGCGCCCTGCACCCCATCACGATCATCCAGAAGGAGATCGAGGACTTGTTTACATCCATGGGGTTTGCCGTGCTCTCAGGGCCTGAGGTTGAGACTGAGTTCAACAATTTCGACGCTTTGAACATCCCGGCTGACCACCCGGCGCGCGACATGCAGGACACCTTCTGGCTGGAAGGCGGCCACTTGTTGCGCACCCATACGTCACCTGTCCAGGTGCGAGGGATGCAACGCCTGGGACCTCCGCTGCGGATGATCGCGCCGGGCCGCGTGTTCCGCAACGAGGAAGTGGACCCGAGCCACGAGCATACCTTCTACCAGCTGGAAGGCATGATGATCGATCGGGAAGTCTCCGTGGCTAACCTGATCTATTACATGAAGACTCTTCTGCAACGTATTTTTAATAGGGAAGTTACCGTCCGTCTTAGACCTGGATACTTTCCGTTTGTCGAGCCCGGTTTTGAACTCGACATCCAATGCCTGCTTTGCAGCGGCAAGGGCTGCCCGGTTTGTAAACAGAGCGGCTGGGTGGAATTGCTGCCCTGCGGTCTGGTCCACCCGAACGTGCTGCGGCTGGGTGGAATCGACCCGGAGCAATGGAACGGATTCGCCTTCGGACTGGGTCTGACACGACTGGCGATGATGCGGTACTCAATCGACGATATTCGCCATTTGCAAGGAGGCGATGTCCGCTTTCTGCAACAGTTTGCCTAAACAATCATGAAGTTTTCGACCAACTGGATTTCTGAGCTGATTGAGGGCGGTCTCGACACACCGCCTCTGGAGTTGGCCAACCTGATTACGACCAAGACGGCGGAGCAGGAAGGCGTCGAGAGTGTGGGCGCTCATTTTGACCGGGTTCGCGTGGCCAGAGTGATCGAGGCCGAGCCGATTCCGAACAGCAAGAATAGGAAAGCGCGGATCGACGCCGGGCCGGATGGCGAGAAGACCGTGGTGTGCGGCGCGCCGAATTGCCGGGCTGGAATCCTTACGGCTTGGGTGCCGCCGGGGACAGCGCTAGAGTCGAAGTCGATTGGGGTCGCCGGCGTGTCCGGGGTCGAGTCGCACGGGATGCTTGCCAGCGGGGCCGAAATTGGACTGAATGGTGACGATAACGGGATCATTGAACTAACCGGCGTTGAGCCGGGCGCGGCGATCCCTGAGTGTAAGCCAGATCACATAATCGAGATCGATAACAAATCGCTTACTCATCGCCCCGATTTATGGGGACACTTGGGCATGGCGCGGGAAGTGAGCGCCATCACTGGGAAGCGGCTCAAGGATCCGGTCGAGCTTTCCCGGCTCCCGGCAATCGGTCCGAGTGCCGTTAAGGTCGAAATCGAAGATTTCATGCTTTGCCCGAGATATAGCGCGTTGGTCTTTGAAAACGTTACGGTTCAGCCTTCGCCGCTTTGGCTTCAATATCGCTTGCACGCGATCGGGCTGAACCCAATTAACAATATCGTGGACGTGACGAATGTTCTGGCGGCAGAATTACCGCAGCCGACACACGCCTTCGATGCCGATACCCTCGCGGGCGACACGATTTTTGTGCGGTGCGCGAAAGCGGGCGAGAGCTTAGCCGCGCTCAACAAAGAAACCTACGTGCTCGATGAGCAAGCTCTGGTAATTGCCGACGCCGATGGCCCGATTGCCGTGGCCGGTGTCATCGGCGGGTTCGATTCCAGTGTCACGGCAGCGACCAAGCGTATCGTCTTTGAAAGCGCCAACTTCCAGGCTGGGAGCGTAAGGAAGACTTCATCGCGTCTTAAGATCCGCACCGACGCCTCGATGCGCTTTGAAAAGGCACAGGATCCACACAACACTACGCGAGGTTTGGCCCGCGCGATTGCGCTGCTGGAATTGGTTTCGCCAGGAATTCGCTTGGTAGGCGGGCTGATAGATGACTGCGGTCCGCTTAAGGTCCCGCCTGAAATCGAATTGCCTATCGCGTGGTTGCAGAGCAAGTTAGGCCGCGCGATAGAAGCGGCAAAAGTCCGCACCATTCTAGAATCGTTGCAATTTGAAGTGACCGAATCCGCGCACGATGCCCTCACCGTGAGGGTTCCGACGTGGCGGGCGACGAAGGACGTTTCCATCAGGGAGGACCTCGTCGAAGAAGTCGGGCGCATGCTCGGCTACGGCTCGATTTCGCCCGACGCACCTGTCGTCACCGCCACACCGCCACCGGCTAATCCGCAGCGTGATTTATTCCATCGGCTGCGCGGAATCGCGACACAACAAGGTTTCCACGAAGCGTATAACTATTCGTTCGTAAATGAGGCGCAAGTCAAAGAGCTGGGGCTGGATACAGCCGCGCATATTCGCGTACTGAATCCAATCGCCTCCGATCAGGACCTCCTCCGCACGACACTTCTGTGCGGCGCGTTGAAGAACATCCGCGACAACTCCCGCCACCTGGATTCCTTTCGGTTCTTTGAGATCGGCCGGGAAATCCACAAGCGCGCCGGGGACTTGCCCGACGAAATTCCGCATCTTGTCGCTTGCGTGTTTTCGAAATCGGGTGATGGCGCCGCACAGTTGATGGAAGCCAAGCGGTTGGCGGAATGCCTGCTCCCGGGAGCCTCGGCCGAGGCGTCCCCTGCGGCTCGGGCTTTCGAGCATCCTTACCGCGCCTACACGATTCACTGGCAAGGCGCATCCGTCGGCCGATTGTTCGAGTTTCACCCGAACGTCGTCTCGGGCCGCGCGGCCGTCCTGGATCTGGACCTTCGCGAAATCGAACGGTGCGGCTGGTCGGCCAAAAAATACTCGGCCCTGCGGCGGTACCCGACTAGCGCCTTCGACTTGTCGGTTCTCACGCCGCTGCGAACCCCGATTGGCGACGTCGAAAGCCGTATCGCTGCCAACGGCGGGGCGTTCTTCCAAAGCGTCGAATTCGTCACGCAATACCAAGGCGCGCCGTTGCCGCCCGAGCGCAAAAGCGTCTCCTTCCGTGTCACAATCGGCGCGGCGGACCGCACGCTTTCGAGCGACGAAATCACCCAGTCGCGAGCGGCTCTCATCGAGTTGTTACGCAACTCAGGCTACGAACTGCGAGTATAGTTTCTGTGATGCACCGCGTACTGCTTTGCGTGGCGATGGCGATCGCCCCTTCCGTCCTATTCGCCTGGAATCAAGTCGGCCACAAAGCCGTCGCCGGGATGGCGTATGACCGGCTCAGCGGCAAGGCCCGCGCCAAGGTCGACGCGCTCATTCGCAATCATCCCGATTACCAAAGCTGGCTCGTCACCGCGCCGTCGAAGGATCAGAAGCAGCGTGCCGGCCACGCCTTCATTCAATCCGCCTTCTGGCCCGACACGATAAAAGGCGACCTGCGCTTTTACGACGAGAGCAAGCGAGACCAGGCTCCGACTGCCGTCCTGCCGGGCTTTGCCGATATGCGGCGGCACACCAACTGGCACTACATCAACATCGCGTTCTCGCCCGACGGCACGCCTTTCCCCCAGCCTCCGCTGGTTAATGCGCTCGCGCAGATCAACAGTATTCTCGGGGTGATCGGGACCGACCCGCCGCCCGCGCCGGGTTCAGTTGCCTCCGAGCGAGACCCGACGTATCTGCTGCCCTGGTTGCTGCATCTGGTGGGCGACGTCCACAACCCGATGCATTGCACTTCGCGCTGGAAGAAGGATCAAGTGGATCCCAAAACCGGCCAGCCTTGGAGCGATCTCGGCGGCAACGGCGTTTCCGTGCTGGGTGCCTACAATCTGCATGCCTATTGGGACGATGCGCTGGGCATCACGGACACGCCCGTTTTCATCGACGGCGTGATCAAGTTTCTCCGTGGCAAGGGGAAGGAAGCCGAGAAGGTTCTCGATCCAAAAGAGTGGGTCAACGAAGGTGCGAAGCTGGCGGAAACGTTCTGCTACAACTACGGCGACAAGGGCAAAGGGACGAAGGAAGATCCGGTTGTACTACCCGATTCCTATGCGATTAAAGCGCGTGAACTCGCACGCGAACGGGCGGCATTGGGCGCAAGGCGATTGGCCGCGGTTTTGAACGAGCGGTTCCGGTAGCAGTTCAACGAATTGGCGTCTGCGCCAAGTGGTCACGAATCCATCGATCCAGTTCCCGCCAGCGGAAGGCCCCGGACTCGTATAGCTCAATGAGGAAGCTATATACCTCCAAGTCCTCGAACTCGACGCGGACTCCGTTCGCCGCCAGGAACGCCATCGTGACTGTGATGGAGACCCGTTTGTTGCCGTCCACAAAGGGATGGTTCTGAGAAAGACTCTCCCACATCGCCGCAGCTTCTTCAATTAAATCGGCATAGTAGCCGGACTGAGGCCGCGCCAAAGCCGAGTCAAGTGCGCCGGGGTCGCGCAGGCCATGAGACCCGCCGAAGCGCTCAATCAACCACCCATGGATTTCGAGAACGTCGTTGGCATTGGGATAAATCGGCAAACCGGGTTCAGCCTACTGGGCGAGTCTGCGTAGCAGTTCGGGATGCTCCAGCATGAATTCTTTGGCGGCGGCGGCAAACGGCGAGCCAGAGGCCGCTGAAATCGACTCCGGGCGCCGCCGCAAGTATTCGACGAACGCCCTTACCGCTTCCTGCTCGTTCGGGGTCAATTCCGCAACCAATTCCAACAACGTTGCCGATGCTGCCATATCGTTCGATAGCCTCCGCTCTCGATTTTAACTCACCGCTTGCAATCTTCAACCCGCTGCTTGATATCTAATGTACGCCGCATCGATGAGCCGCTGCAGCGCTACGGCGTTGGTGACCGTTCCCGGCCGGAGCTTCACATGGCGCATGAACTTGCCGCTGCCCACCAATAAGCGGGCCGGATCCGGTAGCGCTGCGCCGTGAAAGAAGCCCACGTTTACGTGTGAAGTGAATACGTTGACGTAGGCGAAGGGCGCATCTCCCAAACAGGCAACCGGGCAGCCGTCATGCAAGAGCTCCCGGACTTCGTCCCCGCATTTCCGCATGACTTCAAACCACTGAATGGCGGTGTCCCCCAATTCACCGGCATGCTCCTTCTTCCACGCATCAACGGCTGGATCCCGCTCGACAGCGCCGTTGAATCGCAGTAATTCCGTTTTCATCTCCGCTCTTCGTCGATCATGATCCTTCGCCTAGAATAGCCATTTTCACTCGGTCACCACCTCCTGCAAACCTAGTCGTGCCAGTATTGCCTGCCAGCGTTTCATGCCACACGAAGAGACAAGGAATCAAGCGTTGAATAGCTTTCACCTGCCCCTGCCGGAGCAGACCTACATCCGTCTCATGGCAGAGGCCGAACGGACGCAGGTCCCCGCCGCGGCTCTGGCGCGCGAGGCAGTCGATCAATGGCTTCGGCAACAGTCCCGTAAGGCAACGTTGGACGCGATCACGACCTACGCAAGCGAAATGGCAGGGACACCTCTCGATCTTGACGCCGGTCTGGAGTCGTCAGGAATCGAACACCTGGTCAAAACCGGGAAGACTACCAGATGACGCGCGGTGAAGTTTACTGGGCCGATCTTGTGCCACGGTCAGATCGAAGCAGACGGGCCTCGCGGATGGAGGTCCGTCATCGTGGTCCAAGCAGAGCGGCGCGTTGCCGCTGGAGTCCCTGCGTGAAGTCGATGAGGGCTGAAGGCCGCGATGGATGCCTTGACACGCCAAACGCGCCGGAATAACATTGTTATTACCATGGAAACGCTACACGTGAGCATTCGACGGATAGGCAACTCTCTGGGGGTTGTCATCCCCAAGCCGGTACTCGCGCAGTTGGGTCTGGACGCCAAAGCGGGAGCGGAAATGACGATCGAGGATGGTGCACTTGTGTTGCGCAGGCCTGCAAGTCCAGCCCGAACCGGTTGGGACGAGGCCGCCCGAAGAATCGCTGCAGCTGGCGACGACGAACTCGTGATGGGCGAATTCGGCAATGCGGAGGATTCGGAGTTGGCTTGGTGAAGCGTGGAGAGATCTGGCTGGTGAATCTCGATCCCACTGTCGGGAGCGAAATCAGGAAAACACGGCCGTGCGTCGTAGTATCACCACCCGAAATGCACGATCATCTGCGCACGGTGCTCGTCGCACCTATGACCACGGCGGGTCTCGAGGCGCCATTTCGGATCGACGTCACTCATGCAGGCAGAAAGGGTTTGATCCTGCTCGATCAGGTTCGCGCGGTGGACAAGACCCGGCTGGCCAAGAAACTGGGAGCCGTCCCGGCAAAGACACTGACCGCCACGTTGAGGACGCTGCAAGAGGTATTCACAGAATGAGATTCCTCGGCCGGCATCGGCTGCTTCGATTACCTATGGATATGTCCCTGTGCGCCCCGTCGCGCTTGGCATACACCGGTCAAGGTAGCCAACACCGCGAGACCTCCACGCCATGAAGTTGCAACCCAATAGGCTTCAAACCCAACCGCAGGTCAAAACCACCTAAACCAACAATGGCGGCAGCGCCTGCCACGCTACCGTGCCATCATTGTCTGCCATCATTTCATGCCACAATACGAGAAGAAGTCAAGCAATGAAAAACTTTCACTTGCCCCTGCCGGAGCATCTCTACCTCCGTCTCAGGGCAGAGGCCGAACGGACGCAGGTCCCCGCTACGACTCTGGCGCGTGAGGCGCTCGATGGATGGCTCCGGCAACAGTCCCGTAAGGCAAGATTGGACTCAATCGCGGCCTACGCGAACGAAATGGCGGGAACACCTCGCGATCTCGGCGCCGAGCTGGAGTCGGCCGGAATCGAGCACTTGGTCAAAACCGGGAAGAAAACCAAATGAAGCGCGGTGAAGTTTACTGGGCCGATCTTGTCCCAAGATCAGGATCGAAGCAGACGAGCCGACGCCCCGTGATCCTGGTGTCTCACGACGGTTTCAACCAAACTCCCGGATGGCGGTCCATCATCGTGGTCCCAATCTCCACCTCCTCTTCGCAGGGTAGGCGCGGACCGACCGTAGTTGAACTCCCGGGCGGTGTCGCCGGTCTGCCGAAGACGAGCTTCGCCGTCTGTCATCAGGTGACCACGTTGGACCGTGCCAAGTTGACCAAGCGGATCGGCGCTTTGCCCCTGGAGTTCCTGCTTGAAGTAGATGAGGCGCTGAAGGCCGCAATGGATCTCGATTGAGCTGACCCATCGGCTCGTTTGCCAACTTGCCTTGACACGCCGAACGCGCCGGAATAACATTTTTATTATCAACATCAGGAGCAGATATGCGATGCCTTTCGCGCAGAGACTCCGCATGGGCCGGCCCCAAGCCGAGAACGGCGGCGAAGATGCGAACTTTGTGCCGCCCGCGAGGATGAGACGGATTACGGGTACACGTTTTCACCCGTTCGGGTGATGACGGGCACTTCCGACTGCGGTACGCTATTGAGCTATGAGCGGCATTAACCGATATCTAAGGAAGACGTTATTCGCTTGCGCCGTCCTACCGGCGCTGGCGCAGACAACCACCAACTTCAACGCGACCTTTGCCCTTGGACCCTCAGCGAACAACGAGAGATTCCAGAGGACGTACATCGGAACGGGGTCTGTGGGCTCGTTGGGCAGTGCCCTGGTCGTACTGAACCTGACGCAAGGGGTCGGCACAGATTACGATCCGGCGGTCGTTCCTCTTGACGTGGGGTTCGGTCCCGTTAGCGTGGAGTTTACCCTGTCGTTCAATCGCCTGGACCGAATCACGTTCCAATTTCCGGGCATTCAGGATCCCGCCTTCGCAAGCGCCACGGTTAATGGACGGGTCTCGGGCGGCACAGGCGCGTACTCCGGCGCGAGCACCACCGGGGGAATGAGTCTGACGGTGACGCGCCCGCCCGGTACTGGGTCGCCCAGATCGCCGTTTCGCTACGACGTGAGCATGACGGGTTCCATGACCCTGGGCGGACAAACCCTGAACCTGACTGTAACGAATGTACCGGCTTTTCGTAGGGCGACAGAAGTCACCGTCTTCGACGCGCACACAGGAACCTGTTCCATACCCTCGCTTGGCAACGGGAATTTAACGGCAAGAGTCACACCCTATCCGCTCAAATGGGACGAAAATGTCAAGTTCGTGGAGGTCAATCTGACCTGCGCTCTCTCTGCAAGCGACAGCATCCAGGCCTTCCTCATTGGGACCGTTGGAAGTTCCGGGGGACAGGTTACGCTTACGGCGAGCCCGGTCACGATTACCGGCGGAACCGGCAGGTTTGCAGGCGCGTCCGGCAGCTCGCAGCCGGCGATCCTGACACCAATGCCTGGAGACAGGTTCACGGTGACGGCGAGCGGTGCGATTACCGAGGCCGGGCCCACGACATCCGTCATTACCTCGGTGAATACGGCGTACGGGCGCCCTGCGGGAGGAATCTCGCAGAACACCTGGATCGAAATCAAGGGCGCAAACCTGGTTCCGGCGAACACGCCCGCCGGGGGGACGTTTTGGAGCAACGCGCCCGAGTTCGCGCAGGGGAGGATGCCAACCGAGGTCGGGGGAGTCAGCGTGACAGTGAACGGAATGCCGGCGTACGTGTGGTGGTTCTGTAGCAAGGCTACGACACCCTCCTGCGCTACCGACCAGATCAACGTACTGACGCCGCTGGATGATTACCAGGGGCAGGTGATAGTCGTGGTGAAGAACGGCGCGGCGTCGAGCGGCGCCTTCCTTACCAACAAGCGGCCCATAAATCCATCCGTGCTGCTTTTCTCGACGCGGGGCGACGCCGTGGCGACGCATGGCGACGGGAGTTTGGTGGGTCCCGCGTCGCTATTTCCCGGCGGGTCGACTCCGGCGAGGCGGGGGGAGACGATTTCGCTGTGGTCAGTGGGGTTCGGGTTGCCCACCACGCCGCTGGTGGCAGGGTCTTCGACGCAGCGCGGCTCCCTGCCCAGCACGTCCGTCTGCCTTCTTGACGCAGCCGTTGTACAGGTGGCGGCGGCGCTGGTTAGCCCCGGGTTGTATCAGCTCAACGCTACCATCCCGGACAACGCGTCCGCAGGAGACAAGCACTTCTTCTGCACGTTCGGGAACACCGCCACACTGGGCGCGCTGATCGCCGTCCAGTAGGCTGTCCGCGCGGTGTTACTCGCATCCGGATCGCTTCTCCTTCCCGAAGCTCACGCTGGCCAGGTATAGATTCGGACGGAGTATCCCGCAGCCGCTGCGAGCGGGACCCCGAGCGTGGAAGGTTAAAGTCCACATCGTAGCGCGGTTGTCTCAGAGATAGACTGATACCTGGTCCCCCGATCCCTCGGAGTCCGCGGGAGCAATTGCGGCTAGGGCCAGTAGTTTCCTGACAAGTTCGCTCTGCCTTCGCGCCCCGGACTTCAGAAAAATCGAAGCGAGTTGGCTCTTGGCGGTGTTCCGGGAGATCCGCAGTTTCGCCGCTGCCTCTTGGAGTCCTTCGTTCTCCAGTATTTCCACACACAGCGTGGCCTCCGCCATGGTCAGCGCCCAAGTCTTCCGCACGCGGTTCATTAGCATGTTCGCGTCTATCGACTGGATTGCAACGAAGATCAAAAAGCCTGAGCCTCCATCGTTGCCGCCAACTGTCACCCTCTTGATTCTTCCCGGCGCTTGCGTTAGAAACAGCGTCATTTCAGAGCCGTTATCTGCCCGAGTGATTCGAAGCCATCCGCCATAACCAGTGACGCTCTGTGGTGTAAGAGATCGGCCCTGGCGAAGCATCTTCCGTAAGGCGGCGTCCTCTTCGGCGAGTTCGGCCTGGAGCCTGCCGCCAGAAACTCGAAGCCCACGCCCGGAACGCAGCAGCTTTTCAGCAGCTCGGTTCATCCAGCGAACGGCGCCTTCTGCGGTTGCGTATATCATCGGAAATGCCACGGCGTCCAGGGTCCAGGCCGCCTGCTCCAGGGCGTGTAGCCGGTCATGGAAATGAACGGCCCGCTGAATGTGCGGCATCAAAACTTGACACATCGCACGTTCCTCCTCGGCAAATTGGTCTTGAGCGTCGCCACGGTTGATACCAAAGAACACGCTTATGGTTGACGTGGCCCGGATTGCGCCGCCCACCCCATGAGTGAGATGGTTCTTCTTGCCCCATTCGTTATAGTAGGCCGTCCTGCGGTAGTCGCTGAGCGGTAGGTATTCTTGGGATAACAGAATCTTACCGACCGGGTAAGACGGGTCCCCGACGCGCCAGGGGTTGATCTTGATGTAGTGTTTCTGGTACTTATCCACCTCGACCGGATCAACGCCAGTGACAGCATGCACATAGGCGTTGGAGACGATAGTCACGATTGATGAGCCGAAATGGTCCGCCACCGCATCCAGAAATGGCGACCACGAACCCTCGACGCACGAGTAAAGGATCTCGATCAGGCGCACGACCGCACGGTCGTTCCCGGCGAACATGATGCCAAGTATTCTAACACAGCTATTCCGTATGATCAGGAGTTCCTGATCGCCATGTTCCTGATATCGCCACACCACGACGCCGCCAGTTCCGGCTGCCCTTATTCAGAGTTCCTTTAATCGTCAAAACATTCCCCACTGCTGGACACGGCGACACGCAGGACGATGCCGCGAGCAAACGGGCACCCAAACTCAATGGAGGGAAAGAAGTGGCTCCCCAGGTAGGACTCGAACCCGGCTCGCCTTCAACACAAGGCTTGCCACTTGAGTTCCTGCGTGGAGTAGATGAGGCGCTGAAGGCCGCAATGGATCTGGATTGAACTTGTCAACAAGCCGGACTTGCGTTTGGAAAATTGAGTTCTTGGGGTCAAGGCTGGACATCGGCTTCGCAAGCTCTGCAATAACCATGGCTTCCAAGAACCTCGCCTCCCGTCCTTATTGATGAAACGAAGGCCAGGCTTCCTGTAGTGCCACAGCGGCAGTTTGCGCCCAGTTGACTGTTCGATAATTCCGTACCTAAATCACGCAGTGGCGGCGTTATGATGGGATGTAGGGGGCAGCCTGAATGACGACACGCGAAGAACTGCACCAACTTGTGGACGAATTGCCCGAAGATCAAGCGGAACTCGCCCACGGTTGGCTCCAGGATCTTCGTGAAGCCGCCGATGACGACGGGCCTCCGCTCGATGCCGATGCGCTTGTGTCACTGGATCGTGGTCTTGGAGATCTCGCGGCAGGCCGAATGAAACCTCTCGCTGAATACAAGCGCGAACGCGACTTGTGAATTTCCGGATCAGCGTCACTCACGAAGCCGAGAAGATCCTTGATCGCTTGGACCGGCCTGGCGAACAACCTATTCGTGCCGGTTCGAGCAACTGGCCGTTGACCCGTTCGATCCACGCCTCTCCGCGCCTCTTACTGAACGGCCCGGCATTCGCAAGTCCCGGGTGGGTGGATGGCGCATTTTATTCGCTGTCGATCGTGAGACCAAATGGTTAACGTTCTCACTGTTGACACCCGTGGCCAAGTCTACAAACGCTCATGACGCCTCCTGGACGACCCAACGTAGTGGCCGCTCAAGTCGCTTCACGAGATTCGCAGCCGGATTCTGAAACAGCTCTTGGCCGCCGCCCTCCCCACGGCTGATGTTTCGCCCGATACGATTCAAAACCCAAGGGCATCGCAAAACCACCTAAACCAAGTCCCTGCAACGACTAACCCGTAACCCTGTAGCGCCACAGCAGAAGGTTGCGCCCGGTTGACTGTTCCACAATGCGGTGTTATACATTTTGTATAGCGATGCGGTTTGAATGGGACGATGGGAAGAACCGGATCAACCAGCGGAAGCATGCGGCCTCGCCTTTGACAGCGCGGCGTTTGTCTTTGACGACCATCATGCAATATTCCGCAAAGACCGCGTCGTGGCAGGCGAACAACGGTGGCACGGCGTGGGAGTGGCAACGGGCGCGCTACTGCTGGTTGTCGACGTCTATCGTAGGGAGAATCTCGACATGACAAAGAAGAAACCATCCGCATCATCTCGGCCCGCGAAGCTAATAAGCGTGAGCGCCGAATCTATCTTCAGCAAGCCGGTGAGTAAAGCGCAAAAGTCCGTCCTATCCGGGATCGCGAAGCGCCAGGCTGCCGGAGAGGATTCCGGCATCGACTATTCGGACATCCCTCCCTTGACTGACGAGCAACTCGCGCAATTTCGCCGCGCTCCGAAGGTGCTGGTGGCCGCCCGCATCGACAAGGAAGTTTACGAATGGCTCATGCAGTATGGCAAGGGTTATTCAACCAGGATCAACGGTATCCTGCGTACCGTAATGGAGAGGACCCGGTAATCCAACGCCGCAGCTATTTTTGCGATCCTCGACGATGATGCCTTTGCCAAGGGTTTGAAACTACGGTCGGAATTCGAATCGCTCAACGGAATTTCACGGATGCCTGCCAGCCCCCGGCGTACGCAGCGTGTCTACCCGATCCCAGACGACTTGATCCCTCGGCTTGACTGTCGATATAATTCCAAGCATAGTGCTGAGATTGATGAACCCGTCTCTTGAGAAGTTGCTACGTTCCGCCTGGGTCGTCTCCCTGCTGCTGGCGACGTCACCGGTGTTCGCTCAGCGCTTCATCACAACCGTTTCTGGGCGCGACTGGGCATTTCCCGGCCGCACGGTACCGTCGCTGGAGGCGCCGACGGGGGAGAGTTGGGGAGGCGTGTTCGACGACGCGGGCAACTACTACTTCTCTGATCAGGACAACCACCTTGTATACCGGGTGACGCCGGAGGGCAGGCTGCACGTGATCGCGGGCAACGGCTTCGCCGGCTTTTCGGGCGATGGAGGGCTGGCCACGCGGGCGTCATTGAATGAGCCGCGGGGCATCGCGCTGGACCGGCAAGGAGGAGTGCTGTTTGTCGACTTCAACAACCAGAGGATCCGGCGAATCGCTCGCGATGGAACCATCTCGACTTATGCGGGCGGCGGTCAGAGTGTGCTGGGCCGTATCGGAGGAATCGCAAGAGACGAAGGCGGCATAGTCTACGCCTCGATTCTCACGGGGGCGCGGGTAGTGCGGATCACGCCGGACGGAACGGTAACCCCGATCGGGGGCATCGGAATCACCGGACCGATCGACTACCCAGTGCAGGTCGCATTGGACGGAGGCGGGAACTTGTACATCGCTTGCCTGCGGCAGCATCGCATTCAGCGTTTGGGAACCGACGGCGCGCTCACAACCGTAGCCGGCACTGGCACGCAGGGATTCTCCGGCGATGGCGGATTGGCAACGGCGGCACAACTAAGCAATCCGTCTGGGGTAGCACTGGATAGGGCGGGCAACCTGCTGATCGCCGACACGGGCAACCGGCGTGTGCGACGGGTCGGGTCGAACGGGATCATTACAACGATAGCTGGCAACGGCGAACAGACCGCAACGGGCGACGGCGGCCCGGCGTTGGACGCGGGACTGATGTTGCCGATGACGCTAGCCGTGCGCTCGGATGGAGCCATTGCCATGGCGGGGGCGGGAAACCGCCGCATACGCCTGATCGAAACAGACGGAACAATCTCGACGCTGGCCGGCAACGGGCGCTTTCGAAGTTCGGGCGACGGCCCGGCATCGGCAGCGTCGTTCGTCGATCCCGGCGGCATCGCGCTGGACGGCGACGGCAATCTGCTGATCGCCGAACCGCTCACCAATCGCGTGCGGCGGCTTACGCGGCAAGGCACCGTGGAGACGGTTGCAGGCAACGGAGTGGCTGGACTGCAAGGGGACGGGGGACCGGCGCGACTGGCATCGCTGAACCGCCCTTCCGATGTCGCCTTTCACCGGCCGACTGGAACCATTGTGATCTTTGATGAAGGAAACCAGCGCGGACGCATCATTACGCCTGACGGCAGGATCCAGTCTTCCGCCCTGCCGGCGCAGTTGTTCGCGCTGAATCCGTTCGAGCTAAATTCATTTCTGCGATTCGGCCGGCCATTCAACCTGACCAGCCTATCCTTCGATCCGGCTGGCGCGCTGTACGGTACATTCGGCACCGGCATCTCGCGTACAACCAATCCGGACGGGAGTCGCCAGTTCTCGGTCAGCATTGTTAGCACAAACGGTTTGGCCCGCATCCCCTCTCCCGGAGTATTTCAATTCCTTTCGGCGACTGCCCTGTCCTCCGCCGTGCCGGGCGATAATTCCTACGCACCGCTAGCGACCACTTTCGACTTCGCGGGCAATCAGTTTGTTTCCACAATATCGCGACTGTTCCGGTCTCCGCCATCGGGAACCTTTGCGGGCTTCGGCAGACAGATCGGCGGCGCGATGACCGGGCTGACCACGGACCAGGAGGGGAACGTGTATACTGCGGGCTTTTTTGAAGGATCGGTGTATCGGTTAGACCCGTCGGGAGCGGAAGTGAGGATCGCAGGCACCGGAAGTGTGGGCAACGACGGCGACGGCGGGCTCGCCACCGATGCAAGACTATCGCCCTCGCGACTGGTGGTGGACGATTCGGGCATCGTCTACGTGCTTTCCGACGAATACATCCGCGCGATCCTAACCGAAGCGGCTTCGGTCACCTCCGACCGAACAGCCATCGCGCTGACAGCCGACGCCGGCGGAGCGCTCACGGCTCCGTCGCAGGTGACGTTACGCTCTTCGATCGACGGTGTGCCGTTCACCGCGGAGGCGCGCACCGATTCGGGAGGCAACTGGCTGCGACTTTCACCTGCTGAGGGACGCTCGCCACGCATCCTTGAAATTACAGCCGATCCAGCGGATCTGTCTCCGGCGCAATACACCGGAACGATCACGGTGCGGGTGCCGAACGCACGCCCCGATACGCTTACCGTACGAGTAGCCCTCAACGTACGGCCAGCACCCGCGCCGGCGCTGGAACTGGACAGGCGCTCGATGGCGTTCCCCTTCGCGCGCAACGGCACGGCCCGCACACAGAGCTTGCGTGTATCCAACACCGGCGGAGGGCGGCTCGATTTCCGCGCAAGTGCACGCCCAACAACCGGCGGCAACTGGCTGACCGTGACTCCCGCCTCGGGCCAGGCCACCCCGCGCCAATCCGCATTGATTGCAGTAACAGCGAATCCGGCCGGCCTAGCGCCGGGCACCTATTCGGGTACGGTGGAAGTGAACGCGCAGTCCATTCCGGTGGTGATGACGGTTAGCGATCGCGACCAGATCCTTACACTCACGCAGTCCGGTCTGTCCTTTCTGGCGGTGGCAGGAGGCGGCGTTGTGCCTCCACAGAGCTTCGCGATCCTGAATCTTGGCACGGGGGCGCTTCGCTGGCAGGTGTCGACAAGCACCTTGGATGGCGGGCCGGGCTGGCTGAAGGTGTCGGCAACGGAGGGAACGACTGGCGGCGGCGAGCGCGGTGGGGCGGAAATAATAGTGACGGTCAACCAACAGGGACTTAGCCCGCGCCGCTATTTCGGCGCGGTGCAGGTGAATTCGGGCGATGTTCCGAATGCACCGCAGCAGGTCACGGTTGTGCTGGACGTACTGCCTTCGGACTCCAATCCGGGATCGGTGCTGCAGCCGGCGGAACTGGCGTTCACCGCGGTTTCAGGAGCGACCCCAGGGTCGCTCGAGTCACAAATTTTCAACCTTACGCCTGGCGCGGTAGGATACCGATCAAGCTCCTCGGGAAACTGGTTTGCCTTCTCGCCGGCCGACGGGAAGGTGGATCCTCAGACGCCGTTGACGCTGGCCGTACAGCCGCGGCCGAATCTCGCACCCAGCGAGTATCGAGGTAACGTCACACTGCAGTTCACCGATGGAACGGTTCGCACACTGGCACTCTCGCACGTCGTCACGGCGCCGCCCGCGGCGGGCCGTTCCGCGGAAGGGTGTATGCCAACGAAACTGCTGCTGGCCGTGCGCACGATTGGGCAGGCGTTCACGGTCCCGGCGGGGGCGCCCGGCGCCATCGACGTCGAGGTCAAGGACGATTGCAATCAGCCACTGGAGGAGGGTTCAGTGGTGGCTTCGTTTTCCAATGGTGATGCACCAGTCTCCCTCCTTTCGCTCAACAACGGGCGCTGGCAGGCGACATGGCGGCCGCAGGGGAGCGCCGCCGGCGTAAACATACGTGTAGAAGCCACGGCGCCGAACTCGCCGCTAACGGCCAACACGACCATAGCGGCCTTCGTGACCGGACAACTGGATCCGCCGGCTTTTCGGGCCGAAGGCGTGGTGAGCTCAGCGACGGCGGTGAGCTTCGCGCCGCTGGCGCCGCGTTCGTTAGTGACGATCTTCGGCGAGCGTTTGGCGGACTCCATTGCCACGGCTGACTCGACGCCGCTGCCGGACCGGCTTGAGGAAGTGCAGGTCATCATGTCGGGCCGGAGGCTGCCGTTGTTCTATGCCTCGCCCAAGCAGCTAAATGCCGTTGTGCCGGAGGACCTACCAGCCAACACGGTACATCAACTCGTGGTGCGCCGCGGCTCGGCTCTGTCACAGCCAGTGGCCGTGAACGTCGCGCCCGCTCAGCCGGCATTGTTTGGCGCCGGATCCGGGCGTGCCCTCGCTGTTGCCGCCCGCGGGAACACGCAGTTCACGGTCACGCCAGAGAGTCCCGCGCAGCGCGGCGATGTGCTCATCCTGTATGGCTCAGGCTTCGGCGCGGTGGACGCGGCCTTGGCGGCGGGAGCGGCGAGTTCGACCACACAGCTGGTGCGCGTGGCGCAACCCGTTCGCGTTCGGATCGGGAACGTGGAAGCCAGAGTCGATTTCGCCGGGCTGGCACCGGGATTCGTCGGATTGTATCAGGCCAACGTGGTGATCCCGGAGGGAGCGCCACTGGGAGACGCGGTTCCGATCGTCGTTGAAGCGGGCGGCCAAAGCAGCCCGGCGCTTACGGTTCCGATCCGCTGAGTGGGCCAGCATGCACCTGGCTGTTGATTGTGTCGGCAATAAAAAAGGGACCACCCCGAGCGTCCCACGCAATTCATGCTGCACGCCATCCGGCTTCTTGTCGATCAGAACAACGTCAGGTGCAAAGTCGCGCGTCGCCGCCTCGATTAACGCGGATCGCAATCGCATGGTCTACTCAATGCCAATACCAAGCGATTTTGCGGAGTACTCATCCCGGCTAATTCGTGACAGGCGGGGCAGCTTGATGTAGTCGAGCCCAGGCGTGAGACGGAACGATTGCACCATTGGTGAGCCGGTAACCAATAGCACCGAAGTATCGGTTGTGTTTTCCAGAAGGTCGGTCGCGATGGACAACATTCGCCGTATGTTTCCAAGGCCGAACGTATCGTGCGAATACACCATTACCCGACGTGCCATGTTTTAATCCTTCCGTTCTGCTCTTTAGGACAGTGAGAACGGATAGGTGGAACAAGAAAGATAAATGAGCGTTGAATTTCCCGGAGCGGCCGCCAGCCGCGCCGCCGAGCTTTTCGCAAAGCAGCCCCCCGAAAAAAAGCGCCGCTTGCCGAACTGCCTCCTCAATGGCGCATCCTGGCAATCATTCGCATGCTCGCGAAAACCGCACTTTCGAACTCCGCAAGTGATTTAAAGGAAAACCCAATCGAGGCTTCGAAGGGCGAAAAAGAGATTTGGCTCCCCACGTAGGACTCGAACCTTCGGCCCTTTGAGTTGGCTGTCGGCTCGGCTGTAGCCGCATCGCATTCGACCGGATGGAATCACCATCCGGATGCACTATGTGGAATTGTCGGCTAAAAAGCCTCTGGCGATGAACTACCCGACGATTCTCGTCCCCCCGCAAACTGTTCTTCACACCGAGGGGCTGCTACGCTCGTTTCTGGAACAGTCAACCTCGCCAGCCCAAAGCGAAGTTTCCCCCGAAACGATTCAAACCCAACCCCTTCCCAAAACCACCTAAACCAAGCCCCTGCAACGACTAATCCGCAACCCCATTCACTGCCGAATCCCCCCGTTCGCCCCCTTGGTCTCGCCTCCCGCTGGAATCTTGTTTAATGCGTCCAGATTCGGTATCATCCTAGTTCATGTGGGTTGTAGTACGCCTGGAGTGTACCTTGGCGAGAATCCACACTTAAGTCTATTGTTTTCGTAGTCTACGGAGGCTAGAACCAAGATGAGCACGCAACCGCTGCCGAAGCCGATGATGGGTGGTTTGGTACAGATCGGGGGATCGACGCCGGTCGATAGCTCCCTCGAGCAGATCATTCAACAGCGCTTGGCTGAAGAACGTGCCCGCCTGGAGCAGGAAGCCGGGGTCGTGCGCAAGGACGTTCACCACTTCAAAAAGCCCGAAGAGAAGATGTTCACCAAGGAACAGCGCGGCCGGACCACGCTGTTGTTCGGCGGACTCACTTGGAAGCACGAAAAGCTCACCCACGGCGCGCTCGAGGGCCTCGGCTATCAAGCCGAAGTGATCCCGACGCCCGACGTCAGCGCCTTCCAGACCGGCAAGGAATTCGGCAACAACGGCCAGTGCAACCCCACCTACTTCACCGTGGGCAACGTGGTTCAGTACCTGCAGCGCCTCGAAGAACAGGGCATGACCAAGCAGGAAATCATCGACCGCTACGTGTTTTTCACTGCGGGCGCTTGTGGTCCCTGCCGCTTCGGCATGTACGAAGCCGAGTATCGTCTCGCGTTGCGCAACGCCGGTTTCGACGGTTTCCGCGTGCTGTTGTTCCAGCAATCCGGTGGCCTGTCGCAGTCCGATTGCGAAGCCGGCCTGGAGATGAATCTCGACTTCTTCCTCGGCATCCTGAATTCACTGAATGCGGGCGACGTTATCAACGAAGTCGCGTTCCTGCTCCGTCCCTACGAAATGAATCCCGGCCAGACCGACAAGGTTCTGGACGAAGTGATGGATTACATGCATGAGGTCTTCCGCGCCAAGAAGCCCTATCAGTTGGAAGACAGCATGTCCAACTTCCTGGGCGGCTTCAGCGATACGGCGGAATACATCGGCAAGTTCGTCAATCAGCTCAAGGGCGACGACCTGACCTCCGCGTTGGCCAAATGCCGCGCGATGTACGACGAAGTAGAAGTGGACCGGCTCCGCGTCAAACCGATCGTCAAGATCACCGGCGAGTTCTGGGCGCAGACCACCGAAGGCGATGGCAACTTCAACATGTTCAAATTCCTGGAACGCGAAGGCGCGCAGGTGATGGTTGAACCCGTTGGCACCTGGATCACTTACATGATTCACCAGGTCATCCAGCGTTATAAGGATATGAAGGGCCTGGAAGAAGGCGCCGTGATGCCTCCGATCTGGCAGCTTGGTAAACGCGCCAAGATCGAGTGGACCTTCCGGAACAAGGTGGCCAAGCTCAAGCTGGCCGAAGCGATTTTCAAGCGTGAATATCACAAGCTGGTGAACGCGCTGGGCGGCATCGGCCATCATCTGGCTGACCAGTACGAATTGCAGCGCATCGCCCATCCCTTCTATAACTCGCGCGCAGGCGGCGGCGAGGGCCATTTGGAAGTAGCCAAGAACATCTACTACTCAAACAAGGATCTGGCCCACATGGTGCTGAGCGTGAAGCCCTTCGGCTGCATGCCTTCCACACAATCGGATGGCGCGCAGGCGGCCGTGGTTTCGCACTTCAAGGACATCATCTATCTGCCCATCGAAACGTCGGGCGAGGGCGAAATCAACGCTCACTCTCGCGTGCAGATGGCGCTCGGCGAAGCCAAGGGTAAGGCCAAGCGGGAGTTTGCCGACACGCTCACCGATATCGGGATGACGATTGAAGAGCTCCGGGCGTTTGTCGACGAGCATCCGGAAATGAAGCGGCCGATGTATCAATACCCCCATTCCAAGGGCACGATTTCGGTGGCCGCCAACTTTGCGCGCCACATCGCGGACCGCGCCAAGAAAGAGAACTGGACTTGTAAGCTTGAGCTGGCCGGCGCGGCGGTCAACTAGGAGCTTGATGATGGAAGCACGCAATTTCTCAATTGGTCTCGACGTTGGTTCGACCACGGTCAAAGCGGTGGTGGTCGATGTCGCCAGCGACGAAGTCGTTTGGAGTGACTATCAACGCCACGACACCAAGCAACCGGAAAAAACGCTGGAATTCCTAAAGCGGTTTGAAGCCGAAATCCCTGGGTTTCAGGCCGACCGTTGCCGGATCTTTGTGACCGGCTCAGGCGGCTCAGGCATTGGCCGTCACCTTGGCGCGAAGTTCGTGCAGGAAGTCAACGCCGTATCGATGGCGGTTGAGAAGTTGTATCCCAAGTGCGGATCGGTGGTCGAACTGGGTGGCCAGGACGCCAAAATCATCATCTTCAAAGAGGACCCGGAAACGGGCCGCAAGAAGAAGATCCCGTCGATGAACGATAAGTGCGCGGGCGGCACGGGCGCGGTGATCGACAAGATCAACGCCAAGCTCCGCATTCCGTCCGACGAGCTCTGCAACATGGGTTACAAAGGAATCAAGTTGCACCCCGTCGCCGGCAAGTGCGGCGTGTTCGCCGAAACCGATATTAACGGGTTGCAGAAGTCCGGCATTGAGCCGAGCGAAATGATGGCGTCGCTCTTTGAAGCGATCGTTATGCAGAATCTTTCGGTGTTGACGCGCGGCAATACGCTGATGCCAGAAGTGCTGTTGCTGGGCGGTCCCAACACCTACATCAAGGGCATGCAGGATTGTTGGAGAACCAACATCCCGAAGATCTGGGCCGAACGCAATACCCCGCTCCCCGAAGGCATTCCACCGGAAGATCTGATCAAGGTCCCGAGCAACGGCCAGTATTTCGCCGCGTTGGGCGCGGTGGAATTCGGCAAGGACGAAGACGACGAAGTGGGCCGCTACAAAGGCTGGTCCAAGCTTGAGTGGTACGTCCAGGTCGGCCGCGAAGAAGAGAAAAAGAAAAAGGGCGGCGGCGTAGCGGGCCTCGCCAAGAACGATGCGGATCTGGAAGCCTTCAAGGCCAAGTATCGTCACAAGAAATTTGAAGCGACTCCGTTCCAACCGGGTGAAGTGGTGGAAGGGTTCATCGGTATCGATGGCGGATCCACTTCTACCAAGGCCGTGCTGATTTCCAAGGATAAGGAACGGCGGATTCTCGCCAAGACTTATCAGCTTTCGAAGGGTAACCCTATCGAAGATTCGATGGAGATTTTCGCCAAGCTCGAAGCGCAGATTTTGGATCAGGGCGCGACGCTGAAAGTATTGGGCGTCGGCACCACCGGCTACGCGAAGGACATTCTTAAGGACGTGATTGGCGCCGATGCCGCCGTCGTCGAAACCGTCGCGCACACGCAGGCCGGCTTGCACTTCTACAACAACGTCGATGTGATTTGCGACGTGGGCGGGCAGGACATCAAAATCATCATCCTGAAGAACGGCCGAGTGAAGGATTTCAAACTCAACACGCAGTGCAGCGCGGGCAATGGTTACTTCCTGCAATCGACGGCGCAGGGCTTTGGCTATCCGGTTGAAGAGTTTGCTGACATTGCGTTCGCGGCGCAAGGTTATCCGTCATTCGGGTATGGCTGCGCGGTGTTCATGCAGTCCGATATTGTCGACTTCCAGCGTCAAGGTTGGAAGGCCGAAGAGATCATGGCCGGCTTGTGCAACGTGTTGCCGAAGAACATTTGGCTCTACGTTTCGCAGATCCCGAACATCTCAGCCATCGGCACGCGTTTCCTATTGCAGGGCGGTACGCAGTACAACCTGGCGGCCGTGAAGTCGCAGGTCGATTTCATTGAGTCGCGTTTCAAGGGCAAGGATGTTCAGGCGGACGTAATCGTTCACCAACATTGCGGCGAGGCGGGCGCAATCGGCGCGGGGCTCGAAGCCGGTCGCCTGTGGGATAACGGACGCCAATCGACGTTCGTCGGTATCTCAGCCATCAAGGGCATTCAGTATCGGACCACTCGCTCGGAAGCGACGCGCTGTTATTTCTGCAAGAACAAGTGCCTGCGCACCTTTATCGACGTGAAGACGGAGCAACTCCCGGAGAATGCGTATCGCCCGGCCAAGACCAAGGTGCCGTTGGCGGCGGACGAACAGCGTTTGATTATCGCGACCTGCGAAAAGGGCACGGTCGAAGACATCAACGACATGCGCAACATCAAGGGCTCGCTTGACCAGATCAAGAAAGAGAACCCGAATCTGGTGGAAGTGGCGGCGCGTGCGGTGTTCCGCGTGCCGGATATTCCGAGCGTTGCCGATCCGCTGCCGAAGTTCCAATTCACGGCCGGGCAAAAGCGCCGCGCCGAAGCGATGAAGAAGCGCGCGACGCTTCGCATTGGCATGCCGCGCGTGTTGAACATGTACTCGCAGGCTCCGGTATTCACCGGCTACTTTGCGGCGCTGGGCCTCAAGGCGGAGAACCTAATTTGGTCCGACTATACGAGCGAGGAGTTGTACAAAGCTGGCGCCAAGCGCGGGTCGATCGATCCTTGCTTCCCGTCGAAACTGGGCATTCCGCACGTTCATAACCTGCTGTTTGTTCACCACGCCAAGAAGCCGCTCGACATCATCTACTTCCCGATGATCGATTGCTTGACCAGCGATCTGACGGGCGTTCAAGCGACACGTTCCTGCCCGACTGTCGCGACCACGCCCGCCGCCGTCAAGGCTGCCTTCACCAAAGAAGGCGACATGTTCAAGGAGAAGGGCGTCGTCTTCCTGGACACGTTCGTCAATATCGGCAAGGCCGATGTGTTCGAGCGCCAGATGTGGGATGAGTTCCATGAGATCCTTGGCTTGTCGCCCGAAGAAAACTCGCGCGCGGTGCGCGCAGGCTACCAGGCGCTGGACGTCTTCAATAACGTGACGCTGCGCGGCGCGGGCCGTGAGTTACTCGAACAGTTAGAGCGTGAAGATAAGCTTGGGATCGTGTTACTCGGCCGGCCGTATCATAACGACCCGGGCGTGAATCACGAAATTCTCGAGGAGTTCCAGAAGCTTGGCTATCCGGTCTTCTCGCAGGATGCGTTGCCGATCGACGATGATATTGTCTGGCGGCTGTTTGGACCCGAAGTGAAATCCGGCGAGATTCCGGACCCCATGTCGATCGCCGATGTGTGGAAGAATTCGTACTCGGAAAACACGTCGCGCAAGGTGTGGGCCGCGAAGTATATCTCACGGCATCCGAACCTGGTTGCGCTTGAGCTATCGAGCTTCAAGTGCGGTCACGACGCGCCGATCTATACGGTGGTCGAAGAGATTGTCGAGCACTCCGGCACGCCGTACTTCTGCTTCAAGGACATCGACGAGAACAAGCCGACGGGCTCGATCCGTATTCGTACGGAGACGATCAGTTACTTCCTGAAGCGTTATCGCGAAGACATGATCGCGAATAAGAAGAAGACTTCGGTGATCGAAGTGCAGCTCAAGGAATTCGAGGATAAGATCCGGCGGCAACTTCTCAAGGAGAAGCTCGCTTCGATGGAGCAGCAAAAGGAACACGCTGACGGTGTGCTTCCGACGATCCACGTGAGCTTGGGTCAACTGGCGGCTTCACGGCCCCCGGTGCGGCCCGGTAGCCACGCTAGCGGGGATTAGGTTAGTTTAGTTACTCGCTGGGTCCGGCTGCGATCAGCCGCCGGACCCAGTCTACGAAAACTAGTGCCGTTGGAGCTTGGACGTCAAGGTACTTCTTGGTGATTCCCTGCCCCATCGGAAGACCAGGCACTGCTTGCCAGGCTAGCCAAGTGTGGACGACGGCCTTTGATGTGTCATGGATGGCGAATCGGCGCGATGTCTCCGGTATTGCCTGGATCGTTTGTTGAACCAGAGGCAGCAGTGAATCGTTCTCGGCCAATCGGGTCACGAAATCTTCGAGGATGCCTGGCAACTGATTGTCCGGCATTATCCAAATTCCAATAGTGGGCAAATCCGTACGCGATAGAATCAGCCCAGTTGGGTCGGGCTCCTTGGGTGGGGTATACCCAATTTTGGTAAGCACATCCTTCAGTTCATCCCAGCGTGCTCCGAGGTTGAGATCGGCATCAATGACCACTCCCAGCGCAACCGTCTCGCCACCCTTGATGACAACCGGCAGTGTTTTCCGAAGGGGATCGACTCCTTGCTTTTGCTGAATGCGAAAGTCCACATCCAGGGTAAGTTTATGGCTTCCAAGTAGGTTCTTGACTACGTGAAGGTCATTCACTCCCTCGACGAACAACAGCGGCGGATTCATCGAACCTCGATACTCTCAGTCCCCGCAATCCTGAGCTCGTCTTCGTCAAACTGCGTTGCGACTATTTTGCCCTTACGCTGTTCCAGTCGGGTCAGAACACCAGTAGGACCCGGCACCGCCGCCGTCGCACGTTGAAATGCCCGAATACAGTCGCTGCTATGGGTTGTGGCGAAAATCTGCACGTTAAAGCGAATTGCGGTATCGATCAATATCCGCCAGAGGCCCTCCTGCGCCGAGTAGTGGATCCCATTCTCAATTTCATCAATCAATAGAATGCCCCCGACTCGCATGCTAACGAGCGTAACCAAAAGGCCGAGCGAGCGGTAGACACCATCACCTAAGCTTCTGAACGGAACCGTGTGGTGAACCCCAGTAACTTTCGCAACGGGAATCCGCCGTACCCCCTTCCTTGAACCAACAAACGTCAACCGTTCCAGCCCAGGCGTCAAGAAACGCAAGGCCTTGATGAGATCGTCCTCGGCATCCGTTAGGGCGATTTCATCCCACATTTCCGGCCATTCCTCCGAAGGAACACCGTCGGAACTTACAAAGTTACAGGAACCCACCTGATTTGCGGCCACTTCGGACCAACGTACGGGCCGCCTTACATCCCGATTGAGTCGATATTCACGGCTTACCCGTCCTTCTAGAACAAAGGCCGGGTATCTGTCTTCCTCTGGATCTCGAGTTAGGGTCTCGCCGTAAACAAATTTCTCTCGGGCCGCGCGTAGAATGTGATCTTCGGCCTTCCACTGAATCGAGGCTCGGAGCTCATCAAAGTTCGAGCCAAAGAAAATTTCAGAAGTTGTTTTGGCCAAGTCGGGTCTTCCCTGGAAAAAGGAAAGGAGGGGTGATTCGATCGGATCAGGGGGCTTCGATTCATCGAGAGGCGCATCGACCACCTCGTCGCGGCTCACAAGCATTTCCCATACGGTGCGGGGATCTCCGCTTGTCGCGTAGAATCGAATGGCTTCCAGGAGCGTAGTCTTTCCGACGCCATTCTTCCCAACGATCAGGTTGACCCGGCCCAATCCCTCCAGCCGCACATGCTCAAGGCCGCGAAAATTGCGCACCTCAAGCCACTGGATCAGGGAATCACCGTTGTCAGGAGCCATCCCGTTCATTATCCATCAACACGCCCGCAGCACGCGTTCCAGATCCGCTGTAAACGCCCGCAACCCCGCCACGTCCGATTCCTCTGCCTCGGCCTCATGGCCGCCCTTCGCGACAAAGTACGGCTTCCCTTCCCGCCACATCAACATCGCCAGACCGCGCTCGGTCATACAACCCGCCGTGCCTACTCGCCCGAAGGCGCCGTCGCGCGTGCGCTCCACCAGCGCGGCGTAACGGTCGCGGACGAAGAAAGTATGGCGTTGTTCCTGGCCGGGAACCTGGAGCGGCTCAATGCCGAGTTGCGCAAGAAGTTCGAGCTTCTGAGTCATGGCGCGCCAGACCCCGAACTACATCTTGTAGCGGCCCAGATCCTCGTCGCCGAGGTTCTCAAGCCATTGCTTGGTCACTTCGCCGCTCGCGCCCTTTTCGGTGATAGCCGCTGCCATCTTCGAATTGTCGAGCACCGAGTCATCAACAAAGATCGGGCAGTCCAGACGCAGGGCGATCGCCAACGCGTCGCTCGGACGGCTATCGATGCTGGTCAGCTTACCGTCACGTTCCACCCAGATCACCGCGTAGAATACGTCGTCCTTGAGTTCACTCACCACCACTTTGCGCACCCCAGCATCCATACCCAGCAGCAGAGTCTTGATCAGATCATGCGTCATGGGCCGCTGCGTGGCGACCTTTTCGATCTCAAGCGCAATCGCGTTGGCTTCGTAAACTCCGACCCAGATCGGCAAAATACGATTCCCCGGCGCATCGCGCAAGATCACGATGGGCATGTTGTTGACCGGGTCCATCATCAAGCCGCGGATTTTCATTTCGACTTCCATGACATTCTCCCTTCGATCAAACCAATTCGCCCGCAAGCGAGTTCGGACCGGTGCGCGTCACTAACACGTCCCGGTACGTCCCGATTTCCAGCGTAGCATCTTCGCCCGCCGTGAAATTCAAAGTGCGATGCTGCGACGTGCGGCCGATCCACTGTAACGTCGCCTTGTTGAAACCTTCCACTATCACCTCTTCTGTGACGCCAATCATTTCGGCGTTTCGCCGGATCTGAATCGCGCGCTGCTTCTCCAGGACAATGGTCAACCGGCGGCCCTTCTCGACCTCGTCCAGCGAGTCCGCCATGCTCACGGCGCCGGTATTGGGCCGGGGCGAATACTTGAAGGCGTAGAGCGATTCATACTCAACGTCGTCCAGCAAAGACAACGTCTGTTCGAACTCGCGTTCGGTCTCGCCGGGGAAACCCACAATGATGTCCGTCGTAATCGCGATCTTACGGGGCGACGCCATCATCCACTCGATGCGCTTCATATACTCGGCGCGCGTGTAGAGGCGCTGCATCCGATCGAGCACGCTGTCAGAGCCCGACTGGACCGGCAAATGCACATGGTTGCACAACACCGGGTTCTCGTCGATCGCATCGACGATACCCTTTACAAAATCCCGTGGATGCGAAGTGGTGAAGCGCACGCGTTTGAGACCCGAAACCTCGCCCATCTTACGCAGCAGCATCGCGAAATCGAAGCCCGCCGGCGAAGGGTCGCGATAACTGTTCACGTTCTGCCCGAGCAGTTGAATCTCGGTGTAACCCATATCCGCCAACTCGCGCGCTTCGCGCAGCACGCTCTCGCTGGTGCGGCTGCGTTCGGGGCCGCGCGTGAACGGCACGACGCAGTATGAGCAGGCTTTGTCGCAGCCTTCGATGATGGTGATGTAGGCGCGATGAGGATTGTCGCGGCGCGTGAAGGACGTCTCAAACGTATCCTTGGTATCGAGACTCAGCCCGGTGACCCGCCGGTCGCCATTTTCAAGCTGCACCAGCAACTCGCCAAAGCGTGTGTAACTAGCCGACCCGCACACCAGATTGACGTGCGGAGCCTTTTCGAAAATCTTCTCGCCTTCCTGCTGAGCCACGCAGCCGAGCACGCCGAAGATCTTCCCCTTGCCCGCCTGACTATGGAAATGCTGCAGCCGGTTGAAGACCTTCTGTTCGGCTTTGTCGCGGATGCTGCAGGTGTTGTAGAGCACCAAGCCTGCGTCGGCCGGCGTCTTCACCTGCTCATAGCCCTTCTCAAGAAGAGTGCCCACCACTTTCTCAGAATCATGGGCGTTCATCTGACAGCCGAACGTCTCCAAGTAGAAGGTTTTCATAAACTGGATTACTAGATCCAGTTTAGCGCTCGCGAGTCAAATTGAGGGCGCGAATCCGCTTATGCAGGTTGGTGCGCTCCATGCTCAACACTCGCGCGGCGGCGGCCACGTTCCAGCCCGTTTGTTGGAGCGCGCGCAAGATATGATCGCGCTCGGCGCCTTCACGCGCCTCATGCAGGCTGGACCGGGCCGCGCCAGTTGCCGGCACACGCAATTCCAGCGGCACGGCGGCTTCTGAAATCTCTTCGCCCGGCGACAGAATCGCCATCCGTTCAATGATGTTGCGCAGTTCGCGCGCATTGCCGGGCCAGTGATATTCTTCGAGCGCGGTGAAGACCGCTTCGGGGACCGACTTGGGGCGGAAGTTATTGCGCTGGCAGAAGTCTTCGAGAAAATAGCCCGCCATCGCGCGGATGTCGGCCGGACGCTGGCGCAAAGCCGGGACGCGGATCGGCATCACGCAGAGCCGATAGTACAGATCTTCGCGAAACTTCTGCTGGGCGGCCATTTGTTGCAGGTCGCGATTGGTGGCGGAGATCACTCGCACAGCCACGCGGATCGCCTGCTCTCCCCCGACGCGATGGAATTCGCCTTCTTGCAGGACGCGCAGCAGCTTGGCTTGCGCGGCCAAGGGTAGATCGCCTACCTCATCAAGGAAGATCGAGCCGCCATCGGCCAGTTCAAACTTACCCCGCCGCGCCGAAGCCGCGCCCGTGAAGGCGCCTTTCTCGTGGCCGAAGAGTTCGGTTTCCAGCAGCTCAGTCGGAATCGCCGCGCAGTTCACTTTGACGAAAGCGCGCGCCGCAAACGGACTGGCCCGGTGAATATGCTCGGCCAGCAACTCCTTGCCGGTGCCGGACTCGCCTAGCAACAACACACGGGCATCGGATCGCGCGGCCAGCGTGGCCTGTTCCAGCGTGTCCTTCCACGGCTGGCTGGAGCCGATGATACGCGGCTCGCCCACTTTTTCGCGCAGCCGGTCGTTCTCGACACGCAAGCGCGATTGCTCGATCGCGTGGCGCAGCGTGAGGATCACTTTGTCGCGGCCCAGCGGTTTTTCCAGAAAATCGAAAGCGCCCGAACGCGTGGCTTCGACGGCATCGGCAATCGTGGCCTGGCCCGAGATCATGATCACCGGCACGTCGGGCGAAGCTTCGCGGATCTTCTTCAGCACGTCGATGCCGCTGCCGTCAGGCAAGCGCACGTCAATCAAGGCGGCGTCGGGGCGCAAGTTACAAGCGAGAAACTCCCGGACCGATTTGACGTGGGTAACTTTGTAACCCTCGCGTTCGAGGATCAGCTTGAGAGAAAGGCCGATATTCTCTTCGTCATCGACAATCAGGACGCGATGAGACATCTGCAAGTTGGACACTTAGGCGGCGGGCGAAAGTAACACGCGGAAGCCCGCGCCGCCCAATTCACCCTTCACCAGCACGATATCACCTCCGCATAGCATCGCGCTTTTACGGGCGATCGACAGGCCCAAGCCCATCCCGCCTTTCTTGAATGAAATCGTCGGTTCAAAGACCGTCTCAAGCGCTTGCGGCGTGAGGCCGGGTCCAGAGTCATGGACTTCGATTGCGCCTACGCCCGCCATGGCTAGGATCTCACCGCCCGGGCCAGCCGCTTGCGCCGCGTTCTCCAACAGATTGGTCAGCACAGCCTTCAGCAAATCTTCGTCGGCCAGCACGGCCACCGGTTGCGAGGGACGCTCGAAACGATACCGTACCTGCGGATGGGCAGCGCGCAGAAATGCGATTCGTTCTTCGAGCAGCTCAGCGGCGTTCAACGGGCGCAAATGCACGGGCGGCTCGGCGGCGAATTCCGAGAACACACGCACGCGCCGTTCGAGCGAATTCACTTCGTCGACGATCACTTGCGCCGCTTGGAGCTCAAAAGATTCTTTGTCGCCGTGATGGCGCGCGGCCAATTCCTCCATCATCAACCGGATCGGCGTCAGCGAGTTTTTGACCTCATGCGCGGTCTTGCGCGCGAGCGATTGCCAACTTTCGAGCCTGGTCAGGAACAGCAGGCGTTCGCGGCTTTGTTGCAGTTCTTCCGCCATGCGATTATAGGCGGCGGTCGCCACAGAGCTGATGCGGTGCGCCGAAAAGATCAAGATCGCAAGCGCGGCCATCCAGGGGACCGCCGCTAACACTACGAATGCGTAGAACAATCCGCGCCGCAGATCGCGGGTTTTGAGATCGTCCAGCAACGTGCGCGCCTGCGAGTACTCACGGCGGATGCGTTCCATCTCGATGCCGCCGAGCGAACGTGTATAACGAAGCACCTCGCCGTCACGGCGCACCAGATAATGCAGGAGGCCGCCGGACAGTCCTCCTAACTGAAACGCTTCGGGCTCATTCGAATCCCAGAACTGCCGCACAGCCGCGGGCCATTGCGCCAAAGCCTCGCGCGTCCAACGTTCGGGCGGACCTGCCGCCCCGCCACGCTGAGTCTCGCTCTTCAGCGCCTGCCGTTCCCGCAGATAAAACTGCCGCGCGGTTTGCTCTAGCCGGCGCGACACCTGGTCAAGCTCAAGCGTCGCCGAATAGCGCAAGGATCGGTCCAACAAGGAATGCGCTACCCATAGCGAGGCGGCCAACGGGATCAGAGTCGCGGCCACGAAGATAAGGATCAGGCGATTCCGCAGCCGGCTCACTGATTCTTCTCCGCCTCACGGGCGCGTAACGTGGCAACTGTGACGGGACCGGACTCCAGGTTCCACCGCGACTCACCCGATTTCGAGCCTCGGCTGAACATCTCAATCAGATTGGTCAAACTCAACCCGTCTTCGGCGGCGAGATCCACGTCGCGGCGGTTCTCGACGGCCCGCACGTCCAGCCGGATCCAAAGTTTGTCGGCAGGCACAAGCTTCGGCGAGGGCAAACCAAGATTCTGCAAACACCAGGCGCCGACATTGGCCGCTGCCAGCCCGCTGGCGCGCGCCTGAGGTTTGCGTAACGTAGTGACCGCAAAGCGTTCTTCCCACAAATCGTAACTCACGACGAAACGCTCAAACGTGCGGCGGCTGACCGTCGAGCGATCGCCCACCCAAAGGGCCAACTGGAAATCGAAAGCTACCGTCGAACCCTGCTTGAGTTGCGCCAGGAGGCGAGGCTGAATGAGATCGAGTTTGCGGGCCGAAGCGAATAGCAGATCGCCGCGCAGGTCGAGCGTTAGCTGCTCGGCCGGCACGGCGGCCACCAGAATCGCGATTCCCGAGACCAAAAGCGACCGCATCAGAAGTTCATACCCGCGATGAAGATGGGCTCCATTCGGCCGTCTCGCAACGGAAAAGCTACCAGAAAACTAAATCCGCTCCAAAGATTATCCGCAAACCCTACGCCCACCGATTGACGCGATTGTCCGTCGCCGCCGCCTGATCGCCGCAACCAGACAGACCCGGCATCGTAGGCTAGGCGCAGATGCCGCCACCGATAGTCGATCGAAGCGGCGGCCAGCCGGTCCGTCCCGAGCAGCGCGATTTCGTTGCGATTCCAACCACGGAGTATTTGGCTGTTGCCTCCGATGAAACGCTCGCTCAACGGCGCGCGTCCATTGAGGAGTCCAGAGTGGAAGGCCGCCAGGATTTCCTGGTTGCCCCCCTTCAGTCCATAACGCGCCGTGGCATGTTGGCGCGTGAAGGTGTAGTTGCTTGCAAGGCTCGGCATACCGATCCGGACCCCGTAGGCGGCTTCAAACCGCTGGCGGATTCCGGACGAGTTGAGTCCCCAGCGCCGCTGGAAGCGCAGAGTACCAGTTACGGCGCTGGAGATCTCGTGATGAGCGGCTGGATTGTTGACCCCCAACCGCTCCAGACTCACGCCGAGCTGTAGCGTGAGAGGCTTAAATAATTCGATGGTGGCGCTGGGCGCCAAGCGCGTTCGCGAGCGATAGAGTTCGCCTCGCTCAGCGGCGTTCTGAGCGCTGCCGGACCAATCCGATCTCCAGGTGCCTACCTCGGCTCCGATTCGCACCCTGCCGGATCCCAAGCGGCGCTCGTAGCCTGCGGCAACTCCGCTGTAGCGTTCGACAAGTTCGTCGCTATCGGTCAGAACACCGGCGTGAATGCGGTCCGATTCCGTGCGGTAGGCCAGATCCAAACCGAACGAGAGGCTACGCTTCGATTGATATCGGAACCGGGTCACTTCGCCGTCGAATCCTCGCTCGCGTAGTTCCACATGAAAGGCGATGACGACTTGCTCCGGATTCGAGCCCTTGCCGACCCGAGCGGTCACCGGCGCGTTTTGCATCTCGTGGCGAAGCCGCCGGGCGGCGTCATCGACCAGGGACTGGTCAAACCGCGCGCCGACAAACTGCTGAAGACGGTCGCGCAGCGGCATGCTGAGACGGCTTAGTCCGACGGGTAAAACGTCCACGCTCTCCACGGTATAACGGGAGTTGACGTTGGCCGAAGCCACCGCGTTGCCAGGATCTCCACTGGACGCAAACGCCAGCGCCTGGCAGGCCAGGATGGAGAGAATCAAACCGCGCATGCTTCCAAGGAAAGCACGTGGACAACCAAAACTCAAGCGACTGAAAACAAAGAGGCGGTTGAGTCAGCGAGGGAGACGGCGTTTCACGCGTGTGCTTTCATGGCACGGTCGCCATCGGGAGTGGCGGCGGACCGGAGAGCGTCTAGCGACGCCACTTCAATTTGCCGCCGGCCGAGCCGCAGCAGACCGCGGCGCTCCAATCGATTGAGGGTGGTTGAAGCGGTTTCGCGCGTGGCTCCAATTAATTGAGCGATCTCAGACTGCGACAGCGGGATAGAAACACTTTCAGCAGGCAGGCCTTCAGCCCTGATAGTGGTTTCCGCCAGTTCAACCAGCAAGGACAGAATCCGTACTTCCACGCGTGCATATAAGATTGATTCGATCCTACGTTCGATGTCGGCCAAGCGTTGTTCGACCTGTCCGGCCACCCAGTTGATCGCGGCTGGAGTGGTGTCGCAGCCGAGCTGAAAGTCCAGATAGCTGAGCCGCCAAACCGAGCCGTCAGACAATGCTTCCGCGGTATAGCGTTGACGTCCGCCGGCGCCTAGCGAACGGTTTCCGATCATTTCTCCCGGATGCACCAGACGGATAATCATCTTCCGGTGGGAATCCAAATCCCGGCTAAGTTTAACGAGACCGGTTTCCAGTAGATAAATATGACCGGCTGGGTCACTTTCCCTAAAAACGGCTTTACCTCGTTGTAACGGGTGTCGTTCCCAAGAGAACTGGCGTAGTGGGCCGGGTACCGAGGAGTAGGTGAGCAAATCCGGTCGATCCTAACAGACTTGCCTATATTCTATTACGGCAGAGTTATGTTCGCAACAGTTATGCCCGAGGTATTCTTATGATTCGCCCGAAATTGCTAGCGCGTTCAAATGTGTCAGCCAGTTTACTATTGGCTAGACTGGCTCTAATTTCCTGCAGTTCGCTGATGTATAGTCCTAGGGCACTATCGATCTCAGTGACATTGGTGGCGAAAATATCGGCCCATAGCTCGAAGGAACTCTGGGACAACCTGGTCATATCCAGCAGTCCCGGACCGGCGCCATTCCGGGCGGCAACCTGATCCAGACTCTTCGCCAAACAAGCGGCGAGGCCGGTAGAAGCCAGTTGCGAAAGATGCGAGGTAAGGCTCACTAACCGATCATGCTGGGCCGCATCCAACATCACCGGGTTCGCTCCGAATTTCCCTACATAATCAAGTAATTCGCAAGCAATGGGATGTTGAAGCGAAGATGGATCGCCGGGGCAAAAGAAGTAGGTCCTGCCTTCAAAAAGAGAAGCCTCCGCAGCGCCAACCCCGCGCAGTTCCTTGCCTGCCATGGGGTGCCCACCGAGGAACGAAACGGCTCCTATTGTCCGCGCCGCTTGTTCAACGATTTTAACTTTTGTGCTTCCGGCGTCAGTCACCAGCGTATCCGGCCTAAGGCGGTTTGCGAGCCAGCCGATTGTCTTCAGGATCTGACTTATCGGTTGAGCCAGATACACTAAGTCGGCATCGGCGCCTTCTTCGGCATCGACGCCTCGGTTGATAACTCCAAGACGAATGGCCTGAGTAACGGTACTACTAGAACTAACGCCGAGTATCTCGCCCTGGAATCCCGCCCGGCGCAGCGCAAGCGCGAAGGAGCCTCCAATGAGTCCAACTCCGAAGATTGCAACGCTCTTCATTATCGACTAAATAGTACGGTCAACCGCCGCCGCGATTCGAGCCAATTGACTCATAAGTGCGGGTAATTGCTCAAGTGAAAGCGATTGCGCGTGAGAAACAGCGTCTCCAGGCGACTGGACTTCGAGCACCAAGCCGTCGCAGCCGGCTGCCACGGCCGCCTTGGCCATCGAGATTGCCATAGCGCGGCGGCCGGTGCCGGCACACGGATCAACGACCACTGGCAGGTGGCTGTATTTCTTCGCCACTGGGATGGCGGCTAGATCCACGGTGTTTTGTGCGGTGACAAAAGTGCGGACTCCGGATTCGCATAACACCACGCTATGATTGCCGCCACTGAGGATCGCTTCGGCCGAAATCAGCACTTCCTCAATTTTAGCCGCGCTGCTACGTTCCAACAGGATCGGCTTGCTCAACCGGCCCAATTCGTGGAGCAACTGACGCTGCTGCATGGAACGGCCCGGCACTTGGAGCATATCCGCATACCAGTCGGCGAGCGCGATTTCACTCGTGTCGGCCACTTCGACGATCAGACTGACCTTGGCAGCGGTGGCCGCTTTGCGGGCCGCCGGAAGGATCTCGTCATCGGCACGAGGTGACGTGCGCAACCGTACGGCGCTCGCGCCAACCGCCGCGACCGACGCGATCATGGAAGCGATCTGCCCCGGATCCGCGCCCGTGACGCCCACACAGATCCAGAGCCGGGGGCCGCCGATCTCATGACCGCCCGCCCGTACGATAGAGCCGCCCGGTTTGAACTGACGGCTGGCCAGTTTGTAGGGCGACATGATGCGGCGGCATTCCTGCACGCCGTCCATTTCCTCGAAGTCCGCCGGATTCACGCGCTCTTCGGGCCCCACGCCGCCAAGGACAATATGCACCATCCCGGTCGACCGGTGAATGGTGAAATCCATTTCGACCATCCGGTTGATGACGGCCTCCACCTGATCTTCGGTTGCGCCTTCTTGCATCACAACGATCATAATTTGTGACTCCCCGGCCGTTCCCTGGCGTTCACCCGGCGGTATGCGCACTCGGTCATGACGACGATTCCTTGGCGCCTTGCTCACGGCTGGCGGCCATCCGGTCCCGCTGCAAGGTGCGCATCTCATCCATGATGCGCTCGTAGATACGTTTTAGCGCGTCGGCTTTAAGTGGCCCCGTATTCGCTTCAGTGACATTGCGGTAAACCGCGTCTTCACGTTTCGGCTCATAGACGCGCATCTGAGCGCCTTGCTTCAGGCTGCCGATCACTTCCACGACTTTGGCGCGTTCATTCAGGAGCGCCGCGATCTGCCGGTCGATACCGTCAATCTGTTCGCGGCAGCTTTCCAGCCCAGCCGCTGTCTCTTCGGGCGTCATGCCGGTACACGCCCCAACGGTTGCTTGAGTTGGCGGGCGAGGGCCTCCAACTCGGCTTCCAATTGCGGGCTGGCGCCGAGTCGCTCGATGACCCGCACAAAGGCGCTTCCCACGACGATCGCGTCCGCCACACGGCCGGCCTCGGCTGCATGTTCGGGCTTCGAGATGCCAAAGCCCACCGCCAAAGGAAGATCGGTGACGCGGCGCATGGCTTCGACAAGCGGCGTCACGCTAGCCGAGACGGTGTCGCTCACGCCCGTTACGCCGGTCCTGGAAACCAAATAGACGAAGCCGCTGGAGTACTCCGCCACCAGCTTCAAACGCCGCTCCGGGCTGGTAGGCGCGGCGAGAAATACGGTGTCGAGCCCCGCCGCCCGCAACATCGGTACGGTGGCGCCCGCTTCTTCGACGCTCAGATCCGTAATCAGGCAGCCATCGATTCCCGCCGCCACCGCATCGGCCGCCAAGCGCTCCATGCCATAGCGTAAAAGCGGATTGAGATAGCTGAACAACAACAACGGCACTTCCGATTGCGCGCGGATCGTCCGGGCGATCGCAAGCACCCCGGCCAGCGTCATGCCGGCCGCCAAGGCGCGGTCACTGGCGCGTTGAATCATCGGCCCATCAGCCACGGGGTCTGAGAACGGCACGCCTAGTTCAATGAGATCGGCGCCGCCCCGAACCAGCGCCGCCACTAACGCGGGCGTATGCGCCGGCGAGGGGTCTCCGGCGGTCAGGTAGGCAATCAAACCGCGGCGATCTTCCCGCCGCAACCTTTCAAATAGCTTGGTGATTCGACTCATTCCCGGTCCAATTCCGGAAGGTTCTCGCGGTAGATGTCGACGTCTTTGTCGCCGCGGCCCGAGACATTCACGATGTAGATTTTGCCAGGTTCTTTCGGAGCCCGTTGCATGGCTTCTGCGACGGCGTGGGCAGACTCAAGGGCCGGGATGATGCCTTCGGTGCGCGCCAGCCGGACAGCCGCAGTGAGGGCGTCGCTGTCCGAGCAGGATAAATACTCGGCGCGCTTCCGGTCATGCAGCCAGGCATGCTCCGGTCCGACCGACGCATAGTCCAGACCCGCCGATACCGAATGAGTCAACGCCACCTGGCCATCGCCGTTCTGTAGCAGGTAGCTATAGGTGCCTTGCAACACGCCGGGCACTCCGCCGGAAAAGCGCGCCGCATGTTCGCCTAACGCCTGACCACGCCCGCCGGCTTCAACGCCCACCAGCTTCACGCTCTCGTCGCCAATGAACGAATGGAACAATCCAATTGCGTTGGAGCCGCCGCCGACACAGGCAATCAGCGTGTCCGGCAGACGCCCCTCGCGCTCAAGAATCTGCGCACGCGCTTCGTCTCCGATGCAGCGGTGAAAGTCGCGAACCATCGTCGGATACGGATGCGCCCCCAGCGCTGAGCCAAGGATGTAGAACGTGGTCTCGACGTTGGTCACCCAATCGCGCATGGCCTCGCTAATGGCATCCTTCAAGGTGCGGCTGCCCGTGTTGACGCTGACCACCTTGGCCCCAAGCAGGCGCATGCGGAAGACATTGAGGCGCTGCCGCCGCATGTCTTCCTCACCCATATAGACGATGCATTCAAGCCCGAGCAAAGCACACACCGTAGCCGTAGCGACGCCATGTTGCCCCGCCCCGGTTTCGGCGATGATCCGGCGCTTGCCCATATTGCGCGCCAACAGCGCCTGGCCGATGCAGTTGTTGATCTTGTGCGCGCCGGTGTGGAGGAGATCCTCTCGCTTGAGGTAGATCCTGGCTCCGCCCAACTGTTCACTCAATCGGCGGGCATGGTAGAGCGGCGTCGGGCGCCCGGCATAGTTCTTCAGCAGGTCTTTCAGTTCGGCCTGGAAGGCGGGCGACACACTGGCCTCACGCCACGCGCGCTCGACATCTTCGAGCGGAGACATGAGGGTTTCGGGGACGTAGCGTCCGCCATAAGGGCCGAAGTGGCCCTGCGAATCGGGCTGTGAAGTTATCATTTTCAGACTGAATGCGCAGCCGCCAATGCAGCGGCCACGAAAGCCGCTACTTTAGCACGGTCTTTCGCTCCCGGGGACGATTCCAGTTTTGAGCAGGCGTCCACACCCCAGGGCCGGGCCGTCGAAATAGCGTGGGCCACATTGGAGGCGTCCAGGCCACCGGCGACGACGATGTTTCGCGAAGCCGCACGGATCAGGGACCAGTCGAAAGTCTTTCCCGTGCCTCCGTGCAGTGAACCGGCGGGAGCGTCGAGCAGATAAGCTTGCGCGCCTTCATCGGCTAGCGCGGTTGGATCGAAGGGTTCCTGAACCGCGGCCGCACGCCAAAAGGTGACGCCTGCGGGAGCCGCAGCCGAACCATGGAGCTGGGCAACGTCAAGACCGGCCAGACGAACGACCCGGGCGACGTCTTCCGGCGGCGAATCCACAAACACTCCCACCTTCAAAATCCCCGATAAAGCCGGGACAAAGGCAGCGGCTTGTTCGGGCGAAAGGTACCGCGGGCTGCGCGGCCAGAAGTTGAAGCCCAGGGCATTGGCGCCCGCTTCGATCGCTGCGCGGGCATCGGCATCGCTAGTGACGCCGCATACCTTGACGATCACGCAGCGGCGCCCTTCAGTGCCAACAACGCTTGGTCCGGCGCCGCCGCCATCATCAGGTGTTCGCCCACCAGGAAGCCCTGATAGCCCGAGCGCTGCAAGCGCTGAATGTCAGCCGCCGAATGAATGCCGCTCTCCGAGACCCGAATGGTACCGGCTGGAATCTCACCGGCCAGGCTCTCGCTGGTTTCCAGGGTCACCGAAAAGTCATTGAGATTCCGGTTATTCACTCCAATGATGCGGGCGCCGGAGTCAACGGCTCGCTTCAGCTCAATCGCGTCATGGACTTCCACCAGGGTGGCCATACGAAAACGCTCAGCGGTCTCGCGCAGGCGTCGTAACTGCTCTACGTCCAGAATGGCGGCGATCAGCAGAATGGCGTCGGCGCCGTGGGCAGCCGCTTCGATGACGTGGAAATCGTCGAGCGTGAAGTCTTTCCGCAAGATCGGGACTTTTACTTCCTGGCGTGCCGCCTCGAGATCGGCTAGCGAACCCTGGAAAAACTTCGAGTCTGTCAGTACCGATACAGCCGAGGCGCCGCCCCGGTTATAGGCTCGAGCGATACGGCGCGCATCGAATTCCTCCATCAGAATGCCCTTACTGGGCGATGCTTTTTTGATTTCAGCGATGATGGCTGGAGGGTTGGAAGTCAGCGCGGCAGAAAAATCCCGTCTGGCTCCGCTACGCCGTTCTGCCTCTCGTTCCAACAGGCCCATCCGCCAACGCCGTTCCGCAAGCTCAGTGCGCTTGTGCTCGACGATGCGGGCGAGTACTCCTGGAACCATGAGTGAATACCTGATGATATCACGCAGTAACAGGTACAAAAATGCTACTAAGGGGGGAACCGCCAAGTCTAGTTTGACAGTAAGATCGCCTACACAATCGGCGGTTAGATGGGTAGACCCGAGTGAATCCGGGGCCCTGGCGCTTGGCCGGCGAGGATGGCCGCTTCGGCTTCCAGCATCTCTCGCCAGCGATCATCGGTCGCTTTCTTGCCTGCGATCTTCGTGGCCAATCGCAGGAAGACTTTGAAGTGGCCGAGTTCGGACGCACACAGCGCTTCGTAAAACTTGGATAGTTCCGGATCTTCGGCGGCCTCGGACAGCACGACGAAGCGCTCGCAGGAACGGGCTTCGATCAGCGCGGAGACCAGGAGACGGTCAAGGATCTCCACGTTGCCGCCCGTTCGAACCAGCCCCCGCAGCGACTTGGCGTACGGATTGGAGTGGCCCCGTTCCATCCGCCCGCCCCGCTTGATTAGAAGCCGGGTCACTTGCGCCAGGTGCGCGGCCTCGTCGCGTGCCACCGCCGTCATGGTTTCGACCCAGCCTTCCACCCACTCGTTGGGCCAGCGGGTGAGTAGTTCCATGGCGTTGAGCGCGGCTTTCTTTTCAAGGAAAGCGTGGTCGATCAGCAACGGCACCGGGTCCGCCAACACGGCACGGCCCCACGCCAGCGGCGTAGTGGAAAGCAAAGGCAGTGCCGTAGCCCGGTCGGTCATCGGACTCAGAAGCTGATCTTGGCCGCCAGCATCGACTGGCGGGAGCTGCTCGAGACGGTGTCTCGAATCCGGCCGAACGTGGCGCTGGTGAGCGTCGCCGTTGGGAAGCCGAATGACGGCGTGTTGGTCAGGTTCGTGAAGTCGGCTCGAATTTCAAGCTTGAAGCGCTCGGTGATGGTGGTCTTCTTGGCGAGGCTGAAATCCAGATTGAAGAAGCGATCGCCCCGGAAGAAATTGCGGCCCACGCTGCCCAGTTCACCTGTGCCAGGAGCCGTGAAGCGGGCGCGTTCGGCCGGATCGAGGTACCACACGAGCCCATCTTCCTGGCGGACCGCGCCGTCCGACCGGCTGCAACCGTTGCAATCGACGAACGATCCCACAAAGCTATTGAAGGTGTTGGAGCCGGCGAAGACACTGAACGGGCGGCCGCTGGTCAGGCGGAATAGGCCGCTCAAGTTCCAACCGCCGATGAGGCGGTCTACCAAAGGACCAGCGCTGGACAGGAACCGCCGATTGCGTCCGAACGGTAATTCCTGGACGCCGATCATCTGTAACTGATGCGTGCGGTCGAAGTCCGATATCGCGTAATTGAGTTTGCGGTTGTTGATGTCGAGCGGAGTGTTAGCGGCCGTTTGGGTGGATCCGCCTCCGGCCAGAGTGAAAGTCGGATCGTAGGATCGGGTGTCCAGTGACTTAGACAACGTGTAATAAACCGACAGGCTGGCGCCCGACTGGAATCGCCGGTTCAAAGTAACCTGCAAAGCGTTGTAAGTAGAGAAGTCGTTCGAATCCACGACATTCAAGCCGGCGCCGGCTGAAAACTGAGGATAAGGGAAGAAGAAAGTGGGCCCCAAACCGGACGCGTTCGAAAGATTGGTGCCCGATTGGGTTCGCTGGGCCAAGCCGGTCGCTACGCCACCGACGTTATTTAGTACCAGATCCGGGCCGAACTGGCGGCGCAGATAGGCCGCACCAGATTCGGCGGCTGTACGGCGCGAATCGGCCGACGTCAGCCGATCCAACAGCGGGCTTTCTCCGCCGGCTTTGGCGGTTTTGAATGCATCCAAAAAGCCGTTGGTCCGGATCTCGGCCTGATTGACGTTGTAACCACCGAGTAAGTTATGCGCGCGGCGGCCGATGTAGTTAACTTCTAAAACAGTGCGGTCCGCTATCTCGCGCTGAATTCCCAAAGACCACATGTGGGTTTGAGGAGTCTCAATGTTGGGATCGATCACGGTGTTGGTGGCGAGCGAAAACGGCACGGGTTGCGCCAGATCCTGCGGAGTGCGCGAGGGTTGCAACGAGGGCAGTCCGCTCAAACGGCCGCCTCCGGAACCGTAAGCCGAATTCACTTCTCCGAGCACGCTGCCCGGCATCGACGGTAACAGGAAGGAACTGAGCAAGAATGTGGGCAATCGGTCATAAGCCAAGCGATAGTTACTGCGAATGGACGTTTTGCCATCGCCCATCGGATCCCACGCGAAGCCCACTGAAGGGCCGAGGTTATTCCAGTCGCTGCGATACAACTTGCCTGGACTCCAACGCAAGGTATTGGATGGGGCCGTTCCGGCCGCGATCGCTTGTCCCGGCGTAAGGATCGGTTGCTGGCCAGCCGAAGCGGGCGCCCGGCGTCCGTCGAGGCGAAGACCAATATCCACGGTCAGGCGCTTCGATACCTTCCACGAGTCTTGCACGTAGAAGTCATATTCGTAATAGCGCGAGTCGAAGTTGAAGGTGCCAGTCCGAAACGCATTGCCTTCGGCCACAAACCCTTGCGCGGCCGTGCCCACGCGGCCGAGGAGTAAGTTAATCATCGATTCCAGCGCCGGACGGTCATTCGCCTGCTGAATCCCGACAGGCAACCCGAATGCCTGGGGATTCACAGTGTTGATCGTGCGATCGAAATTCACCACCAGCGCCGAGTTCTGGCCGCCGATACTGCCGCGCGTGTCCAGGTGCTGAACAAACCGCAGGTTCGTGCCGGCCTTGAAGGCGTGTTTGCCTTTGAAGTAAGAAAGGTTGTCGGCAAATTGAAAAGTCTTCAGTTCGCGCGCGTTGCCGAAAGTCGTCGCCGTCGGAATGGTTATGCCAAGCGGCGCTGTTAGGGTCGGAACTTTCAGATCCTGCGTCGGGCTGGGGAAGTCGAAGAAGTATCGGCTGTACCCGGTGACAAACTCATTCGTCACGGTCGCGGTAGGATTGCTGCGCCAGTTGAAAGCGTAGTTGCGCGGCAGCCGCTTGGTGTCCACCAGACACGGAGCGCCTGGCACACGAGGCAGGCCGCCATTCACACCATCGCACAAGGTATTCTGATAGCCCCAGTAGATGCGTCCAAAGACGGTGTTCCGGTTATTAACGACGTAGTCCAGCTTGAAGGTGAGGTCCCGTTGATCTTCGGTCTCCGTCGGACGGAATACAAAGGCGCTGGTATTCAGTCCGTCGCCGCCCGCATCGAAGCGGTTCGGCAGCGGCGTCGATTTGATCAAAGCAGCGACGGTGGGATCGAAGCCGCGGCGGTCCGGGTCGTTGTTCACGATGTTGTAGCCCGCAATCGGCACGATAACGTTGCCGCTGGCGTCGACCGAAGCGCCGGCCACGCCAGCCGGGAAATTGCGGCCCGAAGTCGCGTAGCGGAAGTTGCCATTACGCGCTTCCTGCGTCAGCACGATCGCGGTTTGCGAAACCGAACGGCTGGCCGCCAGTTCCTGCCAGTTGGCGAAATAGAAAAGCTTGTTCTTCTTGATCGGACCGCCGATCGACCCGCCGTAAATGTTCTGCACGAACATCTGCTTGCCGATGCGGTTCAGGTTATCTTCCCATTGATTCGCATTAAGCCGGGGCGTGCGGTAGAACCAGAACGCATTGCCGTGAATCTCATTGGTGCCGCTCTTGGTGACCAGCGAAACCTGGCCGCCGCTGTTGCGCCCGTACTCGGCCGACGCGTTCGAAGTGATGATCTTCATTTCGGCGACGGCATCGGGATTCGTGCGGATCGGGTTGTTGCCCACGCCGCCGCCGGCGCTCACTTCGTTCATGTCGATGCCATCGAGCGTGAAGTTCCACGATCGGTCTCGCGCGCCGTTCATGTGCCCGCCGCCACCGGTGTTGCCGCCTGAGTTCATGCCGGGCAAGTAGGTGAGGATCGACGTCGGATCGCGCCGCCGTGTCGCGACGATCGGCATCTCCTTCATCATGCGCTCATTGATCACCGGGCCGATATTGCCTGACTGGCTCAACTCCACTTGCTCAGCCGTGCCCGAGACTTCGACCGATTCGACGACGTTGCCGACATCCAGCTTCACGTTCACCGTCGTGGGTCCGCCCACGGAGACCTGATTCGCCTTCGAAGAAAATTTCTTGAAGCCCGGCAACTCGACCGACACCGTATAGAGGCCGATCTGAATCGCCTCAAACTGGTAGTTGCCTGCCGCGCCGGTTTCGGTCGCAAAGGTGACGCCCGTATCGTCGCCGGTGAGTTTAACCTTGGCGCCGGACACAGCCGCGCCAGTCGGGTCGGTAACCGTACCTCCGAAGCGGGAACTGCTTTGAGCCAACAGACAAATGGACGAAAGAGTGAAGAGTGAGAGTTTCAAACATCCCCAGTAGCGCATAAGGAGAGCGTAACATTTCCGTCATACCATCACGTAGGCGCGCACCGGAAATGTCGCTCCGCCGACCCAGGGAATCGGCACGGCGTGCAGGTAGCCGCCCTGCTCAGGGAGGGCCGCCAGATTGGTCATATGCTCGCAGATTGGGATGCCCGCGCCCAGCAGCGTCGTATGAGCGGGGCGGCTCAGGTCTGTCATTGAATCGATGTTGACCGAGTCGATCCCCACCAACTTCACGCCTTGATCGCGCAGCAGGAGGCAGGCGTCGCGAGTGAGATGCGGATTCGGTTCGAAGTAGCGAGGCGTCCGCCAATGCGCAGACCAGCCTGTCTCGACGATCACGGCTTTGCCCGTCAAATCGAGGCCGCGAAACGCATCGGGCCCAATTGCCGATTGGCCCGATTGGCGAACCACCACGGCGGGCAGGTGCGCGAGGCTTGCCAGAGGTAACGCAGCTAAGTCCGCGCCGCCCCGGAAGCGGTGGAGTGGAGCGTCGACATAAGTGCCCGTGTTACCGCACAGGTGCAACGAGGCGATGTAAAACTCCGAGAGTCCGCCATAGCGCGTTCGCGATTCTTCATAGTCGAAGAACACTTTCACCTCCGGCACGGGCAGGCCGGGGTAGGTTGGCATTCCCGCTTCAATGGGATGGGAAACATCGATGAAAGAGGGCATACTCAATACTCGTAGCGGAATTCGCTGACCGCCAGCCAATCGCGTTCCACCAGATAAAAACCGAAGCGGCCGGTGCCATTAGTCGTGTCGGCCGTATCGAGGTCCACCCATTGACCGCCGGCAAAGACGCTCGTACGCAGCGCGCCCGCCTGCTGGATCATGCGGACTCGCACCGATTCGGTTGCCGCGCCATTGAGCGGCGCGCGGTTGCGCAAGATACGTTTGCCGCGCACCAGATCGCTTCGGCTCAAGCCGCCGCCGCCGAGTTCGTACAAGGTGTAATTGTTGGCATCCCGGAATTGCGTGACCCAGCGCACTGACTTACCGGGGCGCGCGTGAGCGTTGAAAATGACAGTCTGCCCGCTGGCGCGCACCGGCGCAAGCATGATGCCGTTGCCCTCGTTCACCAACCGGTCGCCCTGGCGAGTCCATCCGGGCGCGCCATCCCAATCGCTCAGCGAAAGATGTTTGGCGGGTTTGGCGGGTTCGGCTGTCTCTTGCACCAGAAGGCGCGCGCCGAGACTAAGCGACACGGTGGTCTCTTTCCCAGCCTCAAGCCGTACGTGAGTTGAGACGCGCTGCTCCTTGGCATCCGAGGCGGTCACCGTGTACTCGCCCTCAGGAAGCTGAAGGATTGATCCGGTCACCGCGCGCTCTTCGAATTGCCCGAGCCGTCGAATGGTGAGTTTGGCGTCCGCCGCACCCGATGCGCTGAGTTCAATCCGCAGCGTGGCCGGCGCTCGCATCATCAATGCGTACAGGACCGCGCCGCGGCCCACCGTCAGTTTGGTCTCCCAGCGGCCAGGAAGGAAACCTTCGCGCCGCGCCGTCACCAGATGCTGGCCGGGATCAAGATCGCCCACCAGCAAAGACCCGTCAAGCGCGGCTGTTCCCACCGGCTTGTCGTCGATCGCGAAAACCGCGCCAGGCGGAGCGCCGGCAATCGGCAACAGCGCGCGCGTCGGAAGAGGAACCAGTTTGAACTCGATCTCGGTCTCGCCGCCTTCCAGCACCGCCACTTGCCGCTCGCCCGGCGCGGCGAAGCCCACCTTTTCCACCCCCACCAGATGATTGCCTGGCGGCGCCAGCATCATTGACCGGCCATTGCGTATCCGCGCGCCCGTATCTTTGCCGTCCAGCATCACCTTGGCGTCGTCCGCATCGGCCGTCAGAATGCGAAGAGTGCCCAGCCGCCGGTTGGTTCGCAGCCAGATCCACGCCGTGGGATTGGCCGCGATCTCATACGCGAAGCCGATCTCCTGGCCCTTTGCGGGCTTCAATACAAAGCGATGCGCGCCCCGTTCCATCGCAGGCAGCGCCAGCCCTTCTTCGGGAATCAAGCCAAGCTCGCGGGCGCCGATCGCCAACTCGGCATTTTTGTCGGTCGCCCACAGTCTGCCATTGGGTCCGGCCCCGGCCACGACGATCGCACGTAGACCGCTCGCCGACGGAGGAACCAGGAGCCTCGGCGGGGCTCCGGGTTGCACTTCGAATTTGAAGTCTGCACGAAAGGCGCCGCTGTTGAATCGCAGGCGGTGTTCGCCCGGGTCGATGCCGGTGAGTTGCGCGCCGCCTCCTCCCAGCGCGACGGCGGGCTGGTTGTCGAGCCGCAACTCTCCGCTCATCAAGTCGCTTACCACTTCCACTACCGATGGCAGCGGCTTCAGAGCCAGTTCGATTTCCAAGCCGGCTTTGGCGGTAAACTCGCGTGACTCGCCTTCGTACCCGGCGCGCCGCGCTTCGGCCACATGCAATCCCGGCTTCAAGTCCAATTCGCATTTGCCCGACCCGCAGAGTTCCCCGTCAATCAGGAGTTGTCCGCTCCCGATCGCCGATCGCACCATCACACGAATCTTTCCCGGCGGCTTTGGCGCGGGTGCAGGCGTGATGCTGATCGCGCGCACGACGGCCAATAGTCCGGCCATCACGGCCAAGCCGGACACTAACCCGCCCAAGACTCCGATCAGCGTTTTGCCGCGATCCATACCCGCCTGAAACCTCCGTCTCCCGTCTTTTCTCATTCTCCCTGAAAATCGAGTGAGAATATTTCCCCGCTCAACGCACTCTTCCTTTGTGCGTCTGATTGGCATCTGGATGGCGATGGCGATAGCTCTGGCGGCCGACCTGCCCGAGACTCTTCTTAAGATGGAGATTCTCGAAGGCGACGGCGCGATCTACAACCTGCGCGGCCGCGGGTTCAACATGCCGCGCGTCCGGGTCTCGGAGCCGGATGGGCGGCCAGTCAAGGGGGCGGCTGTCACGTTCCGTCTACCGGATGCCGGGCCGGGAGCGCAGTTTGCCGACGGCCGGATCGCCATGGTCCAGACGGACGATAAGGGAGAAGCCACCGTTCCGGCGGTGAAGCTTAACTCTCAACTCGGCCAATGGGAAATCCGCATTGCGGCCACTCATAAAGGAGCCGTGGCCCGAGCGTCCCTGCAACAAATCAATGCCGCGCCCGTAGAGGCAATGACAACGCCAGGCAAGAAATCGAAAAGTCTCTATTGGCTCGCCGCCATCGCGGCCGGCGCTGCGACCGCAGCAACGGTGGGGCTAGCCGGCGGCGCTTCACCGCCGCACTCAGGAGGCGTGAGTGCGTTGGGAACTGCCGCTTCGGGGTCGACGCCCACCCTGACAATTTCGCCAGGAGCGAGTTCTGCCGGTGCTCCATAGACTTTGCCGCCTGTTGCAATGCGGCGTCTTTGCGTCGTTGAGCCATGGCGCGGAGCCCGTACTACGAGCCCTGCAGCCGGCCGCCGTCACGGCTGGAGGTCCGGCCTTCACGCTGGTGGTCAACGGCCAGGGATTCACCGCCACCACGCGAATCCTCTTGGACGGCACGGCTTTCCCGACACAAATCCAGAGCGACACGCGCCTCGAAGCGGACATCCCTGCGACTAGGATCGCGCGCGCCGCGCCAATCTCCATCGCGGTCACGCGCACCGACAAGAAAGCGACCGAAGCGTTGACGCTCGCCGTCAATCCGCCGCTGGCGTGGATTGTTGAGCCGAACCTTCCTTCGGCGCCGCACACGCAATTCTACGCACAGGCCCTTGCGATTTCAGGGGGCACTCCGCCCGTGCGATTTGCCCTTGCGTCCGGCGCGGCGCCGCCTGGGTTGCATCTTGACGGCTACAACGGAACCATAGTTGGTTATGCATCGGTGCAGGGAATGTACGATTTTTCCGTCAAAGCGATGGACTCGGCGGGCGCCACGGCGTCGCTCCGATTGCAGCTTGCCGTAACGGGCGAACTCCGCATCTTGACCGGGCCGGCGCTCCCAGCCGCAGTGGCGGGGCAAACCTATTCGGCGCAAGCGGTGGCCGAGGGCGGTACTCCGCCGGTCGCCGAGTGGAAGATTATCGCCGGGGCACTGCCGCGCGGCTTGGTGCTCGACGAAAAGACGGGGCGGATATCCGGCGTCGCCAACAGCGCACCGGGCATGGCGCAGTTGACGCTGCGGGCGCGAGACTCGGCAGGCAAGACCGTGGCACGGTCAATGACTCTCGACGTGCGAGTTCCCCTCAGCGTCGCCCTGCCGGACTCGGCTGGCGACCTAGCGGAAGGTGACGCCGTCGACATCAGACTTTCGGCAACCGGCGGCGCGGGTGAGTATTCGTGGACGCTCGCGGCGGGCGATCTCCCACCTGGAATCGAATTCGATTCAGTTACGGGCCGGTTGCGCGGCACACTCACCCAAGCGGGAACGTATCGTCTGTCGCTGCGGGTTCGTGATGCCGGCGGAGCCGAGGCGCCGGCGACGGTGGCGTTGCATGTCGCTGCCCGACTCCGCATGACAGAGGTGGCGCGCACGGAAACAGTGATGGGGGCTGCGCTTTCGCTGCCACTCGCGGCCACAGGGGGCGCGCCGCCCTATACGTTTCGCCTCGCTGAGGGCGCGCTGCCGGAAGGCGTCGCCCTGACAGCCGGGCGCATTGAGGGAGTGCCTCGGCGAGAGGGCGAGTCCGTCTTCACGATTGAAGTGCGGGATCGCGCCGGGCACTCTACTCTTGCCGAAGCGAGGCTGCTGGTTTTGCTCCCGCCGCTACCGGCCCTCGAAATGACGCCGCTTTCGGGATTGAGCCCGGCGCGGCAGACCAAGCTGGAGTTTCTCTTGGACCATTCGCATCCGGCGGACCTTGCGTTGATCGTGCAACTGGGGTTCGACGGTCCGAGTGATCCGGCGATTCTCTTTTCGACCGGCGGGCGATTGGCGCGCGTGGTGATCCCGGCGGGGCAACTGGCGCCCGCTGCGCCGCTGTCGCTGCAAACCGGTACGACGGCGGGCACGATTCAGATTGAGGCGAGCCTCGTATCTGCGGGCCGCACCGCTCAATCGGTGCTGCGTCAAAGCGCAGTGGTCGCGCCCACGCCGCCACAAATTCGAGCGATCAAGTTACAGAAGACCGGCGATGGGTTCGAAGTCCTGGTGTCCGCCTATTCGCCGACCCGAGAGTTTGAAACCGCGAAATTCGTCTTCGACGATTCAATCCAAATTAATCTACCCATCGGCGAACTAACTGGCCGCTGGTTCGCGGACGCGCAGTCCACGGCATTCGGCACTGCGCTGACCTACCGCCAAACGTTCACGGTTCGCGGCGATATCTCGCGTCTGCGTGGCGTATCGGTGAGCCTCACGAATGGAGTCGGAGCGTCCGTTCCGGCCAGCGCGGCGTTCTGAAAGATTCCAGCGCGCTACTTCTGGCCAGTCAGCATGGCCTGGAAATTCGCGTTGTCGAACATCGACAACACTTCCTCAATCTTGCCGCGCTGCATCCGTCCAACGCCGACGCCTGACAGCTTGATCTTCCGGCGAGTGGGTTGGATTTCGTTGAAGACGCCTTTGTGAGTGCCGGTGAATGTCCAGAGGATGCAGACGCGCGGGCCCTCGCCGAACACTTCATCGATCTCCATCCGGCTATTGGGAAACGCCGCGCCGAATGTATCGATCAATTGCTGATAGGCCGCCGGTCCGACCATGGGCTTCTTCAAGCCCGGCATGTAGTGGCGAAAATCAGGCGTGAGTAACTGATAGACGATTTCCCGATTCTTCTTATTCCAGGCTTCATCGACGAATCGCCGCATGATTTGTTTATTGGTTTCGGCCATCTTGATGAGGATACTCCACGGTGAGCCGGGCTGTCTCGCCCAGCCACGATCGAGACAAACAACGCGCACGCAACGTGCCGCCCTCGGGTAATCGCCTGGCCTCGCCACGCACCAACCGCAAATCGATACCGTCCGCGACCTGCACCAAACCCGCTACGGCGGGAACCGCACGCGCTCGCAAGGACGCAATCGCGAGTGCCACTTCCGCCAACGCCGTGGCCGCGCCGCTGTAACCAGTCGCCCCTTTCAAGGCCGTACAGAATGCCCGCGCGCCAATCCTGCCACCTTCTTCACGATCCAACTCCGGCACCGCATGCCCGGCAGCTACCACAAAATCCGGCTCGCTCGCACTATCGAGCGAGATCCCCGCCAGCGGTTCCGCACCGCGCGCAGCCGCATCGGTTCGCCGTTCCAGCACCAAGGCCGCGGCGCCTTCGGAAAGCACCACGCCATCGGCTTCACGATCGAACGGCGCCATCCATCCGCGCATTGAAATCAGCCCCTTGCGCCGGTAGTTGAGTTCGTTCGCCGGCGTGAGCAAGGAATCGAACGCGCCGCAGATAGCCACATCGCACAAGCCTTCCTGCAACGCGCCCATCGCAGCATCCACGGCCCACACTCCCGCCGTATCGGACTGCACAAAGTTATTCGATGGGCCGCGCGCGCCAATCTCCATCGCCAGCAACGCCAACCCGGAATTCGCCAGGGCGCGCAAGGGAAAGTAAGCATCCAGAGATCGGGAGGCCGGCCCGCCCAGCGCCGCCCAATCTGGCAATCCCTCGGGCGTTCTCGCCACTTTGAAGCCCGGAAAAATCTGCGAAGGCTCCAGCCCGACTTGGCCGGACGCGGTGAAGATCGCCGTCCGTTCCGGCGTGAGCGACTCACGTGTCCAACCGCTACGTTCCATCGCCTGCAAGCCCGCCCACATCAGATGGCGGGCCGAAGGGGAAAGGAACTTTTGATTCTTAGGGGCGCGGAGTCCGCTGAACTCATAGCGGGGCACGGCGACGCGCCCGCGCACTCCACCCTGCAGGAGGCACGCGAACGCCGAGTCGATATCCAGGCCAAGCGGGCTGGCCAAGCCAATTCCTGTAACTACGATTTCCGAAGACAGAACTCCAGTATCCACCTTGA